>NZ_MKJZ01000003.1:0-101275 GCF_001942225.1 Serinicoccus sp. CUA-874 | reverse complement strand
GTGGGGGAACCCGGGGGCGGAGCCCCCGGGCGTGGGGGAACCCGGGGGCGGAGCCCCCGGGCGTGGGGGAACCCGCGGGCGGAACCCCCGGGTGTGGCATTAGTGTGAGCCCATGGCCGATCACTATGACGTTGTTGTCCTGGGCGCCGGCCCCGGCGGGTATGTCGCGGCGATCCGCGCGTCCCAGCTGGGCAAGAAGGTGGCCGTCGTCGAGAAGCAGTACTGGGGCGGGGTCTGCCTCAACGTCGGGTGTATCCCGAGCAAGGCGCTGCTGAAGAACGCCGCGCTGGCGCACACGCTCCACCACGAGAAGGACCTCTACGGCATCGAGGGCGAGGCGACCATGTCCTACGCCCCGGCCCACCAGCGCAGCCGCAAGGTCAGCGCGGGCATCGTCAAGGGCGTCCACTTCCTCATGAAGAAGAACAAGATCACCGAGGTGGACGGGTGGGGCACGCTGACCTCGGCGACCTCGATGGACGTCGAGGGCGAGGACGGCAACTCCACGCAGCTGACCTTCGACCACCTCATCCTGGCCACCGGCTCGGTGACCAAGATGCTGCCGGGCGCGAGGTGAGCAAGAACGTCGTGACCTACGAGGAGCAGATCCTCGACGAGGAGTTACCCGGCTCGATCGTCATCGCCGGCTCCGGCGCGATCGGTGTCGAGTTCGCCTACGTCATGGCCAACTACGGCGTCGACGTGACCATCGTCGAGTTCCTCGACCGGATCGTCCCGCTCGAGGAGCCGGAGATCTCCAAGGCCCTGGCCAAGGAATACAAGAAGCTCGGCGTGAAGATCATGACGAGCACCAAGGTCGACAACGTCGAGGACACCGGCGACGGGGTCAAGGTCACCGTGACGCCCGCCGACGGCGGCGAGTCGCAGACGCTGGAGGCCGACAAGCTGCTCTCCGCGATCGGCTTCGCCCCGCGGGTGGAGGGCTTCGGCCTCGAGACGACGGGCGTGGAGCTCACCGACCGCGGCGCCATCGCGGTCGACGACTACCTGCGCACCAACGTCGACAACGTGTATGCCATCGGTGACGTCACCGCGAAGCTCATGCTCGCGCACACCGCCGAGTCCCAGGGCATCATCGCCGCCGAGACACTGGCCGGCGCCGAGACGATGCCGCTGGACTACACCTTCATCCCGCGCGCGACCTACTGCCACCCGCAGATCGCCTCCATGGGGATGACCGAGCAGGCGGCCAAGGACGCCGGGCACGACGTCAAGACCGCGCAGTTCCCCTTCTCGGCCAACGGCAAGGCGATGGGCCAGGGCGAGAGCGTCGGCTTCGTCAAGGTGGTCGCGGACGCGAAGTACAACGAGATCCTCGGCGCGCACATGATCGGCCCGGACGTCACCGAGCTGCTGCCGGTGCTCAACCTGGCGCAGACCTGGGACCTCACCGCCGACGAGATGTCGCGCGTCGTCTTCGCCCACCCGACGCTGGGCGAGGCGGTGAAGGAGGCCGTGCACGGCATCGCCGGACACATGATCAACCTCTGAGCCGACGGCGCGGGGCGGCCGGGTGGTGACCCGACCGAGCATCGGCCGTGCCGCGCTGCTCGTCTCCGGCCTGACCGGCGTCTCCACGCTGCTCGGCTTCGTCCGGGACGCGGTCATCGCCGCGGTCTACGGCGCCGGTCCGCAGCTCGACGCCTACTTCGTCGCGCTCGGCCTGGCCAACATCGTGCTGGGGCTGCTCGGCACCTCGCTGACCCGCGCCAGCACGCCGGTGCTGGCCCGGGAGGCCGACGGCGAGGAGGTATGCCGGGGCCACCGCACCTTCGACGTCGTCCTGACCCGCGCGCTGGTCGGCATCGGGGCCCTGAGCGTGGCCCTCGGCATCGCCGCGGCGCCGGTGTCGCGCCTGCTGGCGCCCGGCCTGACCGGCGAGGCGGCGGACCTGCTGGTGCTGCTGACCCGGATCGTCCTGGTCACCACGGTCGTCGTCGCGGCCACCGACCTGCTGGTGGCGCAGGCGCAGGCGCACGGCGTCTTCCGGTGGGGCGCGCTGCAGGGCGTGCCCTTCAACCTGGTGATGATCGGCTGCGCGGGACTGCTCGGCCCCCGCATCGGGGTCGTCGCGCTCGCGGTGGGCTTCCTCGTCGGCTCCCTGGCCCGGCTCGCGCTGCAGCTCGTGCCCCTCGTCCGGCACCGCTGGCCGGTCCGGCCCCGGCTGCGCGGCGACTCCCCCGGCGTGCGCGAGATCACGGCGATGCTGCCGCCCCTCGTGCTCGGTCAGGCGATGCTCAACGTCAACACCCTCGTCGACCGGGCGGTGGCCTCCACGGTGGGCGAGGGCGCCGTCTCGGCGGTCTTCCTCGGCTGGCGGCTGGTCAACCTGCCGGAGATGCTCGTCGTGGCCGCGCTGGTGGCACCGCTCTACCCCGCGATGGCGGCGGCCGCCGCGCAGGACGACGGTCGCGCCCGGCTCCGCCGCTGGTGCACCGCGGGCTGGCCGTGTCGCTCACCCTGCTCGGGCCGGTCGCGGTCGTGCTGCTCGTCGCGCCCGTCCCGGTGGTGGCCCTCGCCTTCGGCCGCGGCGCGTTCGACGCCGACGCGGTGCGGCTGACCGCCGTGGCCGTGCTGTGGTTCGTGCCGGGACTGCTGGCCCTCGCGTGCCGGCAGGTGCTCGTCAGCGCCTGCTACACCGTGGGTGACACCCGCGGTCCCGTCGCGATCGGGGCGGTCGTGATGGTCGTCAACGTGGTGGGCGACCTCGTGCTCGCCCAAGTCCTCGGGGTCGCCGGCATCGTCATCGCCACCTCGGCCTCGCTGCTCGTGGCGGCCACCCTCACCGGGTGGTGGGCGGCCTCCCGGCACCACCTCGTGCCGGTCCGCGCCAGTGCGCTGCTGCTAGGCCGCGCCGCTCTCGCGCTGCTGGCCGCGACGCTGCTGGCCCGCCTCGCCGTCGGCGCCATAGACCCCGAACCTGTCTGGGCCACGGCGCTGCTGGTCCTGGTGACCGCCGCCCTCGGTTACCAGCTCGCCCTGGCGGTCCTGCGGGCGCCGGAGCGCTTCGTGGCGCTGGAGGTCGTGCGACAGCTCGTGCGCCGCTGACGGCGCGGTGACCACCTCCGTCGGCTCCGCCAGCAGCCGGCCGGCGAGGAGCCGCAGCACCGGCCCGGGGTCGCGTGGGTCGGCGACGCTGTGGCGCGCACCCAGACCCCACCGCAGGCTGCCGAGGACGTCCGCGACGACCCCGCCCCGACGCTCCTGGACAGCCCGTCGCAGATCGCCCGGCAGCCACTGGTAACGCATCCCGGGTCGCCCGTCCGCGAGCTCGGGCACGGGCATACCGCGCCCGCGCGCAGACCCGCGTCCACCAGCCCGGGCCGCGCGGCCTCAGCCAGGGCGAGCGACCCGAAGAAGCGCCCGTTGAGGTCGATGAGCCGGTGGACGCCGTCTCGCCCCACCAGGAACTGCAGCTCCACCAGGCCGCTCCACCCCAGCCGGCCGAGCAGCAGCTCGCAGCGCTCGGCGAGCACCGGGTCGACCGGCACGGTGCGGGCCCGGGCCGAGGCGCCGGAGGGGGTCGGGAAGACGCACGGGGAGACCTGCTGGACCCGACCCGTCAGCCTGCCCTCGTGCACGACCCCGATGAGGGCCGACAGGACGCCGTCCACGGGCTCCTGCAGGACCGGCTCGTCGTGCTCCGAGGCGAAGGCCAGCAGGTGCCGCTCGAGCTCGGCCGACGTGCGGCACACCGCTGTCTCGATCCGGTGCCGCCGGTCGTGGTGGGGCGTCCAGTGGCGGCGGTTCTTGACCACCACCGGCAGCGCGACCTCCTGCCAGGGCTCGGGTGCCAGCGTGCGGGTCGCCGGGGTCGCCAGCCCGGCGTCCTGCGCCATCCGGTGGAGGGTGAGCTTGTCCATGCCGGCGGCGACCACCGCGGCGGCAGGGTGCGCGACCGTCGCGGTCAGTCGCTCGCGGTGGTGTGCGAGGGCCGCCATCCAGTCGTCTCCCGAGCCGACCACCACGTCGTAGCGGCCCTCGGCCAGAGCCGCCCCCAGACCCCGGAGGAAGGCGCCCTGCTCGCCGCTCGGACGGGGCACCGGGTGAAGGGCGTGGACCGCGTCGGAGGCGCCCGCCAGCCCGCCGTCGGCCCGGCTCGAGCCGAGCCCGACGCGCCACCCCGCCCGACGCAGCGCCCGGGCCGCCGTCACGGCCCCCCGGTCCCGTGCGTGCGCGAGGATCAGCACCGCACGCGGGGTGCGGCTGCGTCGCGCGACAGGCATGCCCCCACGGTAGGCGTCGGTGATGAGATGCCGGTGAGAATCGCCGGGCGACCCGCGATCTGCTCGCGCTCCGAGGGGGGATAACCCCCGACCAGGTCCGGTGGTCCACCGGCTCCACCGGACCGGCGCCGCGCGGCAACCTTGATGTCATGAACGAGAACCCCAGCTCCGCACCCACCTCCGACCTCCCCCCGATCCTGCCGCAGCCCGCCGCGCAGCAGGAGCGCTCCGGCTCCCTGGACGGCATGTATGCCGCCCTGCGCCGCCTCCCCGCCCGCCGCACCGACCAGGCCGTCCTCGGCGGCGTCTGCGCCACCGTCGCCGACCGGCTCGGGGTCGCCCCGGTCGCCGTCCGCGCCGCCGCCGTGCTCGTGGCGCTGCTCGGCGGCGTGGGGATCGGGATCTACCTCATCGCCTGGACCGTGCTGCCGGACCGCACCGGCAGCACCCACGTCGAGCAGGGCCTGCGCCACGGCCGCGGCCGCTCGCTGATCGTCCTGGCCCTCGGCGGGTTCGCCATGCTCGGCGTGCTCGGCGGCGGCCTGTCCTTCCTCGCGGCGATCCTGCCCGAGCTCCTCGGTGTCGCCGTCCTGGCCGCCGCGGGCTACTGGGCCTGGGGCCGGCTCTCCGCCCGGCGCGAGGAGGCCACCGGCTGACGAGGCAGGGACTCCTCGTCACCCTCCGGGTGGCCCGCGCCGGTCGGACCTCGTGTCCGACCGGCGCCGTCGTGCGCGGGCGCGGTCAGGCGTCCGCGAGCCGCCTGCGCAGGTCGACGAGCTCCTCGACCAGGGCCTGCGCAGCGGCCAGGCGGTCCGCGGCCCAGGCGACCGCCTCGTCGACCCGGGCGGTGAGGTCCTCGGCGCTCAGCGGGTCGAAGAACCGCCCGCCGCCGGCCGGGAAGTCCGCCAGGTCCGGCACCGCGATCTCCGGCAGGTCCGAGGCCGCGAGCTCGTCGCGCAGGTGCCCGACGACCTCGTCGGCGGCGGCGACCTGGCGCCGCACCGCGCGCAGCCCGTCGAACCAGTAGACACCGCCGTGCGGGTCGGCCATCGAGACCGACGCCTCGATGCCGGCCGCCACGACCGGGATGCGCCGGTGCACCCGCTTCAGCTCGGCCACCAGCTGCCGGGCGACGGGGAGCACCACGTCGACCTCGGCCCGCTGGCTGATCTGCCGCTGCCTCCGCTCGGCCCAGCCGAGGACCTCCTCGGGGTCCACGACCTCCTCGGCAGTCCCGCGCGTGGACCGTCCGCCGAGGTGACCGCGTGCCCGCGCCGCGAGGACGAGGTCGCTGAGCGCCTCCTGGTAGGCGGTCTCGGGGTCCCCGAGCAGGGCGATGTCACCGTCGAGCCGGTCCGCCTCGAGTGCCAGGGTGGCCAGCCTCGCCTGGATCTCCTCCACCCGGGCCGCCGCCTCCTGCGCCTGGGCGAGCTCCTCGACCCGACGCTCGTCCAGCGTCCCGTCGAGCATCGCCCGCAGCCGCGCCACGCCGATGCCGTGCAGCCGGTCGACGTCCGCCTGCTCGGCGGCATACGCCCGCTCGCGCTCGGCGAGCAGCGCCCGGTCGCGGTCGATGCGAGGCTGCAGCAGCTCGCGCGAGAGCCGCAGCCGGCGCCACCGCGAGCGCTCGTGCTCCAGATCGAGCACCCGCTCGCGGAGCCGTCCGAGATCGGCCACGTCAGTCCGCGGTCGCCGGCTCGGCCGGCACGACGGACATCAGTTGACGCGCCGCGAGGAGGCACAGCACCCCGCCGAAGCGCTCAGCACCAGGCCCGGCCCCGGCATCCACCCCTGGAGCCCCACCCGGCTCAGCATGTAGACCACCTGCCACACCGGCAGCCCGAGCCCCACCGCCGCGCACAGCAGCGTCTGGCCGATCACCAGCGTCCGCAGCCGGGCGGCGGGCAGCAGCCCTCCCGCGAGTGCGAGGAGCCCGGCGTAGAAGACCCACAGCCCCGCGCCGACCGCGCCGCTCACCGGCCCCAGGTGGGTGTAGACCCAGGGGAGGAAGCCGCCCAGCGCCATCATCCCGGCGGCGAGCAGGAGCCGGCCCTGACCGGGGGCACGTCGCGACCGCATGCGGGCACTGTATGCCACCACCGGCCTCCTCCCGGTGCCGCTCGGCGCACCCTGTCCACCGTTCGGCGCACCACGCCACCGCTGTGCTTGCCGCGACGTCCGGGCTTCGGTTGCGTGGTCCCCCGACCACACGTCCCGCAGAGCAAGGAGGCTCCATGCTTGACGTCGACCAACGGCGTGAGTACTGGCGGCGCAACGTCCGCCTGATGTCGGTCCTGCTGGTGATCTGGGCCCTGGTGTCCTTCGGCGCCGGGATCCTCTTCGTCGACGCCCTCAACACCGTCTCGATGTTCGGCATACCGCTGGGCTTCTGGTTCGCCCAGCAGGGCTCGATCATCGTCTTCGTCCTGCTCATCGCGTTCTACGTGTGGCGGATGGACAAGCTGGACGCGGAGTTCGGCATCACCGAGTACGAGCAGGAGGTGCACCACCAGTGAGCACCATCCAGGCCTGGACGCTCGTCTTCGTCATCCTCACCTTCGGGTTCTACATCTGGATCGCCTACCGCAGCCGGGTCTCGGACACCGCGGGCTTCTACGTCGCCGGCGGCGGCATCCCGGCGCCCGCGAACGGCGCCGCGGTCGCGGCGGACTGGATGAGCGCCGCCTCGTTCATCTCGATGGCCGGCCTCGTCGCCTTCAGCCAGAACGGCTACGCCGGCTCGGTCTTCCTCATGGGGTGGACCGGCGGCTACGTGCTGCTGGCGCTGCTCCTCGCGCCCTACCTGCGCAAGTTCGGGAAGTACACCGTGCCCGACTTCGTCGGCGACCGCTACAACGAGACCGCCCGGCTGGTCTCGGTCGTCTGCGCGCTCGTCGTGTCCTTCGTCTACGTCGCCGGGCAGATGGCCGGGGTCGGCGTCGTCTTCCAGCGGTTCCTCGGCGTCGACCGGACGTGGGGCGTCGTCATCGGCATGACGATCGTCTTCCTGTATGCCGTGCTCGGCGGCATGAAGGGCATCACCTGGACCCAGGTGGCGCAGTACTCCGTGCTGATCATCGCCTACATCATCCCGGCCGTGGCGATCTCGCTGCAGCTCTCCGGCAACCCCTTCCCGCAGATCGGCTTCGGTCAGATCCTCGGGGAGCTGGACCAGCTGCAGCAGGAGCTGGGGCTGGCGGCCTACACCGAGGCCTTCACCCAGACCTCCATGGTCAACATGGTCCTCATCACCGCCGCCCTGATGTTCGGGACGGCGGGGCTGCCGCACGTCATCGTCCGCTTCTACACCGCCAAGTCGGTGCGCGCGGCGCGCTACTCGGCGCTGTGGGCACTGTTCTTCATCTCGCTGCTCTACACCATCGCCCCCGCCGTCGGCGCGTTCAGCAAGTTCAACGTGCTGACCCAGATCCCGGGGTCCGGGATCGAGGACACCCCGGAGTGGTTCAACACCTGGCGCGACGTCGGCCTCATCACCACCGAGGACCTCAACGGCAACGGCGTCATCGACGTCGCCGGGGCGATCGGCGAGGGCACCGAGCTGGCGATCAACAACGACATCGTCGTCCTCGCGGCGCCGGAGATCGCGGGCCTGCCGGCCCCGATCGTCGGGCTGGTCGCCGCGGGTGGTCTGGCGGCGGCGCTGTCGACCGCCTCCGGCCTGCTCCTGGTCATCTCCAGCTCGGTGGCCAACGACATCTACTGGAAGAAGGTCAACCCGCGGGCGACGGACGCCCAGCAGCTGCGGGTCGGTCGCATCGCGATGGCCGCAGCCATCCTCGTCGCCGGCTACCTCGGCATCAACCCGCCCGGGTTCGTGGCCGAGGTCGTGGCGCTGGCCTTCGGGCTGGCCGCCGCCTCCTTCTTCCCGATCCTCTTCCTCGGGATCTTCTGGAAGAAGGCGACGGCCACGGCAGCCGCGACCGGTATGGCGGTCGGGCTCGGCGTGACGCTGCTCTACCAGCTGTGGACGCTGCCGACGTTCTTCGGCAACGAGCCGATCTGGGGCATCCCCGCGACCGGCATCGGCACGATCGGGATGATCCTCAACCTCATCACGATCATCGTCGTCTCGCAGTTCACCGAGGAGCCCAGCGAGCTGATGCAGCAGGTGGTGGAGGACGTCCGCTACCCCGGCCGCTCCGAGCTCGTGGCCGCCCACGCCGAGGGCCACCTGGAGGACTACGCCCGTGACCACGACGGGCACGACGAGCGCGACCGGCATGACGGGCATGCCGGACGGGATGGGGACGGGCGCGGCTGAGCCCACCCTCACCCCACCCGACCGACCGACCGCGCACTCTGCTCGCAGGGTGCGCGGTCGGTCGTCGGGAGGCGGGGGAACCGGGCAGGGTGACGCGGCGTCAGAGCCCTGACCGAAGCACCACCCCCCGGCGAGACTCGTCGCCGAGCCCCGCCCTCTCCCGCCTGGAGACCGCCATGACACCGACGTCAGGCCGCCGCACCGCCCTCATCGCCCCGCTGCTCGCCGTGCCTCTCGCGCTGGCGGCCTGCAGCCCCGCCGACCTCGTCGCCCCGCCCGCCGCCGGCGCGGCCGAGCTCACCGACTTCGGTTCGTGCGAGGAGCTGCTCGACTACTTCCAGGAGCACGCGCTGGAGCGGGTGGGTCCGTGGGGCTTCGGCGGCGGAGGCTGGTTCGGCGCCGACGACATGGTGATGGAGGACTCCGGCGACATGGCCGCCGAGGACTCGGCAGCGGGATCGGCGGAGAGCGCCGCCTCCGGCACCGCCCAGGAGGGCACCGACTTCTCCGGCACCAACAACCAGGAGGAGGGTGTCGAGGAGCCAGACGTGGTGCAGACCGACGGCGAGATCGTCGTCACCACCCACGCGGGGCGACTGGTGGTCGTCGACGTCGCCACGTCGGCGCAGGTCGGTTCGGTCCGACTCCCGGGCCGCGACACCGGCTCCGAGGCCGAGCTGCTGCTGGACCGGGAGAACGACCGCGTGCTGGTGCTCACCCGGGAGTGGAGCGGCGGCTCCTCGCCGCTGCCGACGATGGACGGCCTGTCCACCTACCCCGCCTTCGAGGCGGTCCGCACCGTGGTGACGCTGGTGGACGTCTCCGACCCGACCGCTCCCGCCGCGGGCGGCACCATCCGGCTGGAGGGTGACTACCGCTCGGCGCGGATGCACGACGGCACCGCGCGGGTGGTCATGGTCACCCCTCCCCCGGGCCTGGCCCTGGCCCAACCACGCAACAGCTCGCTCACCGCAGAGGACGAGGCGGAGGAGCGCAACCGGGAGATCATCGAGTCCTCGACCCTCGACGACTGGCTGCCGCACCTGCAGACCATCCAGGCACCCGCGGCGACGACACCGACACCACCAGGGCCGTGCCGTGCGAGGACATCGCCCGCCCGCCCGACTTCTCCGGCCTGTCGACGATGTCGGTGCTGACCTTCGACCTCGCGCAGTCCCAGCTCGACGTCAGCTCGGCGACCGGCGTCGTCGCCTCCGGCTCCACGGTGTATGCCTCCGCCGACCGCCTCGTCGTCGCCACCAGCCCGTGGGAGGCGTGGGCGCTCGCGGACGGCTCCGACGCGGTGCTCCCCCGCGACGCCGGGACGGCCGGCACCGCGCTGCACACCTTCGACCTGACCGATCCCGGCTCCACCGACTACGTCGCTTCGGGGTCGGTCGAGGGCCGCATGCTCAACCAGTTCAGCCTGGACGAGGCCGACGGCGTCATCCGCGTCGCGACCACGACCGACGCGCGGGGCAGCACACCGTCGTCGAGCTCGCTCGTCGTGCTCGCCGAGGAGGGTGACCGGCTCGTCGAGCAGGGCCGCGTCGACGGTCTCGGCGAGACCGAGCGGATCTACGCGGTGCGCTACCTCTCGGCCGACACCGCGGCCGTCGTGACCTTCCGGGAGACCGACCCGCTCTACCTCGTCGACACCTCCGACCCCACCGCGCCCGAGGTCACCGGTGAGCTCAAGATCCCCGGCTACTCGGCATACCTGCACCCGGTCGGTGAGGACCTCCTGCTCGGCGTCGGGCAGGACGCGACCGAGCAGGGCCGGACCACCGGGCTACAGGTCTCGCTCTTCGACATCTCCGACCCGGCCGCGCCGACCCAGGTCGCCAAGCAGACCTGGAAGGACCACTCCTCGCAGGCCGAGCACGACCACCGGGCCTTCCGCTACTGGCCGCAGACCGGGCAACTCTTCCTGCCCGCCGACGCCTGGACCGAGGAGAGCGAGTGGACGGGCGTGATCTCCGCGAGCCTGGACGGGACCGCGCTCGACCAGGGTCCGCGGCTGCAGCTGGGCGGCAGCTCGGCGGCCGGCTGGGACTGGGCGCGCCGCACGCTCGTCATCGACGATCGGCTGTGGGTGCTCGGCGAGGACACCCTGCACGTCGCGGACCTGGCCACGCTGGAGCCGGAGGGGACGGTCGACCTCTGACCCACTCTGCACCCTCGTGCGATTCTGCGGTATGCCTGGGGCGAGTCGCCCTTCTCCTGCCCGACGCCCAGCGAAACAAAGAATCCTTGTTGACGTGGGATGGTGACGCAGATACTGCGGAAGGTCCGGCTCCAGGCATACCTGCAGCGCATTGACTTCGTCCTGCGCCTGCTGCTTCACTGGCGTCATGACGACCTGCTCCGGCCGAATGCGCCGCTGCTGAGCCCACCCCTCGCAGCCGACGCGCCGACGCACGCATCATCGTCCAGCCTCGTCCTTCCCGCTGCTGAGGCGGGCTCAGCAGAGTGACCACCCACCCTGCACCCCGCTCGAGCGAGAAGAGACTCAGATGGCTACCTACACCGACTTCGCCACCCGGCAGATCCACGCCGGCCAGACCCCCGACTCCCAGACCGGCGCGCGGGCGCTGCCGATCTACCAGACCACCTCCTACGTCTTCGACGACGCGGACCAGGCCGCGGACCGGTTCGCGCTGGCCGAGCTGGGCCCGATCTACACCCGCATCACCAACCCCACCACCGAGACGGTGGAGAACCGCATCGCCGACCTCGAGGGCGGCGTCGGGGCGCTGCTCCTGGCCTCCGGCTCCTCCGCCGTGACCCTCGCGATCCTCAACGTCGCCGGGGCGGGTGACCACGTCGTCTCCTCCCCCAGCCTCTACGGCGGCACGCAGAACCTCTTCGCCCACACCCTGCCCCGGCTCGGCATCGAGGTCACCTTCGTCGAGGACCCGACCGACCCCGAGCAGTGGCGGGCGGCCGCGCGCCCCACGACCAAGGCGTTCTTCGGCGAGACCATCGCCAACCCCAGCAGCGACGTCCTGGGCACCCGGGCCGTCGCCGACGTCGCGCACGAGGTCGGCGTCCCGCTCATCGTGGACAACACGGTCGCCACGCCCTTCCTGTCCCGCCCGATCGAGCACGGCGCCGATGTCGTGGTCCACTCCGCCACCAAGTTCCTCGGTGGCCACGGCACGTCGATCGCGGGGGTCATCGTCGACGCCGGGCGCTTCGACTACGGCGCCGAGCCGGGCCGCTTCCCCGGCTTCACCGAGCCGGACCCCAGCTACCACGGCCTGGTGTATGCCGAGGCGCTCGGCGAGGGCGGGGTGCTCGGGGCCAACGTGTCCTACATCATCAAGGCCCGGGTGCAGCTGCTGCGCGACCTGGGCCCGGCGGTCTCGCCGTTCAACGCCTTTCTCATCGCCCAGGGCCTGGAGACGCTGTCGCTGCGGATCGAGCGGCACGTCGCCAACGCGCAGCGGGTCGCGGAGTGGCTGACCGGGCAGGAGCAGGTGAGCTCGGTCGCCTACGCCGGGCTCCCCGACCACCCCTCGCACGCCCGCGCCCAGGCATACCTGCCGGGCGGTGCCGGCGCCGTCCTCGCCTTCGAGATCGAGGGTGGCGCGACGCAGGGCGCGCCTTCGTCTCCGCGCTGGAGCTGCACAGCCACGTCGCCAACATCGGCGACGTGCGCTCCCTGGTCATCCACCCCGCGAGCACCACGCACTCCCAGCTCACGCCGGAGGCGCAGGCAGCAGCCGGGGTGACGCCCGGACTGGTGCGGCTCTCGGTGGGCATCGAGGGGATCGAGGACATCCTGGCCGACCTGGAGCGCGGCTTCGCCGCCGCCTCCGCCGCCCGCCGCGACCCCGAGGCCGCCTGAGATGGCCGCCCTCCCCGGCCCGGAGCCGGCGCAGCCCCCTCCCGCCCCGCGCACCCGGCGGCGCACCCAACCCGTCGGCGACCTGACCCTGGAGTCGGGTGAGGTCCTCGAGGACGTGCGCGTCACCTACCAGACGTGGGGCCGGCTCAACGCCGACCGCAGCAACGCGGTCCTCGTCCTGCACGCGCTCACCGGCGACAGCCACGTCGTCGGGGACCGCGGCCCGGGCCAGCCGACCTGCGGCTGGTGGCCGGGGCTCATCGGGCCGGGCGCCCCCCTGGACACCGACGAGTGGTTCGTCGTCGCACCCAACGTGCTCGGCGGCTGCGGCGGCACGACCGGCCCGTCCTCGGCCGCGCCGGACGGGCGCCCCTACGGCAGCTCCTTCCCCCGGGTGACGGTCCGGGACCAGGTGCGGGCCGAGGCGCTGCTGGCCGACCGGCTGGGCATCCCCGCCTTCGCGCTGGTCGTCGGCGGCTCCGTCGGGGGTATGCGCTCGCTGGAGTGGGCGGCGACCTTCCCCGGTCGGGTGAAGCGGTGCGTGGTGCTCGCCGCGAGCGCTGCCGCGAGCGCGGACCAGATCGCGTGGTCGGTCCCGCAGCTGCACGCGATCCGGCTCGACCCGGCCTTCCACGGCGGCGACTACTACCCCGGCCCCGGCCCGCGCGCCGGGCTCGAGATCGCCCGGCAGATCGCGCACACGACCTACCGCTCGGCGACCGAGCTGGCGCTGCGCTTCGGCGGCGACGCCCAGGAGGGCGAGCAGCCGCTGCGCGGCGGCCGGTATGCCGTCCAGTCCTACCTGGAGCACCACGGCCGAAAGCTGGTGCGCCGGTTCGACCCCAACGCCTACCTCACCCTCACCGAGGCCATGAACAGCCATGACGTCGGGCGGGACCGAGGCGGCGTGGCGGCCGCGCTGCGGCGGATCACCGCCGAGCTGACGGTGGCCGTCGTGTCCAGCGACCGCCTCTTCACCCCGGCCGAGGGAGAGGTGGTCGCGACCGCGCCGGCCTGCCGGGAGCTCGCCGTCATCGACAGCCCGTACGGCCACGACGCCTTCCTCATCGAGACCGAGCAGGTCTTCGCGATCATCGCCCGCGCGCTGGCCGGTGACCGCCCGGCGGGGGACTGCCCCGCGCAGGCCGAGCAGGCGCAGTCCCCTCGCCTCGTCGGCACAGGCCTCTGGTAGGAGCGGGCCCGTCCCACCCCGGCCCACCACCTCACCCCACCTGGGCAAGGCTGTGCACCAGATGCAGCACTCTCGACCGTGTTTTCGGTGCATACCCTTGCCCAGGTCGCCAGGGCCGGTGGGGAGCCTGGCCTGCGGTGCATACCCTTGCCCAGGTCGACGGGGCGCGTGGGGCTTGTCCCGCCAACCCCACCGACGCCGGCCAGCCGACCCCGAGCAGGAGCCTCACAGCCCTGTGGGCTCGGCCAACCAGTCGACCTCCGCGCAGACGGCGCCGGGCACGAGCCCGGCGAGGGCCACGGTCGCCGCCGCGGTGGGGTTCACCACCCGGTAGCCGATCGAGGTGACGACCAGGCCGTCCTGCTCCTCCACCGTGAAGGGCTCGCCCTCCAGGCCGGGCGGCAGCCCCAGCGCGTCGGACCACCCGACGCTCTCGGTCGTGGGCCAGGTCTCTGCGAGCGCCACCCGGGCAGCCGCGTCGGCGCGGGCCGCCTCGGGGCCGACGCCCTCCTCGTGGACGAGCTCGAGGGTCGCCTCGCGGCCGGTGAAGGCCAGACTCCAGGCCCGGGGCGAGCGCAGGTCGTCGACCCTCGTGCCACCCACGGCGACCTCCTGCTCCTCGACGGTCGCGTCGACACCGAGGGCGGCTGGCCAGGACAGGCAGCCGGGCATGACGAGCCTGCTCTCCGCCTCCCCGTCAAGCAGCGCGGCAATCTCGCCGCGGCTCGCGAGCGGCGCGTCCGTGGCCTCGCCCCGCACCAGGAGGTGCACGTCGCGCAGCACGGTCGCGCCGGCCACGCCGGGCACCCCGTCACGGGTCGCCCGGTCCAGGCCCGCCAGATCCAGGTCGTCACGCAGCCGCAGCGCGAGCCCGTCGGCGTCCTCGTCGCCGGCCCAGCGCACCTCCCACAGCGCGTCGTCCTGGGTGACGGCATACCGCAGCCGCAGCCGACTGTTCTCCGCGCGCAGCGCACCGTCGGTGAGCAGCACGGTGCTGGACCCGACGGAGCGCCAGAAGGCGATCGTGTCCGTCTGGAGGCTTCCGCTGGTCAGGTCGGCGGCGCCCAAGCGGTCCTTGATCGCCGCCCAGTCCGTCACGGTGAGGTATGCCGTGTCCGCCGGCGCCAGCGCGAGCGCCGCCGCCTCCGGGCCAGGGTCGGGCTGGGGCGCGGGCGCGGGCGCGGAGGTCGAGGTGGTGATGGCTCCCGCCTCAGCCTCGGGATCGACCGTGGCCGAGTCGACGACGTCCGGGGAGGGGGCGGTGCCTCCGGGATCGGTGGTGGAGGCCAGCGGGACGCTGCTGCCGCCGCACGCAGCGACCAGCAGCGGGGCGACGACGACGGTGATCCAGCGGCCTCTCACGCACCTCAGTCTGCCCGCCGTGAGCCATGGCAGGGAACCGGCCGCGCCGCTGCTGCGTCCACGCCGTAGGCTGGACCACCACAGGGGAAAGGAGCCCACGATGCCGGAGTGGTTACGAGACGCGCAATGGCTGTGGTGGGTCGGTGCGGCCCTGGCCTTCGGGATCGTCGAGATGACGACCCTGGACCTGCTCTTCCTCATGCTTGCGCTGGGCGCGCTCGTGGCGGCGATCGTCGCGGGCACCGGCCTCGGTCTCCTCTGGCAGGTGCTGCTCTTCGCCGTCGCCTCCGGGCTGTTCGTCTTCGCGCTGCGCCCGGTCGCGCTGAAGTACCTCCGCCTCGAGGGCAGGGGCGGCAAGATGGGCATCGAGGGCAACATCGGGCAGACCGCGACCGTCCTGGAGCCGGTCTCCGACCGCGACGGGCTCGTCAAGCTGCGCGGCGAGGACTGGACCGCCCGGTCCGAGCTGGAGGGGCAGACCTTCGCCACCGGTGACCTCGTCACCGTGGTCCGCATCGACGGTGCCACCGCTGTCGTCACCGCGGCCACCCCCGAGGACAAGCCCTTCGACCTCGAACCGCCCACCATGTGACGCCGTGGCGCGTCCCCGCATACCTCTCGCTCACCCCACCAAGGAGACCTGATGGATCCCATCACCCTCATCGTCTGGGCCGTCGTGCTGCTGCTGGCGCTCTTCGTCGTGGTCGCGATCGCCCGGGCGATCCGCATCGTGCCGCAGGCGACCAGCGTCATCGTCGAGCGCCTGGGCAAGTACGACCGCACCCTCGACGCGGGGCTGCACTTCCTCGTGCCCTTCATCGACCGGCCGCGCTCGGTGGTCGACCTGCGCGAGCAGGTCGTGAGCTTCCCGCCGCAGCCGGTGATCACCAGCGACAACCTGGTCGTCTCGATCGACACGGTCATCTACTTCCAGCCCACCGACCCCAAGGCGGCGACCTACGAGATCGCCAACTACATCCAGGGCATCGAGCAGCTCACCGTCACCACGCTGCGCAACGTCATCGGCTCGCTCGACCTCGAGCAGACGCTGACCAGCCGCGACATGATCAACGGCCAGCTGCGCGGCGTGCTGGACGAGGCGACCGGCCGCTGGGGCATCCGCGTCAACCGGGTCGAGCTCAAGGCGATCGACCCGCCCGCCAGCGTGCAGGACTCGATGGAGAAGCAGATGCGCGCCGAGCGTGACCGGCGCGCCGCGATCCTCAACGCCGAGGGTGTCAAGCAGAGCCAGATCCTCACCGCGGAGGGTGAGAAGCAGGCCCAGATCCTCCAGGCCGAGGGCACCGCGCAGTCCGCGATCCTGGAGTCCCAGGGTGAGGCCCGCGCGATCCTGCAGGTCTTCGACGCCATCCACAAGGGCAACCCGGACAGCAAGCTGCTGGCCTACCAGTACCTCCAGATGCTGCCCGAGATCGCCAAGGGCGACTCCAACCAGATGTGGGTCGTGCCGACCGAGCTCACCGCCGCTCTCTCCGGGATCGGCAACGCCCTGGGCGGCGCCCGTCCCGGCGACACCGCGGCGCTGGACGCCCCCTCGCAGGGGATCAGCTCCGAGGCCGGCGACATGGGCCTGGACGACATGGACGCCCCCACCCTGGAGGACCCGCGCGAGGCGCTGCGCCGGGCCCGCGAGGAGGCGCAGGGCGCCACCCGCGACGCGGAGACCACGACCTCGTCGCGCTCCCGCGAGGAGGCCGACAAGGCGATCGCCGAGGCTGCGGAGAAGGCCAAGCGCGCCGCGACCGGTCAGCCCTCCGCCGACCAGCCCGACGAGCTGGGCGAGCTGCAGCAGCCGGAGCAGGTCGCTCCCGACCTCGGCCAGCAGGCCGGTGCCGACCAGCCCGACGCGCAGTCCCAGCCGCAGCCGGACCACGAGGCGGAGCCGTGGGAGCGGCCCGAGGATCAGGGCCAGCCGTGGAAGCGGGACGACCAGGGCTGACCACCGACTGCCGAGCACCGAGACGGGGCGCGACCACCACGGTCGCGCCCGTCCCGCGTCCGCGGGCCCGCTGCCGAGGTTGGACCCATGTGGATCACCGCGCGCGCCCGTGGGCCGGAGCACCGGCCGATATTCTGATCGAGGGCGAGCCGATCGCGCAGGTATGCCCGCGCGAGAGCGGCGCGGGAGCGCCCGGGCGTGAGGGCGACCCGCGGCACCACCCGGGTGCGCTCCTTCGCCCAGGTCGACGCGGACTGCGGGCTGGAGCGGCTGAAGGCGGTGCTCGCCACGCGGGAGCAGCACCGGGACCGCGCGGACGTGCAGGTCATCGCCCTCGCGGAGGCCGGGCTGCTGCGCGAGCAGGGCTCGGTGGAGGTGCTCGAGGAGGCGCTGCGCGCCGGCGCGACGTGGTCGGCGGGATCGACCCGTGCTCGCTGGACCGCGACCCCGGACCGCGGCCCTGGTCGAGCGGTTCGCCGAGCTCGACGTCGCCACCGCGACGGTCGCGCCGGGCGGGCGGCAGACGCTGCCGCTGGTCGCGCTGGCCGAGGCCGGCGTCCGGGTCGGGCTGGGCGAGGACGGGCAGCGCGACTCCTGGTCGCCCTACGGCAACGCGGACATGCTCGACCGCACCTGGCAGCTCGCCTTCACCCACGGCTTCCGCGCCGACGCGCTCAGCCTCGTCTGACCAGCGCGACCGACTCCCAGCCCAGCAGCACGCCGCCGTCCTGCACACCCGCGGCGGCCTCCGGTGAGGTCGAGATCGCCACGTCCGCCTCACGCCAGCCGTCGAGCAGGTCCTCCGGCAGGCTGATCGGCTCCCGGGTGAAGGAGGCCAGGGTCAGCAGCCGGGCGTCGCCGAAGTCCCGGCCGAAGGCCCACAGGTCGGGATGCTCCATCGCCAGCGGCGTGACGCCGCCGCGCGCCACGACCGGCTCGTCGTGCCGCAGCGCGATGAGCGCGCGGTAGTGCTCGAGGACAGACCCGGCCACCCCCACCTGGGCCCGCGCGTTGATCTCCGTGTGGTTGAGGTTCACGCCGATCCACGGCTCGCCCTCGCTGAAGCCTGCCCCGGGGCCGGCCGTCCACTGCACCGGCGTCCGGGCGTTGTCGCGACCCACCTCACGTACCCCCGGCAGCAGCTCCTCGACGGAGGCGCCGCCCGCCTGCCGCTCGGCGAGGTGGTTGAGCGACTCGATGTCGCGCAGCTCCTCGGGACCGGCGAAGGGGAGGTTGGTCATCCCCAGCTCCTCGCCCTGGTAGACGTAGGGCGTGCCGCGCAGCGTGTGCAGGACGGTCGCGAGCGTCTTTGCCGAACGCTCCCGCCAGACCGGGTCGTCGTCGCCGAAGCGGGACACGGCTCGGGGTTGGTCGTGGTTGTCCCAGTAGAGGCTGTTCCAGCCACGCTCGGCCAGCCCGGTCTGCCAGCGCATGAGGCTCTCACGCAGCTGCGGCATCGTCACCGGCACCCGGTCGAACTTCCCGCCCGGCCCGATGCCGAGGTCGACGTGCTCGAACTGGAAGACCATGTCCACCTCCTGCCGCTCCGGGTCGGTGTAGCGGCGGGCCTCGTCGACGTCGACGCCAGGCATCTCACCGACGGTGAGGAAGGCGCGGGGATGCTCGGCGAAGACCTCCTGGTGCATCTCGTGGAGGAACTCGTGCATCCGCGGCCCGTCCACCACCGCGTGGGAGGCGTCGCCGTCGGTGAGGGTCGCGGGCTTCGAGACGAGGTTGATGACGTCCATGCGGAAGCCGTCCACCCCGCGGGCCAGCCACCACCGCATCATCGCGTAGACCGCCTGCCTGACCTGCTGGTTCTCCCAGTTGAGGTCGGGCTGCTTACGGCTGAACAGGTGGAGGTAGTACTCCCCCGTCGCCTCGTCCCAGGTCCACGCCGGGCCGGAGAAGAACGAGCGCCAGTCGGTCGGCTCGGCGCCCGGCTCCCCTCCGGTATGCCCCTCGCGCGGCGGGCGCCACCAGTACCAGTCGCGCCGGTCGGACCCCCGGGAGAACCGGCTCTCCTCGAACCACGCGTGCTCGTCGCTGGTGTGGTTGACCACGAGGTCCATGACCAGCCGGATCCCCCGGGCGTGCAGCGCCGCGACCACCTCGTCCAGGTCCGCCAGCGAGCCGAAGACCGGGTCGACGTCGTGGTAGTCGCTGATGTCGTAGCCGTTGTCGTCCTGCGGGCTGCGGTAGACCGGGCTCAGCCAGACCACGTCGACGCCGAGGTGCTCCAGGTGGTCGAGGTGGTCCAGGACACCCCGCAGGTCCCCGATGCCGTCGCCGTCACCGTCGGCGAAGCTGCGGGGGTAGATCTGGTAGACGACGGCGGAGGTCCACCAGTCGCGGGGAAGGTGCTGGTCGAGAGCAGCAGGCATACCCGCCAGCCTAGGGGCGGGAGGGGCCGACCACACGCGGCGCTCGGTGGGGCCTGAGGCAACCACACGCGGCGCTCGGTGGGGTCTGAGGGGTCAGTCCCGGTCGAGCTGGGCCAGCACCATCCGCGCGATCCGCTCCGGCGGGTTGGCGACGTCGTAGACCGCGCCCCGTTCCTCGGCGCCCAGCGGCTCCAGCGTGTCGAGCTGCGACTCCAGCAGCGAGGGCGGCATGAAGTGGTCCCGCGAGCTCATCCGGTCCAGCAGCAGGCCCTTGTCACCGACGAGGTGGACGAACCACGTGCCGTCGCCACCGCGTCGCAGGATGTCGCGGTATGCCTCCCGCAGCGCCGAGCAGGTGAGGACCGTCGGCTCGCCACGGGCGTCCCGCTCGGCGGTCCAGGCGGCGAGCGCCTCCAGCCAGGGCCAGCGGTCCTCGTCGACCAGCGGTCGGCCGCTGGCCATCTTGGCGACGTTGGCCTCGGGGTGGAAGTCGTCGCCCTCGGCGAACTCCCAGCCCAGCCGTGCCTCCAGGGCCTGCGCGATCGTGGACTTGCCCGTGCCGGAGACCCCCATGACCACCAGGTGCAGGGGCTCGCCGGCCGGGTCCGGCAGCGGCGTCACGGGACCACGAACCAGACGAGCAGACCGATGAGGAAGATCGAGACGCCGAGGGTGGTCTCCAGCACCGTCCAGGTCCGCAGCGTGGTCTTGACGTCCATCCCGAAGAACCGGCTGACCAGCCAGAAACCGGAGTCGTTGACGTGCGAGAGCACGGTGGCGCCCGCGGCGATCGCCAGCACGAGGCAGGCGATCTTCAGGTCGGACAGGTCCGCCGCCGCGACACCGGCCGCCATGAGCCCGGAGGTCGTCGTCAGCGCCACGGTCGCCGAGCCCTGGGCCACCCGCAGCAGGGTGGCGATGAGGAAGGCCGAGACGATGAGCGGCAGCCCGAGGTCGGCCAGGCTCTCCGAGAGCGCGGCACCGATCCCGGAGTAGCGCAGCACCCCGCCGAACATGCCACCGGCGCCGGTGATGAGGATGATCGCGCAGATCGGCCCGAGGGCGTCGTTGAGCAGGCTCTCGACCGTGGCGAGCGAACGGCCCCGCGTGCCGAGGGTGTAGGTCGAGACCAGCAGCGTGATGAGCAGGGCCACCGGTGTCTGGCCGATGAAGACGAGGGCGTCCAGGATAGGGCTGTCGCCCAGCGTGCCCGCGGCCCGCAGCGTCTCGATGCTCGTGTTGAGCGCGATGAGGAAGAACGGCAGCAGCAGCAGCCCGATCACGGTGCCGAAGGAAGGTGGCGCCACCTTCTCCTCGCCCGAGGCGATCCGCTCCGCACGCTCGTCGTCGTCGCCGTCGTCGAGGTCCGAGGGCTCCCCCGAGACGGTGCCACGCAGGATCGTGTCGTTGATGGGGACGTAGACCCGCCCGGCGTAGCCGACGGTCACGAGGTGGACGCCGACGTACCACGCCACGAAGGCGGCCGGGATGCCGATGAGCATGCTCAGCCCGATCGACCCGCCCAGCTCGGTCGCCGCCGTGACCGGACCGGGGTGCGGCGGCACGATCGCGTGCATGGCGGCGAAGGCACCGGCGGCGGGGAGGGCATACAGGAGCACCGACCCGCCGAACTTGCGGGCGACCGAGAAGATGATCGGCAGGAAGACCATGAGGCCGGCGTCGAAGAAGATCGGTATGCCGAAGAGCAGCGCCGCGACGCCCAGCGCCAGGGGGGCGCGTTTCTCCCCGAAGCGGTTGATCATCGTGTCGGCGAGCACCTGCGCGCCTCCGGTGACCTCGAGGATCCGCCCGATCATCGCCCCGAGGCCGACGAGCAGCGCCACCGAGCCGAGAGTCGAGCCGAAGAAGCTGGTGGCGACGCCCGCGAGCTCCCGGAACGGGATGCCGGCCGCCAGGCCGGTGACGAGACTGACGGTGATGAGCGCCACGAAGGCGTGCATCCGGAGCGTGATGATGAGGAAGAGCAGGACCGCCACGGCGACCGCCGCGATGGTGAGCAGGGTCCCCGCTCCGTAGACGGGATCCATGGGCTCCATGAGCACCCCCGGGCGTGTCGACGACGTGGTCCCGACCACCCTAGACCGACGCTGCCGCCATGGCGCGGCCACGAGGGGCAGGGAGGTTTCGCGCCCGTGAGGCCGCGGTGCTGCTCGTCGGCGCCGCTGATCAGGTGTCGTCGGGCGCGTCGACCCAGCGGCGACGGGCGCTGGCGGCGACGACATCGGCCCGACCGCCGGAGAGCTCGGCCAGCAGGTCCGGCAACGAGGGCGCGTCCCGCACCGGGACCAGGACCGGCAGCGTGACCTCCTGGGCATACCGCGCCTCGCCGATGCTCACCCCTCGCGCCCGCAGGTCGTGCTCCAACCGGCCGGCCAGGTCGTGCCCGATGCGCACGTCGACCTCCTCGACGAGCACCCGGGTGAGCGGCACCGCCTGCTCCAACGCCTCGCGCACCGCGCCGCCGTAGGCCCGGGCGAGGCCGCCGGTGCCCAGCTTCGTCCCGCCGAACCAGCGGCTGACCACGGCGACGACGTCGGTGAGACCGGCGTGCGTGAGCGCCTCGAGCATCGGCATACCCGCGCTGCCGGCGGGCTCGCCGTCGTCGTTGCTCCGGACCACCGAGGCGTCCACGCCGAGCACGAAGGCGGAGCAGTGGTGCCCGGCGTCCCAGAGCGTCCGCCGGGCCTCGTCGACGACGCCCCGGGCATCGGCCTCGTCCTCCACCCGGCGCAACCAGCACTCGAAGACCGAGCGCCTGTCCTCCAGACGCGCCACCACCGGGGCGGCGAGGGTGCGGCAGGTCGTGGGCTCCACCTGGTGAGGGTATGCCGCCCAGCCTCGGCTCCTACACTGCAGCCATGGTCCTCACGCGCAGACTCCTCGCGGCCCTGCTCGCCGCCGGCTTCCTCACGGTCCCCGTGGCCGCCCAGGCCCACGACGAGCTGACCGGCAGCGAGCCCGCCGACGGCGACAGCGCCGAGGCGCCCGACGAGCTGACGCTGACCTTCAGCGGGGACATCGCGGAGGTCGGTGCGGCGGTCACCGTCACGGCCCCGGACGGGTCGTCGGTCACCGACGGTGAGCCCGAGGTCGACGGGACCGAGGTCGAGCAGGACCTCGTGGACGAGCTCGGCGACGGTGAGTATGCCGTGGCCTGGCGGGTGACCAGCGAGGACGGCCACCCCATCTCCGGTGAGTTCGCCTTCACCGTCGAGGGTGAGGGCTCGCCGACCGAGGAGGACGAGGACAGCTCGGCGGAGGCCACGTCCGAGGCCGCCGCGCCGGAGGAGTCGGCCGACGCCCCCCAGGAGAGCGACGAGGCCGAGCCGGCGCCGACACCGGAGGACACCGACTCCGCCGCGGCCGAGGAGGAGACCGGCGAGGAGACCACCGAGGACGCCGGCGAGACCTCGGGCGAGGCCGCCGCAGGGCCCACCGGGGTACCCGCATGGGCCTGGGCCGTGGTGGCCGTCGCCGCCGCGGGACTGCTCGGCATGCTGGCCTGGACCTGGCAGCGCGGACGCTCCTGACGGCGGTCCGGATGCGGGAGCACGGCCCCCTCTCATGTACCGTAGAGGCCACGGATTACACACATTCCCGGGCCGGCTCCGCGACCTGACTCGTCAGCCAGCGATGCCGCTCCGGCAGACTCGATGCAAGGGGGTCACGCCATGGGGCGCGGCCGGGCCAAGGCAAAGCAGATCAAGGTTGCACGGAAGCTGAAGTACTCAGCCCCCGACACCGACCTCTCGGCTCTCGAGCGGGAGTTGCACTCCACGCGTGGGGAGTTCGACTACACCCCGCCGAGCGAGGAGTCCGGCAGCGACAGCGATGACGACCTCGACTCCGAGGACGACCCCTACGCCGAGGACGAGGGAGACGACTACGGCTCCTGGGCCGCCGGCGGCCGTTGACACCGTCACTCCGGGGGGGCCGTCGGTGAGCACACGTAGCCGGCACGAGGCACGATGGACCCACGCCGACGCGAAGGCCACCGGTCGGTTGCCCCGCAACGCCTGGTGGATGCTGCCGCTGCTGTTGGCGCTGTGCCTGGTGGCCCTCTACGGCGGCTACCGCGTCTACATGGGCATCGCCACCATCACCTACGAGGTGCGCCAGTGCCAGGAACCGCTGACCGAGCAGTCCACCTGGGCCGACGTGCAGGCTGCGGCGTGCGAGCCGGCATCGGCCGACGCGCTGACCATGGCGCTCATGCGCGGTGAGGAGCGGGTGGAGCCGGACGGCGTCTCCGGGTCGGTCCTCACCTGGGAGGCGTGGGCGGTCAACTCCCCCGAGCACAGCGTGGACCTCGACCTGACGGAGCCCGCGGAGACCGTCGTCATCGGCGAGCCCGAGGCGCAGCGGGTGCGGGTGGCGCTGACCAGCGACGCGAGCGACACCCGCTGGGGCGGCTTCATCGGCGGTCGCGGGCCGACCTCCTACTGGGTGCTGGTGACCCCAGCCGGCTGACAAGACCTCGACTGCGGGAGCCGGTCAGGGGCGGTAGCTCCCGACGACGCGCACCGATCCTCCATCCACACCCTTGGCGCCCTGCACGACGTCGGCGTCCGGCTGCCCACCGTCGCCGCGCTCGACCGTGCCGATCGGCCAGGTATCGATGCCGGCCTCGGTGAGCAGGTCGACCGCCCGCTCGGCACGGTCGGGGTCGAGGACCGCGACGAAGCCCACCCCCATGTTGAGCGTCTGCTCCAGGTCCGGCTGCGGCACCTGCCCCAGCTCCTGGACGAGGGTGAAGACCGGCGGTGGCGTCCACGACCGCTCGATCGTGGCGAGCGTCCCGGCGGGCAGGACCCGAGCCAGGTTGGCCGCGAGCCCGCCCCCGGTGACGTGCGAGAGCGCGTGCAGGTCCTCCCGGAGGTCACGGACGAGAGCGAGCAGCGGGCGGGTGTAGATGCAGGTCGGCTCCAGGCACTCCTCCCCCAGCGTGCGGCCGAGCTCGGGCACCTGGCGGTCCCAGGCCCAGCCCGCGGCGGCCACGACCCGGCGGACCAGGGAGAAGCCGTTGCTGTGCAGGCCCGAGCTGGCCAGCGCCAGGACGACGTCGCCGTCGGCCACCCGGTGCGGCCCGAGCAACGCGTCGTGCTCGACCACCCCGGTCGCCGCCCCCGCCACGTCGTACTCCTGCGGGTCGAGCAGGCCCGGGTGCTCCGCGGTCTCGCCGCCGACAAGTGCGACACCCGCGAGCTCGCAGCCGCGGGCGATGCCCGAGACGATCGCCGCGATCCGCTCGGGGACGACCTGCCCACAGGCGATGTAGTCGGTCATGAACAGCGGCTCGGCCCCGCTGACCACGATGTCGTCGACCACCATGCCGACCAGGTCCTGCCCGATGGTGTCGTGCACGTCCACCGCCTGGGCGATCGCCACCTTGGTGCCGACACCGTCCGTGGAGGTCGAGAGCACCGGACGGCGCATGCCCTGCAGCGCGGAGGCGTCGAACATCCCGGCGAAGCCGCCGAGCCCACCGAGCACCTCCGGGCGCTGGGCCCGCCGGACCGACTCCTTCATGAGCTCCACCGCGCGGTCGCCGGCGTGGACGTCGACGCCGGCGCTGGCATACGTGATCGGCTGGTCGCTCATCAGGTGCGTTCCCTCAGGGGTCGGGGCGGGTGCGCCCCCAGGGTATGCCGCCGCTCACCGACGCAGGTGACCGGACCTGCCCCGTCGGCGAGCGCTGAGGCTCAGCCGTGCCCGCCGTCGCGGATCTCCTCGCCGTGCCCATCAGCCCCGGCACCACCGTGGTCGCCGTCGTCGGCGACTGCGGCGCGCTGACCGTCGCCGGCGTCGTCGCCCCTGCTGTCCGCGCCACCGTCGCCGTCCGTCGTCAGCGTGGCCTGGTCGGTCTCGAGCTGCTGCGGCTCCTCGTCGTCCCCGGCCACCCAGTCGCCCGGCTGCCGGAAGTCCTCGCCCGCGGCGACGTCGTGGTCGGCCGGGTCGTGCTCCCGGGCGAACTCCTCCTGCCGCCGACGGGTCTCCTCCGCCTCCTGCGCGTCGTGGTCCCCCGCGGCCGACGACGCACCGGGCGCGTCGTCGGCCGTCCCCTCCGGCTCGTGGGCGGCCTGGTCCTCAGGCTCCGGCGTGGTCTGGTCGTCGTGCTCGCTCATGGCTCCTCCGCATCCCGGGTCGCCGACCCGTCGCCTCGGACGCTAGACCTGGTTCCCCCCGACCGCGCGGCGAAGCGCCACGACGCCAGGAGCAGGCCCGGTGCGGCCGGGACGGCCGAGCGGGGTAGGCAGGCTCAGGGGCGGCGGACGGCGTCGGCGCCACCCGCGCCGGCGGTGACCCCGACCCGGTCGACGTCCAGGGTGCCGACCTCGGTCGGGTCGACATCGGCCTCGTTGACCGGGAACTGCAGCTCCAGGACGTCCTTGCCGAGCTGGTCCTCGGCCGGGAGCTCGATCGGGTAGTCACCCGAGAAGCACGCCGTGCACAGCGCGGCCCGGGGCTGCTCGGTGGCCGCCACCATCCCGTCCTCGCTGATGTAGCCCAATGAGTCCGCTCCCACGGAGGCGCAGATGTCGGCCGCCTGCAGCCCGGTGGCGATGAGCTCGGCGCGGGTGGCGAAGTCGATGCCGTAGAAGCACGGCCAGCGCACCGGCGGGGAGGAGATCCGTACGTGCACCTCCGCGGCCCCGGCCTCCCGCAGCATCCGCACCAGCGCCCGCTGCGTGTTGCCCCGCACGATCGAGTCGTCGACGACCACCAGCCGCTTGCCCTTGATGACGTCGCGCAGCGGGTTGAGCTTGAGCCGGATCCCGAGCTGCCGGATCGTCTGGCTGGGCGCGATGAAGGTCCGGCCGACGTAGGCGTTCTTCACCAGCCCCTGGCCGTAGGGGATGCCGGACTCCTCGGCATACCCGATGGCTGCCGGGGTGCCCGACTCCGGGGTCGGCATGACCATGTCCGCCTCGACCGGGTGCTCGCGCGCGAGCTGGCGTCCCATCTCGACCCGGGAGTCGTAGACCTGCCGCCCGGCGATCGTGGTGTCCGGCCGCGCGAGGTAGACCCACTCGAAGACGCACCGCTTCGGGGCCGCCTGCGCGAAGCGGCTCGAGCGCAGGCCGTTCTCGTCGATGGCGATGAGCTCACCCGGCTCCACCTCACGGACCACCGAGGCGCCGACGATGTCCAGCGCGGCGGTCTCCGAGGCGACCACCCAGCCACGCTCCAGCCGACCCAGGACGAGCGGGCGCACCCCCTGCGGGTCGCGCGCGGCATACATCGTGCCCTCGTCGCAGAAGACGAGCGAGAAGGCGCCGCGCAGCTGCGGCAGCACCCGCATCGCCGACTCGTGCAGCGACAGGTCCGGGTCCGAGGTCAGCAGCCCGGTGACGATGGCGGTGTCCGTCGTGTTGCCCCGCCCGACCTCGCCGGCGGAGCGGCTGAGATCGCCGCCCAGCGCCTCGCGGAGCAGGTCACGGAGTTCGGCGGTGTTGATGAGGTTGCCGTTGTGCGTCAGCGCGACCGTGGCGTCCGTGGTCCCCCCGAGCGTCGGCTGGGCGTTCTGCCACGAGTTGCGCCCGGTCGTGGAGTAGCGGCAGTGGCCGACCGCGAGGTGCCCCTGGAGCGAGGCGAGCGCGGACTCGTCGAAGACCTGGCTGACCAGCCCCACGTCCTTGTAGACCACGAGGCGCTGCCCGTCGCTGGTCGCGATGCCGGCCGCCTCCTGGCCGCGGTGCTGCAGGGCGTAGAGGCCGAAGTAGGTGAGCTTGGCGACCTCCTCGCCCGGCGCCCACACCCCGAACACCCCGCAGGCGTCCTGGGGCAGGCGCTCCTCGGGGAGCAGGTCGTGCGAGAGCCGTCCGTCAGCGCGAGCCACGCGGCCATGCTCCCACAGCCGGTATGCCCGTCGCACCCGGCCGAGGCGGCCGCGCGGGGCGTCAGGAGCCGAGCCGCGGGCGGTCGGCGACGAGGAAGGCCAGGGCACCGACGGCCACCCCGGTGCCACCCCCGATGAGCGCGAAGATGAGGTATTCCTCGAGCCCGTTGACGTAGGGGACGTCGCGTCCGACGACCGCCACCAGCAGGGCGATCAAGGCACCGAGGACTCCCCCGGTGCCGAGGAACCGGGGCAGGCGTGGGTGACGGGGCGCCACGACGGTCAGCGGCGACCGCTGCGGTCGACGACGAGGTAGACGATCGCGGCGAGCAGACCGCAGAAGATCGCACCGGTGGCCCCCAGCAGGATCGCCTGCTGCCCGGCGGTGCTGCCCGGCGCGTCCGGGCGCGTCAGCGAGGTCACGACCCCCACGACCAGACCCAGCACCGCCCCCGCGACGAGGAAGCGGTTGAGCTGGGGACGCCGGTGCACGGGCGTGCGCGAGGGGTCGTCCGGGGTCTGGGCGGAGGCCATCACCCCAGTATCCGTCAGGACGGCGAACGGCGCGGCAGCCGGGTGGCTGCCGCGCCGCTGCGTCACGGGACGCCGGACCTCACCCCTGGGGGATGTTGCTCTCGCTCGACCCTGCGCCGGAGCGCTCGGTCGGGTCGGCGAGCCCGCCGACCAGGCCCAGCAGCTGGGTCTTGACGGTGTCGTGCACCGCCACCTCGCCGCCGACGATGGTGATGAGCGGGAACGAGAAGCCGGTGATCAGCCGCTCGACCTCGTCCAGCACGCCGACGGGGACCGCCTCCGGACGGGTCAGCGCCACGCCGGCGCCGGTCCGCGCGGCGACCGGCACGGCGGTCAGGCTGTCCGGGAAGTCCTGACCGGTGGCGACCAGCACCTTGCCCTCGGCCGGGAACTGCTCGAGCACCTGCTGGGCCGTCGCGTAGCGGTCGGTGCCGCTGTAGCGGGTCCAGGGCACACCCCCGGCGACGTCGTCGAGCACGTCGTCGGTGAGGACCGTGGTGCCTCCGGCCGCGTAGACGTCGTCGAAGGACAGCGCGCCGAGTGCCGCGTCCGTGGCCGGCGGCACCTCGTCGTGCTTGACCAGCACCAACGGCGCCTGGTGCCGCGCGGCGAGCGCGCTGAGCACCAACGCGTCCGGGAAGTCCTGGCCCGAGGCGACGAAGAGCTCGGCCGAGCTGTCCTGCACCACGCGTTGCGCGATCTCGCCGGCGGTGCCGTAGCGGTCGGACCCGGAGACCCGCTCCACGGTCGCGCCCGGGAGCGCGGCCTGGACGTCGGCCAGCACCTGGTCCTCGACGGCGGTGGTCCCGCCGACGACGTAGACCGAGGTCGGCATGAGCCGTGTCAGCTCGTCCACGGTGGCGGTGGGCAGCCCACCGGGGTTGGTGAGCAGCAGCGGGGCGCCCAGCTGCGCGGCCCAGGGGGCGGCGGTGAGCGCGTCCGGATAGGCTTTGGCGGTGGCAATCACGGCCGTGTCGGCCATGACGAACTTCTGCTCCGAGAGCATCGCCGCGGTCTCGATCCGCGTCGGGCCGCCGATCCGCTCGACATCGAAGGTGCACGGGCCGTCGACGTCGTCGGGGTAGAAAGGATCCTCGCTCATCAGGGTGGAGACATCGTTGTCGTCCGCGTCGACGTCGCTGATCTGGATCCCGACCCCCGGGGCGCCGTGGCCGTAGAGGCCGACGAACGAGAGGAAGGCGTGCAGGTCGCGGGTGGCGCCCACCTCGACCTCGAGGGTGCGGCTGTCCATCAGCGTGCCGTCGTCCCAGACCTCGAAGCGCACCCGGTCGAAACCGGCGACGTCGTCGGTGGTGCCGGTGATCGTGGCGTCGATGGCGTACTCGTTGCGGCTGCAGTCGTCGTTGACGAACTGCACGCCGGCGATCTCGTAGTCGCCGAGCGTGGCGGCGAAGGCCGGTACGGCCCCGGCCAGTGCGGTCGTCCCGAGGGCGAGCGCGGCGCCGGCCGCGATCCCCGCCCGTCGACGGACCAGTGGTGTGGTGGGCATGGTGCTTCTCCTTCACGGTCCGGTCAGCACTGACCGGTGACGCCGGGAGGTCCCTCGCCTCCGCCGGGGCGTCGGCGCTACAGAGGGCGCACACCGACCTCAGATACCGGTGCTCGTCGGGACCCGGTCGAGCTCGTGCGCGTCCACGAGGCGCTGCGGGACCCGGACGACGACAGAGGCTGAGCCGCCCTCAGCGCAGCGGGAGGTATGCCGAGAGGTCGGCCCGCTGCCCCGACGCACGCACCGCGCCGCTCGCCACAGCCTCGGCCCAGGTGGCGCGGCCTGTCACCAGCGCGAGCCAGGTCTGCGGATCGGTCTCGACGACGTTCGTCGGCGTCCCGCGCGTGTGCCGCGGCCCCTCGATGACCTGGGCGGCGGCATACGGCGGGACGCGGACCTCGACCGACCGCCCGGGGGCGCGCGCGGCCAGCTCCTCGATCGTGTAGCGCACCGCGGTGGCGAGCATCCCGCGGGCCGGCTCCTCCCCCGCCTCCCAGGCGGCGAGCGCCTGCTCGCCCGCGGCCGGGTCGATCCGGCGCCGCGGCGGCATCAGGTGAGCGGGTCGCGCTCGACCGGGCAGGACATACAGCGCGGTCCGCCCCTGCCCCGGCCAAGCTCGGAGCCGTCGATCTCGAGGACCTCCACCCCCTGCTCGCGCAGGTGGGCGTTGGTGACCGTGTTGCGGCGGTAGCCGACGACGACCCCGGGCTCCAGGGCGAGCACGTTGCAGCCGTCGTCCCACTGCTCGCGGGCCGCGGCCCGCGGGTCCTGGTCGGCGGCCAGCACCCGGAGACGCTCCAGCCCCAGGCCGCGGGCGATGACCTGCTCCATCTGCTCCGGCTCGTGCCGCTCGATCGACAGGTGCAGGTCCGCGGGGTCGGCGTCCTGCTCGCCCTCGGCCGCGGTGATCGTCCACGAGGTGAGGTCGGGCAGCCCGAGGTAGCGGGTGAAGGTGCGCTCGTCGACCATCGTCATCACCGTGTCCAGGTGCATGACGGCCCTCGCCTTGGGCATGTCGAGGGCGACCACCCGCTCCGCCTGGCCGGAGGCCAGCAGCCGGCGCGCCAGCCGCTCCACGCCCATGGCGGTGGTCCGCTCGGAGAGCCCGACGAGCACCATGCCGTTGCCCGGCACGAGGATGTCTCCGCCCTCGGCCGTGGCGGGCCCGTCGTCCACGCCGTGGCTCCACCACTGCATCCCCGCCTCGGCGAACATCGGGTGGTAGCGGTAGATCGCGTCGTAGTGCACGGTCTCCCGGCGGCGCGCCTTCTTGTGCATGGAGTTGACCGCCACGCCGGAGTAGGCCCAGGCGGAGGTGTCCCGGGTGAACAGGTGGTTGGGCAGCGGCGCCAGCACGGAGTCGTGCGTCCCGAACTGCTCGATGACCACCGAGCTGGGGCTGCCGATCCGCTCGAGGACCTCGGCCTTGGTGATGCCGCCGATGAGGTGGGTCGCCAGCTCGGCGTCATCCATCTCGTCGAACATCGCGCGCAGCTCCTCGGCGGCCTGCGGGCCGACGTGCCGCTCGTCCAGGCTGTGGCCGAGCACGTGGCCGCGCGCCTCGGGGACCGCGAGCGACTCCCGTAGCAGCGCGTCGAAGTGGTGCACCGTCACGCCCCGCTCGCGCATCACCTGGACGAAGTAGTCGTGCTCCTCCTGCGCCTTCTCCACCCAGAGGATCTCGTCGAAGAGGTAGCGGTCCTTGTTGTCCGGCGTCAGGCGGTGCATCTCCAGCCCGGGCCGGTGGACGATCACCTGACGCAGCCGACCGACCTCGGAGCCGACGTGGAAGGGCATGAGCGGGGTCCTTTCGCAGGGGTGCGGACATCCTGCCATGCGGGGCGAGGGCGCCGCTCGGGCCACGGACCAGGACGTGAAGAACCCCTCGCGCACCTGGAAGAGCTCGGTTGCCCTTGCTGCATTCCTGCCCTGGGGGAGTTCACCGAGGTACCACCGCACGAGGGGTCCGGCACCGAGTCTAGGCGTTCGCCACGGCCCCTCCAAGCCGGCGGGTCGGCCCACCAGGATTAGGGTCGCTGCCTCGCTCTCGGCTATCCTTCTCGGCGGAGGATTCGCATAGCGGCCTAGTGCGCACGATTGGAAATCGTGTTGGGATAAAACCCTCGGGGGTTCAAATCCCCCATCCTCCGCCGATGTCCTCATCTCAGGACAGGAGAAACCCCCGGACCCTCGGTCCGGGGGTTTCGTCGTCCGCCCTCGGGTGTGCGGGCGGTATGCCTCAGCGCCGTCGGGTCCCGAAGATCGACCGGCTGATCTCCCGCCCGATCACGGTCCCGGCCGAGCGCAGCATGGAGCGGAACGCGGTCGAGGAGACGACCTGCTCCACCATGCCCCTTTCCTCGCCCCTCTCTTCACCACGCCGTGACCGGCTGCCGCCCGCCTGCTCACGCGCACCGGCCTGCGCCGCGGCGTCCTCGGCCTCCTGTGCCTCAGCGGCGTCGGCGCCCGGGTCGCCTCCTCCATGCGCGCAGCCAGCATCTCGTACGCCGACTCGCGGTCAAGCGGCTCGGCATACTTGCCCGCCAACGCCGAGCCGGCGACCGCGGTGCGCACGACCTCCTCGTCCGAGGGCCCGATCTGACCCTGCGGCGCGCGGAGCATCGTCCGCGCGACCGGGGTCGGCGCCCCCTCCTCAGAGAGCACGGTGACCACCGCCTCCCCGGTGCGCAGCGAGGTGAGGACCTCCTCGAGGTCGTAGTCGCTGGTCGGGAACGTCGAGACGGTCGCCTTGAGCGCCTTGGCGTCGTTGGGGGTGTGCGCACGCAGCGCGTGCTGCACCCGGTTGCCCAGCTGGGCGAGCACCGAGTCGGGCACGTCCTTGGGGGTCTGGGTGACGAAGAAGACGCCGACGCCCTTGGAGCGGATGAGCCGGACGGCCTGCTCCACGGCGTCGAGGAAGGCGTCGGAGGCGTCGTCGAAGAGCAGGTGCGCCTCGTCGAAGAAGAAGACGAGCTTGGGCTTGTCCGGGTTGCCCACCTCGGGCAGGTCCTGGAAGAGCTCGGCGAGCAGCCACATGAGGAAGGTGGAGAAGAGCACCGGCTTGTCCTGGACGCCGGGCAGCTCGAGCAGCGAGATGACGCCGGTGTCGTCGGGGGTGGTGCGCAGCAGGTCGGCGGTCTCGAACTCCGGCTCGCCGAAGAAGACGTCACCGCCCGCGGCGGACAGGGCGATGAGCTCGCGCAGGATGACCCCGGCGGTGGAGGTCGCCAGTCCGCCGAGTCCCTTGAGGTCCTCCTTGCCCTCGTCCGAGATGAGGTGCTGGATGACCGCGATGAGGTCCTTGAGGTCCAGCAGCGCCAGCCCCTGCTGGTCCGCCCAGTAGAAGATGAGCCCGAGGCTGGACTCCTGGGTCTTGTTGAGCTGCAGCACCTTGGCCAGCAGCGTGGGCCCGAAGGCCGTGATGGTGGCCCGCACCGGGGTGCCCGCCCCGTGCCCGCCGAGGTTGAGCAACTCGACGGGGTAGGCAGAGCCGGTCCAGTCCTGACCGAGCTCGCCCATCCGCTCCTCGATCTTGCCCCCGCCCCCGGCCGGCGTGGCCAGGCCCGTCAGGTCGCCCTTGATGTCGGCGAGGAAGACCGGGACGCCCGCGTCGGAGAGCTGCTCGGCGAGCACCTGCAGCGTGACGGTCTTGCCGGTCCCGGTGGCCCCGGCGACCAGCCCGTGCCGGTTCATCGAGCCGAGCGGCAGCCGGACGACCGCCTCGCTCACCACGCTGTCGCCGTCCGCCCCCACAGCCCCACCCAGCACGATGCTCGGGTCGGTGAAGGTGTAGCCCTCGCGGATGCGGTCGATCTGGCTGCTCTGCTCGCTCACATAGCAGACTCTAGACTGCGCCGCATGATCTTCAAGGGCGTGGGCGAGACGCGGCCATACCCCTCCCACGGCCTCGACGAGCCCGGTGACTGGGCACACCTGCCGCCCCGGATGCTGCGGCTGGACGAGCTCGTGACGACCCGTGCCGAGCTGGACCTGCGGGCCCTGCTGTCGGCCGACTCGACGTTCTACGGCGACATCTTCTGCCACGTCGTGAAGTGGCACGACGTGCTCTACCTCGAGGACGGTCTGCACCGGGCGCTCCGGGCCGCGCTGCAGGGCCGGCCCGCAGTGCACGGGCGTGTCCTCGACCTGGATGCCGCGCCGACTCGCTAGCCTGCTGCGGTCGGAAGGAGCCTCGGCGTGGGATACGTGCGCACGGCTGGTATGTCCACCGCCGCGCGTCGGGCGCGGCGCCGGGCAGCCATGGTCATCGTCGGTCTGCTGGCCGTCCTGGGGCTCGCGCTGCTCGTCGCGCTGGCGACGATGCAGGGGTGGTTCGGCCTCGGGGGTGGCGAGACGGACGAGAGCCAGACCACGGTCGCGGTGCCGACCCCCACCCTGGAGGCGGAGGACGTCGTCGTCAACGTCTTCAACTCGACCGGGACCACCGGTCTGGCCGGACGGGCGAGCGACGGGCTGACCGCCCGCGGCTTCACCGTGGACGGGGTGGACAACTCCGACGCCGACATCGAGGGACCCGGCCAGATCCTGCACGGCGCCTCCGGTGCCGAGGCGGCGCAGCTGCTGGCCGACGCGCTGCCGCAGGAGGTCGAGCTGGTCCAGGACGAGCGGGAGGACGAGAGCCTGGACCTCGTCCTCGGCGAGGCGTGGGAGGACCTGCCCGCCGCGGAGGACACCGACGCCGAGCAGACCGGGGACGAGCGGTGAGCGACACCCACGAGGTCTCGGTCGCCCGCCGCGTCGAGGCCTCCCCCACCACGGTGTGGGACGTCATCACCGACCTCGAGCACGCGCAGGAGCGGCTCTCCCAGGTGACCGACCTGCACGTCATCACCACCGGCCCGTATGCCGTGGGCACCGGCTGGCGCGAGACCCGCCGGATGATGGGCGCCTCCGACACCCAGGAGATCTGGGTGGTCGACAACGACCCGGAGCGGCGCACCGAGACCGAGGCGAGGTCGCGCAACACCGTCTTCCGGACGGTGCTGGAGCTGGAGCCGCTCGAGGAGGGGGCGGCGACGCAGCTGTCGATCAGGTTCAGCGCGGGCACCACCGACCCCAACGCGCTGCAGCGCCTCGCGCTGCGCGCCGTGGGGCCCCTGGGCCTGAAGATGACCGAGAAGGCGTTGCGCACCGAGCTCGCCGACATCGCGGCCGCCGCGGAGGCTCTCGACGCCGACTGACGTCCCCGGCGAGCCTGCCTGTGGACAACTTCTGCGGCCGAGGCCTCGCTCCTCCTAGCGTCGTTGCATGGAGCACCTTCAGCACCCGGCCCTGTCGGCGGAGCCACCAGCTTTCCCGGCCCCACCGGGCACCATCACCCCCGCGGCACGCTGGTCATCGTCCTCGGGGTCCTGGCGGTCGCCGGTGTCCCCGTCCTGGGACCGGTCGCCTGGTCCGTCGCCTCCCGCGCGCTGCGCGAGGCGGACTCCCAGCCCGGACCTGTGGTCAACCGGGGGCAGCTCGTCGCCGGTCGCACGATGGGCATGATCGGCACCGCCGCGCTGGCCCTGATCGTCGTGGTCTTCGTGGCGACCGTCGTCCTCGTGGTCTTGTTCGGCATCGAGTAGGGCGGCATACCGGCACGGCGGGCGTAGGGTGAGCGACATGTTCCGGTTCGAGCCACCTCCCGCGCCCCGCGCCGGTGGCGGGGCCGAGCGGGAGGACCCCTACGCCGCCTCGCCCCGGGCCGAGCAGGAGGCGGCGTCGCGCGATCCGTATGCCGTCGCCCCGGGAGCACCGTGGGGTCCTGTGGGCCACAACCACCACCCGCGCGGCACGACGGCGCTGGTGCTCGGGATCCTCAGCTGCTGCGGCGTGGCGCTGCTCGGCCCGATCGCCTGGGCGATGTCGCACTCCGCGATCCGGGAGTCCGACGCCTCCCCCTACCCCGTGACCAATCACGGGCAGCTCACCGCGGCTCGGATCCTCGGCATGGTCGGCACGGGGATGCTCGTGCTCGGCGCCTCTGGTTCGTCCTCATGATCAGCCTCGTCCTGTTGACGGGATAGCGCGCTGGTGATGGCCTGCTTTGCCTGACCAGCGCCGGGACCTGACCGGGGGTCAGCCCCCGTGCGGTTCGGGTGCTGACCCAGGGGCGCCCGCAGGCGTCGCTGCCTAGCGTCGACACCATGACCACGCGACCCGCGACGATCCTGCGCCCGCTCCTCGTCCTGCTCCTGCTCGCCGTCGCCGTAGCCGGCCTCGGCACCTCCCGGCCCGCTGCCGCGGCCACGGACGACCCGATGGCGGCATACCTCGACCGCTCCCCCGCGTCGGCGCTGGCGCTCGCGGTCGTGGACGACGGCGAGGTGACGGTCCGTGGTCACGGCGAGGACGCGCTCGGGGCCGCCGTCGACGGGAGCACGCCCTTCCGCATCGCCTCGATGTCCAAGTCGTTCACGGCCACCCTGGTGATGGTCCTGGTCGAGCAGGGCGAGGTCGACCTCGACGCACCGCTGACCGCGACGCTCCCCGAGTTCGCCATGGCCGACGAGCGTGCCGGGCAGATCACCCTGCGGATGCTGCTGGCGCACACCAGCGGGATCGGGGGCGGCAGCACCCGCGACCTCGGCCGCCCCGCGAGCGTCGACCCCGCCGTGCTGCTCGCCGACCTGCGGGACGAGACGTTGGCCGCCGACCCGGGCACCGAGCACGTCTACTCCAACACCGGGTATGCCCTCGCCGCCGCCGCGGTCGAGCGCGCCACCGGTCGGCCCTTCGACCAGGTGCTCCGCGAGGAGCTGCTGGCCCCGCTCGGGATGGACGCGACGACCGCCCTCACGGGCTGCGCCGACGCGGTCGACGGTCTGGGCAGCGGGCATACCGTGGTCTTCGGGCAAGTCGTGCCGTATCCCGAGCCCGACGACAACTGTGTCGGCTCCGGCGGGATGGTCAGCACCGCCGAGGACGTCGCGACCTGGCTGCAGTTCCAGGCGGGCGACGGGGGCACGCCCGGTGGCGAGCCGCTGCTGACCACCGAGGGTCTGCGCGAGCTGCACACGCCGCAGCCGGGCACGGAGGGGGTCGACGGCTTCGGTCTCGGCTGGTCCTTCGCCCAGGAGCAGGGGGTGGACCTCGTCGAGCACGGCGGCGCGCTGGTCACCTGGACCTCGCACATGGCCATCGTCGCGGACGAGCAGGGGCGGCCGACCGGCGACGCCGCGGTGGTCCTCACCGACACGGTCGGGACCCCCGGGATGCTGGCCCGCGCCCTGGCCGCCGAGGCGGCGGGGCAGCAGATCGAGGTCCCCGCGCAGCCGCTCGTGCGGCCGGCGACCGTCTTCGGGGCCGTGATCGTCCTGGTGCTGCTCCTCGGTGCGGTGGGCCTGCATCGCTCGCGCTCCTGGCCGCAGCGCCGCCGCCGGGTGGCGACCCGGGCGGCCGGACTCGCCTGGCCGACCGCCCTGGCGATCCTGTGCGCCCTCACCCCCGCGCTGCTGGCACGGTATGCCTTCGGCAGTCCGATGGGCCCGGTCACCTCCTGGCACTGGGGCGCCGGGGTGCTGCCGGAGGGTCTGCTGCTCGTCGCCCTGACCGGACTCGTGGCGGTGGGCCTGCTGGGCGCCCGGCTGGCCTCGCTCACCCGGTCGCGCGCGGCCTGATCGCGACGTGCGACGAGCCCCCGGACCGCGTGGTCCGGGGGCTCGTTGTGTCCCGCGGGACATGGGCGGTGGCGGTGGGATTTGAACCCACGGAGGACTTGCGCCCTCACACGCTTTCGAGGCGTGCTCCTTAGGCCGCTCGGACACGCCACCACCGATGAGGCTACCTGACGGGCAGGGGCCCGCCCAAAATCCTGAGCGTCAGCGCCTGCTCCCGAAGAAGCCGGTCAGGAGGCCGGCGCACTCATCCTCCAGCACGCCCCCGACGACCTCGGCACGGTGCAGCGCCCTCCGGTCCCGGGGCAGGTCCCACACCGATCCGCAGGCTCCCGCCTTGTCGTCCCAGGCGCCGAAGACGACGCGGTCGACGCGGGCCAGCAGAGCCGCCCCGGCGCACATCGCGCACGGTTCCAGGGTGACGACCAGGGAGCACCCGTCGAGCCGCCACGACCCGAGGGCGCGCCCGGCCTCGCGGAGCGCGACCACCTCCGCGTGCCCGGTCGGGTCGTGCTCCGCCTCCCGGACGTTGTGCCCCCGCCCGACGACCTCCCCCGTCGCGTCGACGACGAGGGCACCGATCGGGACGTCACCCGAGGTGTCGACACGCTGCGCCTCGGCGATCGCGAGACGCACCCACGCGGCATACCGGTCGAGTCCCCCAGCGGCGCCGGCGGGGCCGCCGGGCGAGGTGTCGGGCGCGTGGGTCACGTCCTAGAGTCTGGCGTATGCGCGTCCACCTCGCCGACCACCCGCTCATCGCCCACAAGCTGACCTACCTGCGCGACAAGCGGACCGACACCCCGACCTTCCGCCGGCTGGCCGACGAGCTCGTCACGCTGCTCGCCTACGAGGCGACCCGGGAGGTGCGGGTCTCGCCGTTCCAGATCGAGACCCCGGTCGCCGCGACGACCGGCATCCACCTGGCGACGCCCAAGCCGCTGGTCGTCCCCATCCTGCGCGCGGGCCTGGGCATGCTCGACGGGATGATGCGCATGCTGCCGACGGCGGAGGTCGGCTTCCTCGGGATGGTTCGCAACGAGGAGACGCTGGAGGCGCACACCTACGCCAACCGGCTCCCGGACGACCTCGACAAGCGGCAGTGCTACGTGCTCGACCCGATGCTCGCGACCGGTGGCACCCTGATCGCGGCGATCCGTTACCTCGCCGAGCGCGGCGCCGACGACATCACCGCGATCACCCTGCTCTCCGCCCCCGAGGGGATCGAGAAGGTCCAGGCCGGGCTCGCCGACGTCGAGCCGCCGATCACGCTGGTCACCGGTGCGATCGACGAGCGGCTCAACGAGCAGGGCTACATCGTGCCCGGCCTCGGTGACGCGGGCGACCGCCTCTACGGCGTCGTCTGAGGTATGCCTTCCGACCGGTCCTCGCGGCCCCGCGTCTCGGCGCGGTCGGCCGTCGAGCCGTTCCACGTCATGGAGGTGCTCAAGGCTGCGGCGGCCCGGCAGCGCAGCCACGGTGACGTCCTCATGCTCTGCGCCGGGCAGCCCTCGACCCCCGCCCCCGCCGTGGCCCGGGAGGCCGCGATCCGGGCCCTGGACTCCGACGTGCTGGGCTACACCGAGTCCAGCGGCATCCTCCCGCTGCGCGAGGCGATCGCCCGGCACCACCGGGACGCCGCCGGGATCGAGGTCTCGCCGGACGACGTCGTCGTCTTCCCCGGCAGCTCGGGCGCCTTCACCGCGCTCTTCCTCGCCGCCTTCGACGTGGGCGACCAGGTGGCGATGACGCGGCCCGGCTACCCGGCATACCGCAACAGCCTGGCCGCGCTGGGCTGCGAGGTGGTCGAGCTCGACTGCGGGCCGGACACCCGCTTCCAGCCGACCGTCGAGATGCTCGAGGCGCTGCCCGCGCCGCCCGCGGGGCTGATCGTGGCCTCCCCCGCCAACCCGACGGGCACGGTCGTCGACCCCGACGTGCTGCGCGAGCTGGCCGCGTGGTGCGAGGAGCACGGGACGCTGCTGGTGAGCGACGAGATCTACCACGGGCTCAGCTACGGGCGACCGACCACGAGCGCGTGGGCGACCTCACGCGCCGGGGTGGTCGTCGGGTCGGTGAGCAAGTACTTCTCCATGACCGGCTGGCGGGTCGGCTGGCTGCTCGCTCCCCCGGCGCTGCGGCGACCGCTGGAGGTGCTCACCGGCAACCTCAACATCTGCCCGCCCGCGATCGGCCAGCACGCGGCGGCCGCGGCGCTCGGCGAGGGCGCGCGGGCGGAGCTCGACGGGCACCGCGAGCGGTATGCCGCGAACCGCGACCTGCTGCTGCGCCGCCTGCCCGAGATCGGCCTGCGCGACTACGCCCCGCCGGACGGTGCCTTCTACGCGTGGTGCGACATCGGGCACCTCACGCAGGACTCGGTCACCTGGTGCCGGGACCTGCTGGACGACTGCGGCGTCGCGCTCACGCCGGGTGTGGACTTCGACACGGTGGCGGGGCACCGCAAGGTCCGGCTCAGCTTCGCCGGGTCGACGGCCGAGGTGGACGAGGCCCTCGACCGGATGGCCGCCTCGCCGTTGCTGCGACCCACCACCTCCTGACACCCCTCCCCACCGAGCGCCGCGAATGGTTGGTCACTACCCCACCGCGGTATACCGTCGCGCCAGCTCGCGCTCCCCGACGCCCGGTCGGGCGGGGCGACACGCGCGCGGGGGCGAGAATCGGCATACCCCGCCACATCTGCCACACTGACAACAGGTCCGTGTCCACCCGCGCACTCGCCCGCTCGTCCACCCGTCCAGCGAAAGGCACCTGACATGCCGTCCACGGTCAAGAAGGTCCTGCACTGGCTGGTGTGGGGCTTCCTCATCTACGCGGTGATCACCAACCCCGACCGCGCCGCCGACATCGTGCGCGCCGTGTGGGACATCATCAGTCAGGGCTTCCTCAACATCGGCCGGTTCTTCAACCAGCTGATGGGGACCTGACACCCGAGGCCACGCCATGCCTGCCGCCCCGCCGCAGGTCAGCCGGCGCGTCGCCAAGCGCTACCTGCTGGCCGACGAGCAGGTCGTCGTCTCCACCCGCTGGCACTGGGCCAAGCTCGTGCGCCCCGCCGCGGCGGTGCTCATCGCGCTCTTCCTCACCCTGTGGGTCGCGGCAGCGGTGACCGACCCCGCCGCTATCGGGTTCGCGCTGTGCGTGCTGGCGGTCGTGTGCGCCTGGGCCGCCTGGCAGGTGCTGGAGTGGCGCTGCGAGTGGTTCATCGCGACCGACCGCCGGCTGCTCAAGACCTACGGCCTCATCACGCAGCGGGTCGCGATGATGCCGCTGGTCAAGGTCACCGACATGAGCTACGACCGGACCATCCTCGGGCGCCTGCTCGGCTACGGCCGCTTCGTCATGGAGTCCGCGGGCCAGGACCAGGCCCTCAGCCACATCGACTACATCCCGGAGCCGGACGAGAAGTACCAGGCGATGTGCGAGACCATCTTCGGCCGCGACGTCCGCGACCCGGGTGAGGACGAGGAGGCCTGGGAGGAGCCGGAGGAGCGGTATGCCCGTGGCCGGGGCGACGACCCGACGGGGCCTCGGCCGAGCATCACCCGGTCGCGCGGCACCAGCAGCCGGTGGGAGGCGGTCGACCGTCGCGACCTCCCCCGGGACTGGGACTGGGTGGACGACGAGGCTCGGGGCGGCCGTGCCGCGACCCGTCGCCGCGTGGCCGTCGACCCGGACCCCACCCCGCTGCGCTGACCGGCAGCGGCCGACGCCGTCGGAGTCAGGCCGGCTGCGGGACGTCGAGCACCCACCTGTCCTCGGTCGGGCGGAAGCCGATCCGCTCGTAGTAGGGGTGCTGCATCCCCGCCGGCGAGAGCACCCGGCTGAAGCCGCGTCGCGCGAACAGACCGGACCGGCGGTAGACGAACTCGCCCGGCGAGAAGTCGCGGTGGCTCGGCGTGACCCAGTCCAGGACGACCTCGGCGGTGCCCTCACCCGCGTCCCGCGCCAGCACGACGCCCACCGTCTCGTCACCGCGGAGCACGAGGAAGGCCGAGCGCTGTGCCTCCGGGTCGTGGACGAAGCCCGGGTTGTGCTCGGCGATGTCGTCAGCGTGGACCGTGAGCACGTGACCGAGGTAGGTGTCGTCCGGCTCCACCTCGAGCACGGTGTAGCTCGCCGCGTCGTGCCGGGTCCGCAGCATCCGCCACAGGTAGACGATGTTGATGACCGCCAGCACCACGTTGAGCCCCACCATCGGCCACACGCCGACGGCGGCGTTGTAGCCGATGAGCACGACGCACCCCACGAGATTGATCCAGCGCAGCCGCAGCACCCGCGTCTGCAGCAGCGACACCACCAGGATGGCCGAGCCGACCCAGCCGACGATCTCGATCCAGTTCATGACGGGCAGGGTAACGGGCAGGCCCGGGGCATACCTAGAATCTGCTCCCATGGCAGTCCGACCCATCACCGTCATCGGCCACAAGGCCCTGCACGCGCCGACCAAGAAGGTGCGGGAGATCACCGACGAGCTGCGCACCCTCGTCGACGACATGTTCGACACCATGGCCGCCGCCGAGGGGGTCGGCCTGGCGGCGAACCAGGTCGGGGTCCGGCTGCGGCTCTTCGTCTACGACTGCCCGGTGCCCGGCGCCGACAACGCCCGGGGCGTCATCGTCAACCCCGCGCTGGAGCGGCTCGGGACGCCAGGGCCGCTGGACGAGGAGGACGACGGCGAGGGCTGCCTGTCCGTGCCCGGCGAGTGGTTCCCGCTCGCCCGGCACCCGCGGGCCCGGGTCACCGGCACCGACCTCGACGGCCAGGAGATCGTCGTCGAGGGCGAGGGACTGCTCGCGCGCTGCCTGCAGCACGAGACCGACCACCTCGACGGCTACCTCTACGTCGACAAGCTCACCGGGCCGGTCAAGGCGCAGGCCCGGGAGGCGGTCAAGGACCGTGGCTGGAACGTCGACGGCATCCTCAAGTGGGATCCCTCGGCGACCACCGCCGACGAGGTCTGAGACCGCCTGGGTATGCCCCGCACGGTGCGCCTGCGGCGACGGGCGCTGCTGGCGCTCGCGGGTGCCGGTGCCCTCGCGGCCTGCTCAAGGGCAGACGAGGGGCCTGACGAGGGTGGTGGCCCCGATGACGGGCGGAGGAGCGCGACCGGGCCGCCGGCCGAGCAGGGCAGCGAGGAGAGCGGGATGAGCAGCGAGCCTGTCACAGAGGCGGGCGCCGGGTCGGCCACCGAGCGGATCAGCTACGGCGACCACCCGTCCCAGTGGGTGGAGCGCCGTGTCCCCTCGGGTGCGAGCCGGGGCACGGTCGTCGTCATCCACGGAGGTTTCTGGCGGGCCGCGTATGCTGCGGACCTCGGCACCCCGCTCGCGGAGGACCTGACCGCGCGCGGCTGGACGACGCTCAACGTGGAGTACCGCCGGGTCGGGGACGGCGGGGGCTTCCCACAGACCTTCGACGACATCCACGCCGCCGTCGAGCTCGCGGACGGTGAGGGGCCGGTCATCACGCTGGGGCACTCAGCGGGTGGGCACCTCGCGACCTGGGCCGCAGGTCGGCTGCAGACCGGGCAGTGGTCCGGGCGGGTCCAGGTGACCCACGTGGTGTCGCAGGCCGGGGTGCTCGACCTCACGGCGGCATACCAGGACCGGCTCGGCGGGGGTGCGGTTGGAGACCTGCTCTCCGCCACCCCCGACGACCCGCTCTACGACGTCGCCGACCCGCAGCGCATGCTGCCGCTCGACGCGCCCGTCCGGGCCCTGCACGCACCGGACGACGAGCAGGTCCCGATCAGCCAGTCAGAGCGCTACGTCGCCGCGGCCCGTGAGGCCGGGGCCGACGCCGAGCTGGTCGAGGTCACCGGCGGTCACTTCGACCTCATCGAGGTCGGCTCGGACGCCTGGGCCGCCGTCGCGGCGGTCCTCGACGGCATCGCTCCTGCCCGCTGACTTTCGCCCGTCACTTCTACGCAGAAGGTGTTCCTCGGGCGTGATGCATCATGCCCGAGGAACACCTTCTGCGTAGGAGTGGAGCAGCAGCCCGTCCCACGTGGCCCCGGTGCGGCGCCGGTGCGCGTCCACGACGCCCGCCATCCGCCCCGGCGGGCGCTGCACGCTGCGCGCGGCCAGCTCCACGACCGCGCGGATCCGGGCCAGGTCGTCCAGGTCGGCCCACACGAGTCGGGCCATCCCATAACCCAGCCGCCGGATGTCGTCCTCGCGGCGCTTCTCGCGGACGAGGGCTGCCCGGCCCTCCGCACCGTCGTACTTGAGCGCGCCGTCGACCTCGACGACCACCCCGAGATCGGGCAGCAGGAAATCGACCCGGGCGACGAAGGCACCGTCCTGCTCGCGGAGGACGACCTGCGGGATCACCCGGTAGCCCAGCGACAGCAGCCGCAGCCTGGCCTTGGACTCGGCAGCCGACTCCGCCGTCGGGCTCGCGCTCGCGACGACGTGCCGGGCCACCGAAAGGTGCGGGGTGCGCCGCAGACGGTCCACCCAGCCTGACATCTCCTCGACGGTCGCGAGATCCAGCCGCAGCGCGGCGTCGGCGACGCAGACCCCGGCATCGGAGCCGGCCTCCAACGCCGTGCCGACGACCGCCAGGGCTGGGGTCACCACGGGGTGCCCGCCTACGAGCCCGAAGGCGTCCTGTCGACCGGGGCAGGCGTGCAGCGTGAGACCTGGATGACTCCGGGTGGCCGCGGTCCCCGAGGTACGGGTGAGGTGCACTCGGGTCAGCGCGCTGGTGAGCACCGGGAGCCGCCACAGCAGGGCACCGCTCTGGTGGCTCGCCGCCACGCTCGGGCGCGCGCGGCACAGCGCGAGGACAGTACGGCGCGCCTCGATCAGGCGGTCGTGGGACGGCTCGGCATAGGCGCCGCGCCCCACCCGTCGGAGCACACGTCGGGTGACGAGGGACCGGAGTCCGTTGGGGCCTACGCCGAGGCGGCGTGCCTCCTGGGCGGTGATGACGCCTTCGTGCGCGGCGAGGAAGCCAGTGAGGCGTGCGAGCTCGTCCATACCGACGAGCCTGCGACCGCCGTCCGGCGGCCGCCACGGCCGCGGAGAGATCTGTGGACGCCGGACCCGACCCGCCTGTCGTGTGTACAACTCGCTCGGCCCAACACCCACGCAGAACGTGTTCCGCTACGGGGATGCATCACACCCGAGGAACACCTTCTGCGTAGGAGTCGGTCCCGCGACCCGCTGACCGGCCCCGCGCTCAGTCCATGTCCTCCAGCTCGCGCCCGTTGGTCTCGGGGACGAACTTCAGCACGAAGAAGAAGCTCAGCAGCGCGAAGAGGGTGTAGAAGCCGTAGGCGAAGCCCAGGCCCAGCTCGGCCATGCGCGGGAAGCTCGTGGAGATGGCGAAGTTGGCCAGCCACTGGGCCGCCGCCGCGACACCCAGCGCCGTGGCCCGGATCCTGTTGTTGAACATCTCGCCCAGCAGCACCCAGACGCCCGGGCCCCACGACATACCGAAGAAGACCACGAAGCCGTTGGCCGCGATGAGCGCCACCAGACCGGTGCTGTCCCCGAGCTGCGGGGACCCGTCCACGATCGGCGCGTTGGCGAAGATCCACGCCATCGTGCCGAGCGTGAGGAACATCCCGGCCGAGCCGATCATGAGCAGCACCCGCCGCCCGATCTTGTCGATGAGCGCGATCGCGACGATGGTCACGACGATGTTGGTCACCGAGGTGATGACGGTCTGGGTGAGCGCGTCCTCCTCGGTGAAGCCGACCGCCTGCCACAGCGTCGAGGAGTAGTAGAAGATGACGTTGATCCCGACGAACTGCTGGAAGACCGACAGCCCGATGCCGATCCACACGATCGGCAGCAGCCCGCCGCCGGACTTCACCAGGTCGGACAGCGAGGCCTTGGCGTCGCGGCGCACGGTGCGCTGGATCTCCTTGATCCGCTCCGGTATGCCCCGCAGCATCACGCGCCCCAGCACCTCGCGGGCCTCGTCCAGCTTGCCGAGGGTCACCAGGTAGCGCGGCGACTCGGGGATGGTCGTGGCGAGGACGCCGTAGGCCAGGGCCGGGATGATCTCGGCCCAGAACATCCAGCGCCACGCGGTGCTGCCCCAGAGCGCCTCGGCAGACCCGCCGGCGACCCCCGCGAGGAAGTAGTCGGAGAGCAGCGCGATGAAGATGCCGACGACGATCGCGAGCTGCTGCAGCGAGCCGAGCCGACCACGGATCGAGGCCGGCGCGATCTCGGCGATGTAGGCCGGCGCGATGACCGAGGCCATCCCCACGCCGATGCCGCCGATCACGCGCCACAGGATCATGTCCACCGGCCCGAAGGCGAAGCCGGAGCCGATCGCCGAGAGGGTGAACAGCGCCGAGGCGAGCATCATCACGCGGATGCGCCCCATCCGCTCCGCCAGGCGACCGGCGACGTAGGCGCCGACCATGCAGCCGAGCAGTGCCGAGCTGACGACGAAACCGGTCAGCCCGGCCCCCATCCCGAAGTCGTTGCGCATCGCGTTGACCGCGCCGTTGATGACGGCGGTGTCGAAGCCGAAGAGGAAGCCGCCGAGCGCCGCGACGGACGCGAGCAGGATGGCCTTACCGAGGTAGTAGTCGCGCTCGCCCACCTGGACCTGTGGTTGCTGGCTCATGTGTCCACCCTCCTGCCGCACCCCGTTGACGCAGCGTCAGGGCACAGTGTGCAACGTGGGCCTCCGTTTCACCAGCGGACGCGCGGTACCGTGGTCCAGCCCGCCGCCGCTCTCCGCCCGGCGGGCACGACTCGGCACTCGACACTCGACACAAGGACGTGGGGTATGCGGCTCGCGAGCAGACTGGACAACCTCGGCACCGAGACCGCGTTCGCGGTCGCGGCGGCGGCCGCCGACTGGAAGGCGCAGGGCCACGAGGTCTTCCCCTTCCACCTCGGCGACCTCGACTTCCCGCTGGCCGACCACATCGTCGAGGCGATGAACGCCGCGATCGCGGACGGGAGGACCGGCTACTGCCCGGGACCGGGCATACCGGAGCTGCGGACGGCCCTCGCCGACGACATCGGCTCCCGCCGCGGCATGACCGTCGCCCCCGAGGACGTCACCGTGATGACCGGCGGCAAACCGGTGATCACCAAGTTCCTCCAGGCGGTGATGAACCCGGGCGACGAGGTGCTCTACCCCAACCCGGGCTTCCCGATCTACGAGTCCCAGATCGAGTACCTCGGCGGCGTCGCCCGGCCCTACCGCTACCTCCCGACCGACGACGGCTTCCGCATCGACCTGGACCAGGTGCGCGACGCCATCACCGAACGGACCGTCGCCATCATCTACAACGACCTGCAGAACCCGATCTCCGCGGAGTCCACCGACGCCGAGCGGGAGGCGGTCGCCGCGCTCGCCCAGGAGCACGACCTCTGGGTGCTCTCCGACGAGGCCTACTTCGAGATGCGCTACGAGGGCGAGTCGACGTCGATCGCGAGCCTGCCGGGGATGGCCGAGCGCACCTGCATCCTCTACACCTTCTCCAAGAAGTTCGCGATGACCGGATCGCGGCTCGGGTGCGCGGTCGCCCCGACCGAGCTCGGGAAGGTCTTCTCGACCATGAACACCAACGACGAGTCGTGCACCACCCACTACGTCCAGTGGGCCGGGATCGCGGCGCTCCAGGGCACGCAGCAGCCGGTCGCCGACATGCTCGACACGTTGCGCGGGCGACGGGACGCCGCGTGCGAGATCGTCAACGGCACGCCCGGTATGTCGGTGGAGACGCCGCGCTCGACGTTCTACCTCTTCCCCGATGTGACCGAGGCGATCCAGATCGTCGGGGCGGACGGGCTCACGGACTTCGCGCAGCAGGCGCTGCACGCGACCGGCGTGAGCTTCTGCACCCGCAACCACTTCGGCCGGCCGCAGCCGGGCGAGGACCGCAGCTACATCCGGTTCGCCTACTCCGGGCTGTCCGAGGACAAGATCCGGCGCGGCCTCGGTGGGCTGCGCGACTGGGTCGGGAGCCACGCGTGAGCCGGGTCGTCGTCACCGGGAGGATCCCCAAGCCGGGACTGGACATCCTGCGCCGCGCCGGCCACGAGGTCGACGCCTGGGAGGGCGAGGACACGCAGCCACGGGAGTCGGTGCTGGAGCACGTGCATGGCGCCGACGCGCTGCTCACGCTGCTGACCGAGAAGGTCGACGCCGAGCTGCTCGACGCCGCCGGGGACCAGTTGCAGGTCGTCGCCAACGTCGCGGTGGGCTACAACAACGTCGACGTCGAGGTATGCCGGGAGCGCGGCGTCGTCGCGACCAACACCCCGGGGGTGCTCACCGAGGCGACGGCCGACATCGCGATGGGGTTGATCCTCATGGCGACGCGGCGCCTGGGCGAGGGCGAGCGGATCATCCGCAGCGGCACCCCGTGGCAGTGGGGCATGTTCTACCTCCTCGGCTCCGGGCTGCAGCGCAAGACGCTGGGCGTCGTCGGCCTCGGGGGGATCGGGGCTGCGGTCGCACGCAGGGCGCGTGCCTTCGGGATGAACGTCATCTACTCCTCTCGCTCGCAGGCCGCGCGCGAGCTGGAGCTCGAGCTCGGCGCCCACCGCGTCGACATGGACACGCTGCTCGCCGAGTCGGACGTGCTGAGCCTGCACTGCCCCTACTCCCCCGCCACCCACCACCTGATCAGCCACGACCAGCTCGCCGCGATGAAGCCGACGGCATACCTCGTCAACACCGCCCGCGGGCCGGTCATCGACGAGGCCGCGCTGGTCGAGGCCCTGCGCAGCGGGCAGATCGCCGGTGCCGGGCTGGACGTCTTCGAGGACGAGCCGGACGTGCACCCCGGCCTCCTGGACTGCGAGAACGCCGTGCTCGTGCCCCACCTGGGCTCCGCCACGATCGAGACGCGCACCGCGATGGCCACGCTGGCAGCGGACAACGCCGTCGCCGTGCTGGCCGGCGAGGAGCCGCCCTCACCCATCCGCTGAGGTGGGCGGACGGCATACCGCGCGGCCGCGGTGCCCGAGGGTGACTGGCGCCGGCCCCGCCCCCGGGTAGAACTTGAGCAAAATTGTCGAGCCGGGACAACGCAATAACCAGCGTCTCGGGCTGACTTCTCTGCTCAGGTTGCCCGCGCCCGGGGTGAGCGCGGGGACGAGGGCAGCGACCCGGGCGGCGAGGTCGTCGTGGGCCTCGTCGAAGGCGCGGGCGGTGCCCACCTGGACCGGGTCCGGCACGGACCAGTGGACGGCGTCCGCGCCGCCGAGCTCCTCGTGCGCCCGGTCGCACACGGTGACGACGAGGTCGCCCGGCGTCAGCAGCCCGTCGACCTGCCGCGGCTCGACCTCCGGCAGCTCCAGGTCGTGCCTTCGCGCGGCGGCGAGTGCACCCGGCGCGATGCGCTCCCCCGGGTGCGTCCCGGCCGACACCGTGTCCACGGTGGTGGCCGCGCGCCACAGCGCCGCGGCGAGATGCGAGCGGGCCGTGTTGGCGGTGCACACGAAGACCACGCGCTCGGCGGTGCCGAGGTCCGGCGCGGCAGGCGCCTCTCCCGGCGGCCCCCCGACGAGCGAGACGTAGGTCCGGCGGCCGTCGCCCTCCGAGCGGTGCCGGCGCACCAGCCCGGCGTCCTCGAGCACCCTGAGGTGGTGCGCGAGCAGGTTGGACGAGAGGCCGAGACCCCTGCCGAGAGCCGAGACCGCACGGTCGGAGAGTGCCAGCGCGTCGACGATCCGCAGCCGGGTCGCGTCCGCCAGCGCCGCGTGCCGTCGCACCCGACGCTCCAGCTCGGAACTTTGCTCAATGTTCATTGCCTCAATCTTGACTGAGCAATCAGGGTCCGTCAAGATGCGGTCGTGACCACCCCTCCTCTCCCCCGACGCCTCCTCGCCGAGGGCATCGGCACCGCGCTGCTCGTCACCACCGTCGTCGGCTCCGGGATCATGGCCCAGCAGCTCTCCCCCGACGACGTCGGGCTCCAGCTGCTGCAGAACTCCACCGCGACCGTCCTTGGGCTCTCGGTCCTCATCCTCGTCCTGGGCCCGGTGTCCGGCGCCCACTTCAACCCGGTGGTGACGCTCGCCGCGTGGTTCCTCGGGCGCCGGGACGGCTCCGGCCCGACCGCGACAGAAGGCATGGCGTACGCGGTCACCCAGGTCGTCGGCGGCATCGCGGGCTGCGTGCTCGCCAACCTCATGTTCGCCGTCCCGACGGCGCTGTCGACGACCGACCGGGCGACCGGTCCGCACCTGCTCGCCGAGGTCGTCGCGACCGCCGGGCTGGTGGGGCTCATCTTCGGGTTGCTGCGAGCGGGCCGCAAGGCCGTCGTCGCCCCCGCGGTCGGCGCCTACATCGGCGCCGCCTACTGGTTCACCAGCTCCACCTCCTTCGCGAACCCGGCGGTCACCGTCGGTCGCATCTTCTCCGACACCTTCGCCGGGATCGCCCCGGTCTCCGCGCCTGGCTTCGTCCTGGCCCAGGTCGTCGGCGCAGCGATCGGTGTGGCGGCCGTCCTCGCCCTCTTTCCCACCCCGAGGGAGTCCACGCCCATCGCCGTTCCCGACGAGCCCACATCCACCGCGGAGGCAGCAGGATGACCCCGACCCCCCTGACCGACGCCGACCGTCGCGTGCACGTGCGGTCCGCCGGCTCCGCACCGACGGGCGAGATCAACCCCCTCGTCGTCGACGTCCTGGCCGAGCGCGGGATCAGCCTCGGCACGGCATACCCCAAACCACCGCGAGATCCGCGACGACATCCAGGGGCGGGTGACGACCTTGTTGCGCCAGATCCTGGGCTGACCAGAGCGCAGCCCCGTACCCACGTCGTCCGACCACCCTGACTCACCCTCCCGTCGAGATCCGCACCCCGAGGAGATCAGCATGACCGAGACCACCGACAGTCGTCCTTCCGTCCTCTACGTCTGCGTCCACAACGCCGGCCGCTCCCAGATGGCCGCGGCCTACACCCACCACCTGTCCCGTGGCGCGGTCGAGGTCCGTTCGGCCGGCTCCGCGCCGGCGGACGAGGTCAACCCCGCGGTCCTGGAGGCGCTGCTCGAGGAGGGGATCGACATCTCGGCGCAGACCCCGAAGGTGCTCACCGCCGAGGCGGTCCAGGCCTCCGACGTCGTCGTCACCATGGGCTGCGGCGACGCCTGCCCGATCTTCCCCGGCAAGCGCTACGAGGACTGGGCGCTGGCGGACCCGGCCGGGCGAGGCGTCGAGGCGGTCCGGCCGATCCGCGACGAGATCCGGTCTCGGGTGAGCGGGATGCTGCGCGAGCTCGGGGTGGAGCCGGTCGAGGGCTGAGCCACGGACATGGCGAAGGCCCCCACCGCAGCCGGTGGGGGCCTTCGTCCATCTCTCGACCAGAGCGCGCCCGAAGGGATTCGAACCCCTAACCTTCTGATCCGTAGTCAGATGCTCTATCCGTTGAGCTACGGGCGCTGGCGAACGCCAACTCTAACGGATCGCCGTGGGCGGCTCCTAATCCGTGGACCGGGCACTCGCGGTGGTGCTCGGCGGTGCGGGGTGGCAGGCTGACCTTCCCTGGATCGAGGAGGTCGTGCACGATGAGCATCACCCCGGGCGAGGAGCCCCGAGGCCGCACCGACGAGCCCATGCTGGCCGAGGAGCCGCTGCCCCCGGGCAACGGGGACATCGAGGCCAAGGTGGAGGAGCTGGACAAGAAGCTGCGGGCGTCGGGGTCGGACGAGGCCGCCGAGGCGCAGGACTCCAAGGAGCAGCCGGACGAGACGTCCGAGGGCGAGGAGGAGGACGTCTCCTGAGCGGGCGCAGACGCACAGAACCCCCGGGGCAGCGGCTCCGGGGGTTCTGGGTGTTCGGCGGAGGTGGAGGGATTTGAACCCTCGATCGGGCTATAAACCCGAAACCCGCTTAGCAGGCGGGCGCCATAGACCAGACTAGGCGACACCTCCACGGCGTGGATCAGGTTACCTGTCACCTCCGGCACGGCCAAACACGCCTCTCCCAGCCCGTCACCAGCCTGGACTGGTAGGAGAGTATGGTTCCCGACGACCTGAAAGGCCCCACGCATGTCCGACAGCCGCGGCACCTCCGAGCGCGGGTCCGGTGCACCCGCATCGCGCTCGGAGTGGCTCTCCCGGCAGTCGTGGGCGGACCCGAGCCTGCGCCGCTCGCTCGGCCTCACCACCCTGAGCGCCGTGGTGCCCGGCTCCGGGCTCCTGGGGACCCCGCGACGCCGGCTGGGCCTGGTGATCGTCGCGCTCGCCCTGGTCGCACTGCTCGTCGTCGGCGGGTATGCCCTGACCAACGGCCTGACCACGACCGCGCTGCAGACCGCCGCCGACACCGGGCGGCTCCGGGCCATCGCGGTCGTGCTCGTCCTCGGGACCCTGGTCTGGGTGAGCGGTATCGCGCTGACCGCGCTGTCCTCGGCACCACGTCGGCCCACCTCGGGCGGCCGCGCCGCGCTCGTGACGCTCACCGCGGTGCTGTGCCTGGCGGTGACGGCCCCGGCGGTCTTCGGGGTGCGCTACATCACCGCCCACGTGGACGCTGTCGACAAGGTCTTCAGCTCCGGCGGCGTCGTCGGCGGGAGCGGCGGCGGGGCCACGCCCACGTCGGTGGTCGGTGACGACCCCGACGACCCGTGGAAGGACCTCCCGCGGGTCAACGTCATGCTGCTCGGCTCCGATGGCTCAGACGCCCGCGAGGGGACGCGCACCGACACGATGATCGTCGCGAGCATCGACACCGAGACCGGGGACAGCGTGCTGTTCTCCATCCCCCGCAACCTGCAGCGGATCCCGCTCCCCCGGGACAACCCGCTCCACCGCGTCCACGGACCGGTCTACGACTGCGGCGACCAGTGCCTGATGAACAGCATCTGGACCGAGGCCGAGGCCACCGCCGAGGAGCACCCGGAGTGGTATGCCGACGACCCGACGCCGGGGCAGACGGCGACCCGCGAGGTGCTCTCTGGCATCCTCGGCATACCGATCCACCACACGGTGATCGTCAACATGGAGGCTTCGCCGACCTGGTGGACGCCATGGGCGGGGTCTCGTCAACGTCCAGGAGCGGATCCCGATCGGCGGGCGGACCTTCACCGACGCCAACGGCACCCTGCAGCTGGACCAGACCTCGGACTACGAGTGGCTGGAGGCGGGCTCGCACCGGCTCGACGGGCCCCAGGCGTTGGCCTACTCCCGCTCCCGGGTGACCTCCGACGACTTCTCCCGGATGCGGCGGCAGCGCTGCATGGTGGCGGCGGTCGTCGACCAGGTCGAGCCGATGACGATGCTGCAGCGCTACCCCCAGATCATCGGGGCGGTGGGCGACAACGTCGTGACCGACCTGCCGCAGGAGGACCTCGACGAGTGGGCAGGGCTGGTGCTGCAGGTGCAGGGGGCGACGATGAGCAGCCTTCCCTTCACCGGCGCCAACATCGACACCGTCGACCCCAACTACTCCCAGATCCGCGCGCGTGTCTACGAGGCGCTCAACCCCACGCCGGCCCCGGAGCCCCCGCCCGAGGAGGCCACCGCCACCAACGCGCCGGAGGACGAGGCGCAGGAGACCACCGAGGCACCCCCGGAGGAAGCTGCGGCGACCACCTCGGAGGAGCCCACCGACGAGCTCGAGGACGTCGGGGCGGTCTGCGGCTGATCGGCACGACCCACCGCGGTCGATCGAGGTATGCGGAAGGCCCCCGCCACCTGATGGTGACGGGGGCCTTCGCGGAAGCTCTAGGAGCGGCCTACCTCAGATCGGGCGAACAGCGTCCGCCTGCGGCCCCTTGGGGCTCTGGGTGACGTCGAACTCGACCCGCTGGGCCTCCTCGAGCGTCCGGTAGCCGTTGGTCTCGATGGCCGAGTAGTGGACGAACACGTCGGGGCCACCGCCATCCTGAGCGATGAAGCCGAAGCCCTTCTCCGCGTTGAACCACTTCACGGTTCCCTGTGCCATGGGCGATCTTCTTTCTGCTGTGCTTGTGCATGTGCAACCGCCCGCAGGGCGCGGACGGTGGTGGTGGTGAACCCCCCAGCTCACTCGCGAGAAGATACAACGCCAACCAGGTCCCCACGCTATCAGCCGCACAGCCCGGACGTGGCATCGCGCCACCGTGCGATGATGGGCACTGCCAGGTCCGGCTTCCCCGCACCGGAGCCGCCCCGGCCTGGAGGGTTCGCATAGTGGCCTAGTGCAGGCGCCTTGAAAGCGCCCGAGGGAGACCTCCGTGGGTTCGAATCCCACACCCTCCGCCGATGTGTCGCGCGGACGACGTACGCTCCACCGCCACCGCAGACGGGGCTGTCGGTCCCGGCGACCCGAGCGCGCGAGGCGCTGACCCAGCCCGCCGACGGGGCGAGGCGGCTGTATGGTCGGGGACGAACGCACGACCATCACGAAGGAGTCAACGATGCGCAACAAGCTGATGCTGCTCGTCGGTGCGGCCGCAGGCTACGTCCTGGGGGCGCGTGCCGGGCGCGAGCGCTACGACCAGATCGCCGACCAGGCCAACAAGGCCTGGAGCAACCCCAAGGTCCAGGAGACCGTCGAGCAGGTCAAGGCCAAGGCCCCCGAGATCGGCCAGAAGGTCAGCGACCAGGCCCGCGGGAAGGCCGAGGAGGTCAAGTCCCGCGTGAGCGGCCACGAGACCACCGGCACCGACGGGTCCTACGAGAACCGCACCGGCAGCCTGGACGGCGACGGCGGGGCGACCGTCGACACCACCGGCTTCGGCCCGGGTGGCGAGAAGCTGCCCTGACGCCCGCCCGAGCACGACGAAGGCCCACCTCCGGTCCGGAGGTGGGCCTTCGGCATACCCGGTGATCCCGCGGTGTACCGGTCTTCGCTCAGATCCAGATCGCCGGGTCGTCGTAGAGCGCCTGCTGCGGGTCGCTGCCGGGCTCGGGACGCCGCACCGAGGCGGGGATGCCGGTCGCGACGGCCATGGACGGCACGTCCTTGGTGACCACCGCGTTGGCGCCGACCTGGGCCCCGTGACCGACGGCGATGTCACCCAGGATCTTCGCCCCGGCGCCCACGGTGACGCCGTCGCCCAGGGTCGGGTGCCGCTTGATCGTCGGGTCGAGCGAGCGCCCGCCCAGGGTCACGCCGTGGTAGAGCATGACGTCGTCGCCGATCTCGGCGGTCTCGCCGATGACGACACCCATGCCGTGGTCCACGAAGAAGCGCCGTCCGATGCTCGCCCCCGGGTGGATCTCCACCCCGGTCGCCGACCGCGCCGCCTGCGAGAGCAGCCGGGCGGCAGTCGCAGGCCGGCCCCCCACATCGCGTGGCTGGCGCGGTGCACCCACAGGGCGTGCAGCCCGGGCGAGGCGAGGGCCATCTCGACCCGGCTGCTCGTCGCCGGGTCACGCTCTATCGCGGCGTCGAGGTCCTCCCGCGCCGAGGCCACGGCCCGCCGCAGGGCACCTGCCCCGCGGCGTGCGTGCTCGCTGAGCCGGTGGACCATGCTCAGTCCCGCAGGCCCTCGAAGAGCACGGTGGACAGGTAGCGCTCGCCGAAGGAGGGGATGATCACGACGATGGTCTTGCCGGCGTTCTCCGGCCGCTTCGCGACCTCGAGGGCACCCCAGACGTTGGCGCCGGAGGAGATGCCGGCGAGCACGCCCTCCTCGGTGGCCAGCGAGCGGGCCACGCGCAGGGCATCATCGAGCTGCACGTCGACGACCTCGTCGTAGAGGTCGGTGTCGAGGATCTCCGGCACGAAGTTGGCGCCCAGGCCCTGGATCTTGTGCGGTCCGGGCTGGCCACCGGTGAGGATCGGGCTGTCGGCGGGCTCGACGACGACCAGGCCGACGTCCGGCTTCTGCTCCCGCAGGTAGCGACCGGCGCCGGTGATCGTGCCGCCGGTGCCGACGCCGGCGACGAAGATGTCGACGGTCCCGTCGGTGTCCTCCCAGACCTCCGGCCCGGTCGTCTCGTAGTGGACCTTGATGTTGGCCGGGTTGGCGAACTGCCGGGCGCGGACGGCCCCGCGCTCGGCGGCGATCTCGTCGGCCTTGGCCACGGCGCCCTTCATGCCCTCCGGGCCCGGGGTGAGGACCAGCTCGGCGCCGTAGGCGCGCAGCAGGGCACGGCGCTCCAGGCTCATCGTCTCCGGCATGGCCAGCACGACGTGGTAGCCCCGGGCGGCGCCGACCATCGCCAGCGCGATGCCGGTGTTGCCGGACGTGCCCTCGGCGATGGTGCCGCCGGGCTTCAGCTCACCGGCCTCGACGGCGGCATCGATGATCGAGGCACCGATGCGGTCCTTCACGGAGGCGGCCGGGTTCTGGGACTCCATCTTGAGCAGGACCTGCGTCCCCTCGGGGAGCCCCTCTGCGAGACGGTTGAGCCGGACCAGCGGGGTCCCGCCGATGGCCTGGGTGATGTCGTCGTGAACGCGCACGGGATGGTGCCTTTCGTCGGGGCGTGGTGCTCTCTCGGCTTGTTATACATCGAGCAACACCACGTTATTCCATGGGATGGCACGCGCACCACGCCGCACGACGTCGGCGGGGGAGTCTAGGCTTCGGTCATGTCGTTCGGAGTGCTGCAGGTCCTCGCCATCGTCGTCGCGGGCCTGGTGACCCTGGCCGCGGTCGCGTTGTTCGTGCGCACGATCGCCGGTTTCGTCGAGCAGTTCCGCCTCGGGCAGCCCACGCAGCGCGCCGACGAGCCCGGCGCGCGGACGGTGACGCTGCTCCGTGAGGTGCTCGGGCATACCCGGATGGGTCGCAAGCCATGGGTGGCGGTCGCGCACTGGATCGTCATGGTCTCCTTCGGCCTGCTCTTCCTCACCCTGGTGCAGGCCTACGGTCAGCTGGTCGACCCGCACTTCGTCCTGCCCCTCATCGGCCACTTCTGGCCCTACGAGTGGCTGACCGAGCTCTTCGGCTGGGGCGCCGTCGTCGGTATCGTCGCGCTCATCGTCGTGCGGCAGCGGCAGCACCCGCGCCGCCTGGGCCGCCGGTCCCGCTTCTGGGGCTCGACCTTCTGGCAGGCGTACGTCGTCGAGCTGGTCATCCTCGGTGTCGGGCTGTGCATCGTGGCGCTGCGCGCCCTGGAGTATGCCCTCGGCCGGGTCACCGGCGAGGCCTGGGCCACGGCGCTGCACTTCCCGCTCACCGCGTGGATCGGGACGCTCCTCGACGGCCTCGCGGTCGACACCCTCGAGGGCGCGATTATCGGGGTGGCACTGCTCAAGATCCTCATCTCCATGGCCTGGATGATCATCATCGCGCGCACCCCCACGATGGGCGTCGCCTGGCACCGGTTCCTCGCCTTCTTCAACATCTGGTTCAAGCGGCACCCCGACGGCCGTACCTCGCTGGGGGCCGTGCAGCCGATCGCGGTCGGTGGCGAGCCGGTCGATTTCGAGAACATCGAGGACCTCGACGAGGACGCCGCGCTCGGCGTCGGCAAGGTCGAGGACTTCACCTGGAAGGGCCTGCTCGACTTCTCCACCTGCACCGAGTGCGGCCGCTGCCAGGAGCAGTGCCCGGCCTGGCACACCGAGAAGCCGCTGTCGCCGAAGATGCTCGTCACGAGCCTGCGCGACCAGCACCACGCCGTCGCGCCCTGGCTGCTCGCCGGGCAGGAGCACCGGGACGCCGCCGCCCAGGCGCTGGAGGCCGCGGGAGGTGCGGACGCGGACGGGCTCCCCGAGGAGCTGCACGGCATACCGACCAGCGCGGTCATCGCCGCCCAGCGGCCGCTCGTCGGCGAGACCGAGGGAGACCCGACCGTGCCCGACGGTGGCGGCGTCATCGACCCCGACGTCCTGTGGTCGTGCACCACCTGCGGCGCCTGCGTGGAGCAGTGCCCGGTCGACATCGAGCACGTCGACGCCATCGTCGACATGCGCCGCTACCAGAACCTCATCGAGTCGGCCTTCCCCCACGAGCTGGGCGGACTGTTCAAGAACCTCGAGAACAAGGGCAACCCCTGGGGCATGAACGCCCGGCTGCGGATGGACTGGGACAAGGACCTCGACTTCGACATCCCCATCGTGGGCGAGGACCTCGAGAGCCTCGCCGAGATGGACTACCTCTTCTGGGTCGGCTGCGCCGGCGCCTTCGAGGACCGGGCCAAGAAGACCACCCGCGCGGTCGCCGAGCTGCTGCACACCGCCGGGGTGAGCTTCGCCGTGCTCGGCGACGGTGAGAGCTGCACCGGCGACCCGGCCCGGCGCAGCGGCAACGAGTTCCTCTTCCAGATGCTCGCGATGCAGAACGTCGAGGTGCTCAACGAGGTCGGTGCGACGAAGATCGTCGTCACCTGCGCGCACTGCTTCAACACGCTGAAGAACGAGTACCCCCAGGTGGGTGGCCAGTTCGAGGTCGTCCACCACACCCAGCTGCTCAACCGGCTGGTGCGCGAGAAGCGGCTGACGCCGGTCTCCCGTCCGGACACCGCCGACACCTCCGGCGTCGCCTCCACCGCCGGCACGGTGACCTACCACGACCCGTGCTACCTCGGGCGCCACAACCAGGTGTATGCCCCGCCCCGCGAGCTGCTCGGCGCGCTGCCCGGGGTGGAGCTCACCGAGATGCCCCGGCACGCCGAGAAGTCTTTCTGCTGCGGCGCCGGCGGTGCCCGCATGTGGATGGAGGAGAAGCTCGGGACGCGCATCAACCTCAACCGCACCGAGGAGGCGCTGGGCACCGGCGCGGACCGGATCGCGATCGGCTGCCCGTTCTGCCGGGTGATGCTCTCCGACGGGCTCACGCAGAAGCAGGCCGAGGGCACCGGCGAGCAGGTCGAGGTGGTCGACGTCGCCCAGATGCTGCTCGCCGCGGTGCGTCGGGGCGAGAGCCCGGAGCCGGCCGAGGCCGCGGACAGCGAGCCGGTCGCCTAGCACCGGCCGCCGGCCGCCGGCCGCCGGCCGCCGCAGACCGGCGGCGTCAGCGGCGGACGTCGACGCGGGTGAAGTTGGACCACGACCGGCTGGCGGTCGGACCCCGCTGGCCCTGGTAGTGGCTGCCCTTGGCCGAGCTGCCGTAGGGATGCTCGGAGGCCGAGCTGAGCCGGAAGAAGCACAGCTGACCGATCTTCATCCCGGGGTGGAGCACGATCGGGAGGGTCGCCACGTTGGACAGCTCGAGGGTCACGTGGCCGGTGAAACCCGGGTCCACGAAGCCCGCCGTGGCGTGCGTCAGCAGGCCCAGTCGCCCCAGCGACGACTTGCCCTCGACCCGCGCGGCGATGTCGTCGGGGAGAGAGACCTCCTCGTAGGTGGACCCGAGCACGAACTCGCCGGGGTGCAGCACGAAGCTCTCCTGCGGCTCGACCTCGACCAGACGGGTCAGGTCCGGCTGCTCCTGCGCCGGGTCGATGACCGCGTACTTGTGGTTGTCGAAGAGCCGGAAGAAGCGGTCCAGGCGGATGTCCACGCTCGAGGGCTGGACCATCTGCGGGTCCCACGGGTCCAGCCGGACCCGTCCGGCGTCGACGGCGGCGAGGATGTCGCGATCGGAGAGCAGCACGCCGACACCCTAACCGGGGCGGCTTTGGTGAGCGCCAGCAGCGATGGTTATCATGGCTGCGCCCTCGTGATCGAGGGCGCTGCGGGCGTAGTTCAATGGTAGAACATCAGCTTCCCAAGCTGAATACGCGAGTTCGATTCTCGTCGCCCGCTCCATCCCGTCGGCTCAGCCGGTGGACTCCAGGCCCCACCCGGCCTGGTCACGGCCCTGCAGGTGGTCGGTGATCCAGTCGACGTACTCCCCCAAGGCAGAGGTCACCGGCACCGCCAACACCTCCGGCACCTCGTAGCCGTGCAGGGACTTCGTCGCCTCGACGAGGTCGTCGAAGTTCCCCTCGGTGGTCTTCGCCAGCAGCAGCCACTCCTTGCTCTCGTGGACCTGGCTGCGCCAGCTGTAGACGGAGGTCATCGGGCCCAGGATCTGCACGCAGCCCGCCAGCCGGCGGCCGACGAGCTCCTCGGAGATGTTCTTGGCCGACTCCTTGGTGGGCACGCTGATGCGTACCTCGATCAGCTGTGGTCGTTCCTTCATGTCGCTCATCTCGTCACGGGGGTCACGGGATCGCGTCCGCCAGCGCGTCCGCGAGGATCCCGACGCCACGATCGGCGTCCTCGTGGCTGATCACGCACGGCGGCACGAGATGCACACGGTTGGCGACGATCAGCGGCCACATCCCCCGCTTCACACAGCCTGCCTGCACCGCCTTCATCGTCTCACCACCGGCCGGTCGGCGCGAGTCTTGGTCCGAGACCAGCTCCACGGCCCAGAAGACTCCCAGCCCACGCACGTCCCCCACCAGCGGATTCGTGCCCAGCAGCGCGGTCGCCGCGGGGCCGAGGCTGCGCTCGCCCACCTCCGCGGCGTGCTCCACGACCCCCTCGTCGCGCATGATCTCGATCGCTGCCAGCGCCGAGGCGGTCGCGAGCGCGTGGCCTGAGTAGGTCAGCCCCCCGGGCAGCGGTCGCTCGTCGAAGGTCGCCGCCACCTCGTCGGAGACGATCACGCCGCCGAGCGGGACATACCCGGAGTTCACGCCCTTGGCGAAGGTCACCAGGTCGGGGCGGACGCCCCAGTGGTCGACGGCGAGCCAGGCCCCGGTGCGGCCGAACCCGCACATCACCTCGTCCAGGATCAGCAGGATGCCCAGCTCGTCGCACAGCGCCCGCACCCCCTCCAGATAGCCCGGCGGCGGCACGAGGATGCCGTTGGACCCGACCACCGTCTCCAGGATGATGGCGGCGACCTGGTGCGTCCCCTCCGCCTCGACGGTGTGCCGCAGGTGGGCGAGCGCGCGCTCGCTCTCCTCCTGCGGCGTGCTCGCGTGGAACTCGCTGCGGTAGAGGTGCGGGCCCCAGAAGTGGGCGACGCCGGGCATACCCGGCTCGGCGCCCCAGCGGCGCGGCTCCCCGGTGAGCGTGATCGCCCCCGCGGTCGCGCCGTGGTAGCTGCGGTAGGCCGCCAGGATCTTGTGCCGGCCGGTGTGCGCCCGCGCCATCCGCAGCGCGTTCTCGTTGGCCTCCGCACCGCCGTTGGTGAAGAAGACCTTGCTCAACCCCTCCGGGGCCACGCCGGCGATGGCGGCGGCGGCGCGCGCCCGGCTCTCCTGCGCGAAGGAGGGCGCCACGGTCGTGAGTCCTCCGGCGGCCTCGGCGATCGCCGCGGACAGCCGTGGGTGCTGGTAGCCGATGTTGACGTTGACCAGCTGCGAGGTGAAGTCGAGGAAGCGGCGCCCCTGGTGGTCCCAGAAGTAGGCGCCCTCTCCCCCGGCCAGCGGCAGCGGGTCGATCGCGGCCTGCGCCGACCAGGAGGTCAGGACGTGCGCCCGGGAGAGCTCCCGGATGCGCGCCTCGCGGGTCGGGTCGGGTGAAATCGTCATACACGAAACTGTAGGGGACCTCGCCGCGGTGGTGCCCGCGCCGCGGGGCGGGCAGGATGGGGCCATGTCCGAGGCACTGGCGCACGACATCGGCGCGACCGACCCTCCGCTGCTGGACCAGACCATCGGCGAGAGCCTCGACGCGACGGCGGAGGAGCACGGGGACCGCGAGGCTCTGGTCGAGGTCGCGACCGGCCGACGCTGGACGTATGCCGAGCTGCGCGGCGACGTGAACCTGCTCGCGCGGGCGTTCGTCGCCTCCGGCGTCCGCCGCGGCGACCGGGTCGGCATCTGGGCGCCGAACTGTGCCGAGTGGACCCTCGTGCAGCTGGCGACGGCGAAGATCGGCGCGATCCTCGTGACCATCAACCCGGCATACCGCTCGCACGAGCTCGCCTTCGTGCTGCGGCAGGCGGGGGTCAGCACGGTGGTGGTCGCGCAGGAGTTCAAGGGGTCGCGCTACCCGGACCTGGTCGAGCAGGTGCGCGAGGAGTGCCCCGAGCTGGTGCAGGTGCTCGTCATCGGCGACGCGGCGTGGGAGGACTTCCTCGCCGGGGCGCACCAGGTCAGCCCGGGCCGGCTGGCCGAGCTGCAGGGGTCGCTGACCCCGGACGAGCCGATCAACATCCAGTACACCTCGGGGACCACCGGCTTCCCCAAGGGCGCGACGCTGTCGCACCGCAACATCCTCAACAACGGCTACTTCGTCGGGAAGGGGTGCCGCTACACCGAACGTGACGTGATCTGCATACCGGTGCCCTTCTACCACTGCTTCGGCATGGTCATGGGCAATCTCGCCGCGGTGACGCACGGCTCCTCGATGGTGATCCCCGGGCCCGGCTTCGACCCCGCCGCGACGCTGCGGGCGGTGCGCGAGGAGCGGTGCACCTCGCTCTACGGCGTGCCCACGATGTTCATCGCCGAGCTGGAGCTCATCGGGTCCGACGACGACTACTCCCTCGACGACCTGGCCACGGTCCGGACCGGGATCATGGCCGGCTCGCTGTGCCCGGCCTCGGTGATGCGCTCGCTCATCGACGCGGGCGTGCGGGAGATGACGATCTGCTACGGCATGACCGAGACCTCGCCGGTGTCGACCCAGACCGCCACCTCGGACCCTTTCGAGAAGAAGGTCGGCACCGTCGGCCGCGTCGGGCCGCACCTCGAGGTGCAGGTGGTCGACCCCACGACACGCGAGGTGCTGCAGCGCGGGGAGCCGGGCGAGCTCTGCACCGCCGGCTACTCGGTCATGCTCGGCTACTGGGAGGAGCCGGAGAAGACCGCCGAGGTCCTGCGGGACGGCTGGATGTCCACCGGCGACATCGCCGTGATGGACGAGGACGGGTATGTCGAGATCACCGGCCGCATCAAGGACATGGTGATCCGGGGCGGGGAGAACATCTACCCGCGAGAGGTCGAGGAGTTCCTCTACACCCACCCCGACGTGGTCGACGCCCAGGTGGTGGGCGTGCCCGACGAGCGCTACGGCGAGGAGCTCATGGCCTGGTTGCGGCTGCGCGAGGGCGCCGAGGAGCTCACGGCCGAGGCGGTCAGGGAGTTCTGCACCGGATCGCTGGCGCACTACAAGATCCCCCGGCACGTGCAGGTGGTCGACGAGTTCCCGATGACGGTGACCGGCAAGGTGCGCAAGGTCGAGCTGCGCGAGCGCGGCGAGGAGATCCTCCGCCACCCCTGACCGCCACCGAGCGCTGCGAAGGGTTGCCCCCAACCCCACCGAGCGTCGTTCGTGGTTGCTGGCAGGATCGGGGTATGCCTCTCGACTACGCCCAGATGTTCCGTCTCGACGGGCGGCACGCCGTCGTGCTCGGGTGCGGCGGCATCGGTGCCGAGATCGTGGCCGGCCTGGCCGCGCAGGGGGCGCGGGTCAGCTGCCTCGACAAGGACCCGGCGGTCGCCGAGGCCGCGCTCGAGCGCGCGCCGGGCGGGGCGGCATACCCCGTCGACGTGCTCGACCCGGACGACCTGCGCGCTCTGGCCGGCGCCCTCGGCGACGTCGAGGTGCTCGTGCTGACCGCGGCGATGAACGTCCGCAAGCGCCTCCTGGACTACAGCGCGGAGGAGTTCGACCGGGTCGTGGCCCTCAACCTGCGTGGGACCTTCGACGCGGTGCGGGCCTTCGCGCCGCGCATGGTGGAGCGCGGTCGCGGATCGATCGTCGCGCTGACCTCGATCCGCGCGGTGACCGTCGAGCCGGGGCAGGGGGTGTATGCCGCGACCAAGGCCGGCGTGCAGCAGCTCGTCCGGACCTGGGCGGCCGAGCTCGGGCCGGCCGGCGTGCGGATCAACGCGGTCGCGCCCGGCGTGGTGGCGACCCCGTTGACCCAGCAGATCCGCGACGACGCCGAGTGGGACCGCGCGTATGCCGAGAAGTCGGCGCTCGGTCGCTGGGCGCGGCCGGAGGAGCTGGTCGGGGCGACGTGCTGGCTGGCGTCCGACGCCGCGAGCTTCGTCACCGGCAGCCAGGTCATGGTCGACGGCGGCTGGACCGCGATCGACGGACGGTTCACCCCGCCCACCTAAGGCGCGCGCCAGGGAGTCAGGCCAACCATGGGCGGCGCTCGGTCGGGCTCAGCTGAAGACGATGGTGCGGCCGCCGCGCAGGACCACGCGGTGCTCGGCGTGCCAGCGGATCGCCCGCGAGAAGGCTGCCGCCTCGACCTCCTGGCCCTGCTGGGCGAGCTGGGCGGGGGTGAGCCGGTGGTCGACCCGGCGGAAGTCCTGCTCGATGATCGGGCCCTCGTCCAGGTCGGCCGTCACGTAGTGCGCTGTCGCACCGATGACCTTGACACCGCGGTCGTGCGCCTGGGTGTAGGGCTTGGCCCCCTTGAAGCTCGGCAGCAGGGAGTGGTGGATGTTGATGATCCGCCCGGAGTAGTCACGGCACAGGTCCGGCGAGAGGACCTGCATGTAGCGCGCCAGCGCGATGGTGTCGACGTCGTGATCGTCGACGATCCCGCGCAGCCGCGCCTCGGCCTCCGGCTTGGTGTCGGCGGTGATCGGGACGTGGTGGAAGGGGATGCCGTGCCACTCCGCCAGGCCACGGAAGTCCTCGTGGTTCGACACGATCGCCGGGATCGTCACCGGCAGCTGCCCGGTCCGCGCCCGGAAGAGCAGGTCGTTGAGGCAGTGACCCATGCGGCTCACCATGACGAGCAGCCGGTGCGGCTCGGCGCGGTCGTGCACCTGCCACTGACCCGCCAGCCCGTCCGCGACCGGGGTCAGACCGGCCCGGAGCGCCTCGACCTCGATCGGGCTCCCCTCCCGGGTGGCCTCCATGCGCAGGTGGAACTCACCGGTGCTCGGGTCGGCGAACTGCTGGCTCTCGGTGATCGTCAGGTCGTGCTCGAGCATCGCGCCCGCGACGGCATGGACGACGCCGGCGCGGTCCGGACAGGAGAGGGTCAGCACGAAGTCACGGCTCGTCTCGGGGCTCACGGCCGCCCAGTCTAGGTCGGGCCCGAGGTATGCCGGAGCGCCGGGGCCGCGGTCTCCGGCCGGCCTGGCGTGGACCGGGACGTCACGGAGCAGCTCCCGGCGGCGTGGGACAACCTCGACGCGGCCCCGAGGCGTCATAGGGACGACACCGACAGACAGGGGATCTCGCATGAGGGGCAGGCTGACGTTGGCGGCGCTGACGGTGCTGGGGCTGGGGGGTGCGGCACCGCTGCCTCCAAGGCGCCAGCCTTCAAGCCGGCCTCCGCGCTCAAGGACGCCGTCAACGGCTGATCGCGCCGCCCGCGCCGCTCGCGACCGGCGGATGGCTGGCTGCGCTCGCTCCTCCACCGACGAATCGACCGGCGAGGGTCAGGTGCCGATGTCGGGGTACGGCTGCACGTTCAGGTGGGCCAGCTTGGCGGCGTAGTCGAGCTGCATGCCCAAGGGCTCGTCCCAGTCGCGCTCGAACATCGCGATCCACAAGGTGAGGGTCAGGAACGGGTGGGCGCCCATCTCGAAGAGGGCGACGTGGTCGTGCTCGACCAGGGCGCGGCGCTCGTCGTCGGTCAGGGCCAGCCACGTGGTCCGCTCGTCCTCGATCGAGTTCAGCAGCCGCGGCCCGAGGTTCTCCTCCCACCACGCGACCAGCCCGGCGGGGTCCTCGCGGTAGCGCTCGGTGAGCTCGCGGTCGCGGTCGACGGTGAAGAGGAACTTGTTGACCAGGTACTTGCTCATGCCTCGGCTCCGATCAGCTGCTGGTCCGGGTACCAGGTGAAATAGGCCTCCATGGTGTGGAACAGGTCGAGGCTGTCGGCGTGGTCGGCCTTCGCGTAGCCGGCGATGCCCATCATCAGCATGAAGTCCATGAACCCGTGGGTGGCGTTGCCGGGGGCGTGCAGGCTGTCGAGGGTCACCTCGGACAGGCAGCCGTCGATGTCGCCGCGCGAGATCCAGTCGATCGCGCGGGCGTCGAACTCCGGGTCCGGGCCGTGCGGGCCGAACTGGCGCGGGCCGCCGAGCTCCAGGGACAGGTGCCCGCTGCCGATCACCGCGACCCGCAGCCCGCTGGGCCACGAGTCGATGATCTCGCGGATCGTGCGGCCGAGCTCGACGAACCGCTCGGGACGCGGCAGCGGCGGGGCGAAGATGTTGGTGTAGATCGGCACGATCGGGAGGTCGTTATCGGGGCGTACGGTGAAGATCGGGCAGGTGACCGAGTGGTCGATGCGCAGCTCGTTGCTGAAGGCGAGGTCGAAGCCGCGGTCGATGCCCTCGCGCAGCATGTACTCGGAGAGCTCCTCGTGCCCGCGCAGAAGCAGCTTGGGCATCCCGAACTCGCGCATCTCGTTCTCCCAGTTGGCGTCGTAGAACGGCGCCTTGCCGACCAGGAACTGCGGCATGTTGTCCAGCCACAGCTGGTGGAAGTGGTCGGAGCCGACCATCACCAGCACGTCGGGGCGGGCCCGGGTGAGGGTCTCGCGGTAGGTTTCCACCTTGCGGACCCACTCCGCGGCGAACGGCGGCGCCTCGTCCGCGGGCAACCGGCTGGTGCGGTAGTAGAACGGGTGGTGGGTCGTCGCTAGGATCGCGACCAGGTCGGCCATCAGGGGGTTCCTCTCGTGGTGGTCGACGCGATCATGCGCGTCGGGATCTGCGTCCAGGTGTCCGCTCTACGGTCCTGGGCGAAACTGTGAGACGATCGGCCGGCCGGTCGACCGACCGACCGGCTCCGGGATGACGAGGTGGCACTGTGGCGGGACGAGGCACCGGACCGGACTTCGTGGAGTCCCTCGCCCGCGGCCTCGATGTCCTGACCTGCTTCGATGCGAACCACCGGCGGATGAGCCTGAGCGAGGTGGCGACGGCGACCCGCCTCGCCCGGCCCACGGCGCGGCGTCTGCTGGCCACGCTGGAGGAGCTCGGCTACGTCCGCTTGGTGGACAGCGGCTTCGAGCTGACCCCGGCGGTGCTGCGGCTCGGCACGGCGTACGCCAGCTCGCTTGGCCTGTGGGACATGGCCCGCCCCCACCTCCAGCAGCTCGTCGCCCGCACCGGTGAGTCGTCCTCGATGAGCCAGCTCGACGGCTCCGACATCGTCTACGTCGCCCGTGTCTCGGTGCCGAAGCTGATCGCGCTGCGCGTCGACATCGGCACCCGCTTCCCGGCGTTGTGGACCTCGCAGGGCAAGGTCCTGCTCGCCGCCCTCGACCAGGAGCAGCGCGACCGGGTGCTCGCCGAGCCGAGCCGCGCGGGCGTGACGGTGCCGGCGTACGACGGCGACGTCGAGGACGACCTCAGCCAGGTCCGCGCCCGGGGCTGGGCGGTCGCCGACGAGGAGCTCGCCCCAGGCATCCGCTCGGTCGCGGTCCCGGTGCGTGACCACCTCGGCACCGTCCGGGCCGCCATGAACGTCACGGTTCACGCCTCCGAGACCAGCCGGGAGACCCTGCTGGAGGACCACCTGCCGCTGCTGATCCGCACCGCCTCCGACGTCTCCGCCGACTGGGCGCACTGGCTGACCCGCCCGCACGTCGAGTAGCCGCATCAGGCCGGCTCCCGCGCGGGATCACGCGCGAGATCACTGGCCGGCTCGAGCACCTCGGCCAGCGCGGCGCCCAGCGCCGCCGCCGGGTCCGCGGGCAGGTCGGTGCTGCGCCAGGCGACGACGGTGTCCGGGCGCACCAGCACCGCGCCGCCGGGCCCGACCTCGCGCAGCGAGGACCAGGAGCCGTCCGGGTCCTCCCAGGACCCGCCGGCCCCGACCGCGACCACGTCGAGGAGGCCGGCCAGCGGGTGGTCGACCCCGTCGACCGCGGCCCGCCAGGTGTCGGCCTCGGCGTCCACGAGCAAGGCGAACCGCCCGGGCGCCGGCAGGTCGAGGGTCGAGCAGCGACTCCCCCGGCCCTCGAGCCACGCGTGCGGCACGTGGTGGCCGGGCCGGGTGGTCGGGCGGTAGACGAGGGTGTCCTCGGGCAGCGCGCTGGCCTCCGGATCGGGGCACAGCGCGCCGTCGACGTACGCGAAGCCGTTCTCGGCGCCGTGGGCATGGAACTCCCGGTCCATGAACGCCACGGCCTCGTCGAGCGCGGCCTGCAGCCGCTGCCCCTCCTCGCTGCCCGACCACAGCGTGCGCAGCCGCTCCCAGCCCTCCTCGGGCGGCAGGTCGGGACGCAGGCCGATCGCGGCGTCGATCACGCCGCCGTGGCTCTGGAAGTTGTGCAGCGAGCTCGCAGCGACGCTCTGCGCGACCGGCCGGCGCTCCTGCTCGTAGGAGTCGAGCAGGCCCGCCGTGCGCGGGTCGGCCAGGGCCAGGGCGATCTTCCAGGTCAGATTGTGCGCGTCCTGGACGCCGGTGTTGAGGCCCAGCGCGCCCCACGGCGGGATCCGGTGGGCGGCGTCGCCGACGAGGAAGCAGCGGCCCTCGGTGAAGGAGTCGGCCACGACGGACTGGATGTACCAGTGGGAGATCGAGTGCAGGTCGACCTCGAGGTCGGGCAGGCCCAGGCTGCGCCCGATCCGCGCGGCCATCGCCTCCTCGTCGAAGCGGTCGGGGTCGTCGGCGAGGAACCCGCAGGCGAACACCCACTCCTCCGAGCGCCCCTGCTCGTCCCAGGGGCCGAGGTGGTAGAGGTAGCCGCTGCCGATCGAGCCCCCGTGGTCGGGGTTGACGAACCACGAGATGAGGTTCTCCCGGCTGGGCACCGCGTCGGTCAGGTCGGCGCCGAAGTGGGCGCTGACCATGTCGACCAGGTTGGTCGGTCCCGACACCGTCACGCCCAGCGCGTCGGCGACCATCCGGCCGCCGTCGGCGCCGACCACGTAGTCGGCGCGGACCACCTGCTCGTGGCCGTCGACCAGCACGGTGACGTCGGCCCCGTCGGCGTCGGGGGCCAGCGCCGTCACGCCGGTGGCGAAGCGTACGTCGGCCTGCGGCTGCGCCTCCGCGGTGGCGCGCAGCAGCGGCTCTAGCCGGATCTGGGGCAGTATCGTGTACGGCGCCGGGCTGGCCGCGGCGTACTCCTCGGCGTACTGCCCGCCGCCCCACGCGTCGCGCGAGGCGATCTCGCGCCCGTGCAGCTCGGTCGAGCCGCCGAAGGAGGTGTACCAGCCGGTGCGCGAGACCGTCGACGGCGGCGCCGCGGCCGCGGCCAGCTCCTCGCCGAGCCCGAGCTGGCGCAGGATCTCGACCGTGCGCTGGTTGAGACCGACCGCCTTGGGGTGGATCGAGGTGCCCTCGTGGCGCTCGAGCAGCAGGTGCTCGACGCCGAGGCGGCTGAGCATCAGCGACGAGGCGAGCCCGACCGGCCCTCCCCCGACGACGACGACCGGGTAGTGGCTGCGGATCTGGTTCACGTGCGGCTCCTCAGGCGCGGGCGTGGGTGCCGGCGTCGCGGTACTCGGTGTAGGTGTAGGGGTTGTCGAGCACCTTCGACTCCGGGATCTCCGGGGTCATCCCGGCCCGCCAGCCCTCCTCGCCGAGCTGCTCGGTGAGGTGCGCGACGGTGTCCTCCACCGCGGCGCGGGCCCTGGCCAGGTCGGCGTCGACGAGCCGGTGCTGGTGCTTGACCAGCCGACCCCGCACCAGGACGGTGTCGACGTCGCCGCGCTGGGCCTGGAAGACCACGTGGCCGTAGGGGTTGAGCAGCGGGAACATGGTCGGCGAGGCGTCGTTCTTGATCAGCACGACGTCGGCCTGCTTGCCCGGCTCGAGGCTGCCGATCTCGTCGCCCAGGCCGAGGGCCTCGGCGCCGCCGCGGGTGGCCCAGCCGACCACGTCGGAGGCGCGCAGCGACACGTTGGTGATCGTCTCGCCGTCGACGTGGGCGAGGTCGTGCTCGCGGGCCCGGTCGGCCGAGAGCGTCGAGCGCATCGCGGAGAACCCGTCGCCGCTCCACCACACCGAGGTGTCGACCGACAGCGAGATCGGGATGCCGTGGCGGCGCAGCGCCCAGCTCGACGGGTAGCCCTGGCCGCAGGAGGACTCGCTCTCCGCGGAGACCGAGGCGACACCGCCGGTCGCGGCGATGCGCTGGTAGGAGTCGTCGGTCAGGGTGGCGGCGTGCACGTAGACGGTGCCGGGGGTCATGAAGCCGTTCTCGTGCATCAGCTTGATGCCGGAGTCGTTGGTGGCGCCCCACACCCCGGCATGGGTGGTGACGGTGGTGCCGAGCTCGCGCGCCACCTCGAAGGCCCGCCGCTCGGGGAACTCCGGGTCGCCGGTGACGTCGAAGGCCATCTGGAAGCCGACCTTCCCGCCGTCGATGACCCGGCGCGCGAAGGACTGGAACTCGGCGGAGTCGGCCCACTCCCAGGGGCCTGCGTGGATGTTGCCGTAGGCCAGCACGAACCGTCCGGGGACCTCCTCGAGCGCCGACAGCGCCGCCTCGCCGTGCGCGACCGACTGCAGGCCGTGCGACCAGTCGACGCTCGTGGTGACGCCGGCCTCGAGCGAGTCCAGGGCCGAGAGCAGGTTGCCGGTGTAGATGTCCTCCGGGCGGAAGTGCTTGCCGTGCTCGAGGTAGTTCCACACGAAGTACTGGGTCAGCGTCCAGTCGGCGCCGTAGCCGCGCATCGCGGTCTGCCACATGTGGCGGTGGGTGTCGACCATGCCCGGCATCACGATGCCGCCCGAGGCGTCGATCTCTGCGGTGCCGTCGGGCACCTCCAGCGCCGGGCCGACGGCCTCGACCTTGTCGCCGACCACGAGCACGTCGGCGTCGGTGAGCACCGTGCCGGCGGCGTCCATGGTCAGGACGGTGCCGCCGCGGAAGACCGTCGCCGGGGCGGCGGCGACGTCCGCGCTGGACAGCGCCGGGGACGGGTTGGACTGGCTGCTCATGATCGACCACCTCGTTGGGGAACGTATGCCGGACAGATGTCCATTGACGCTCAGCCTGCTGTTGCCGGCGTCACATGTCAACCCCGGATCACTGGTGTCGCCGGCGCCGCAGTCGGATCCGCCCCAGCCTCCGACGACCCCGCGCCACCGCTGTGACCTGCGGCGACGGGACCCCTTCTTGACGTCGTGGCGTCGGTGACCCAAGATCGTGGACATGCGTCCGCAAAACTCCGACTCCCCGCCCAGTCCGTCCGAGGGGCCGCTGTCGGGCCTGCTGGTCGCCGACTTCAGCCGGGTCCTGGCCGGCCCGTACGCCACGATGCTGCTCGCCGATCTGGGCGCCGAGGTGGTCAAGGTGGAGAGCCCGGCCGGTGACGACACCCGCCACTGGGTGCCCCCGTTGCGCGAGGACCAGGGCACCTACTACCTGGCGATCAACCGCAACAAGCGCTCGATCAGCCTCGACCTGCGCGACCCCGAGGACCAGCAGGTCGCCCAGGAGCTGGCCCGGCGCGCGGACGTGTTCATCCACAACTTCAAGCCCGGCGGGCTCGCGAAGTACGGCCTGTCCTACGAGGACGTGTCCGCGGCCAACCCGGGCTCGGTCTACTGCTCGATCTCCGGGTTCGGCTCCGACGGCGGCGCGCACCTGCCCGGCTACGACCTGCTCGTGCAGGCGGTCTCCGGGCTGATGAGCCTCACCGGCAGCCCCGACGGCCCGCCCTACCGCGCCGGGATCTCGGTCTTCGACGTGATGACCGGGCTGCACTCGGTGATCGGCATCCAGGCCGCGCTGCGCCAGCGCGAGCGGACCGGCCGCGGCCAGCACGTCGAGACCAACCTGCTCTCCACGGCCCTGTCAACCCTGGTCAACCAGACCTCGGCGTACGTCGCAGGTGACGTGGTGCCGGGCCGGATGGGCAACGCCCACCTCAGCCTGTTCCCCTATGAGCCGCTGGCCACCGGCGACGGCGACCTGATCGTGATCGCCGGCAACGACGGGCAGTTCCGCAAGCTGGCCGAGGCGCTCGGGATCGGCGAGGTCGCCGACGACCCCCGCTTCACCTCGGTCGGGCTGCGCAACGAGAACCGCGAGGAGCTGCGCCCGCTGCTGCTCGAGGCGCTGGCGACCCGCTCCGCCGACGAGTGGTTCGCGGTGCTCAGCGACGTCGGCATCCCGTGCGGACCGATCAACGACGTCCGCGGCGGCATCGAGCTCGCCGACCGGCTGGGCCTGGAGCCGGTCGCCATGGCCGGCGACATCCCGACCGTGCGCAACCCGATCCGCTTCAGCGACGCGACCGTGCGCTACGACCTGGCACCGCCGCGCCTGGACGCCGACGGCGACGACGTACGCCGTTGGCTGGCCGAGCCCTCTTCCGACACCTCCCCCGACACGAGCCAGGACGGACCCCGCGCATGAGCACGCCCGACCAGCCCTCCTTCCCCACCTCGCTGGGGACCTCCGACCTGACGTCGATGAGCCTGCTCGGCAAGGACGTCGCCACCGAGCTGATGGGCGAGGTGACCTTCGGCGAGCTGGCGTACTGGCTGCTCACGCTGCAGCGACCCACCCGCCAGCAGGGCCGGCTCTTCGAGGCGGTGCTGCTCGGCCTGGCCGACCACGGCTTCACCCCCACCGCGATCGCGGCCCGGCTGACCTACCTCAGCGCGCCCGACGCCATCCAGGGTGCGCTCGCCTCCGGCCTGCTCGGCGGCGGCTCGCGCTACCTGGGCGTCACCGAGGACACCGGCCGCTTCCTGCGCGCCGTCGTCGCCGACCTCGACGAGGTCCCCACCGACGAGGCCGGGTGGGACGAGGTCGCCCTGGCAGCGGTGCGCGCCCAGCGCGAGAAGGGCACGTTCGTGCCCGGGCTCGGCCACCCCGTGCACAAGCAGGGCGACCCGCGTACGCCGCGGATCATCGAGATCGCGCGGGAGGAGGGCCAGTACGGCACCAACCTGGCGCTCTTCGAGGCGATCGGCCGCGTGCACGAGCAGGTGCTCGGCAAGCGGCTGCCGCTCAACGGCGCCGGCGTCAGCGGGGCCGCGCTGGCCGACCTGGGCATCCCGACCGAGCTGCTGCGCGGCACGGTGCTGCTGGCGCGCTGCGCCGGGCTGCTGGGTCACGTCGCCGAGGAGATCCGGCGCCCGATCGCGAACTCGATGTACCTGAGCATCGACCGCAACGCCGTCTACGTCGACCCGTCGGACGGGCAGGCCGGCTGAATGCGCGCCGGGCTGCTGGACGAGCACGGCGGCGTCCCCCGCGTCGTCGATGACCACCCCGACCCGGCGCGCGGAGCTGCGCCAGAGGGGCTGGCGCTGGTCCGGGTCCGGGCGGTGCCGCTGACGCCGCTGGACGTGCTCTGCGCGAGTGGGACCAGCTACTTCGGCGCGCCGGCGCTGCCGTACGTCCCCGGAGTCCAAGGTGTCGGCGAGGTGGTGGAGGCCGCAGGACTTCCGGCGGGCACCCGGGTCTGGTTCCCGACCAGTGCCGGGATGACGCCCGGCGACGGGGCGCTCGCCGAGCTCGCCGTCGTGCCGGAGGCCGACCTGGTCCGGCTCGACGCCGAGGCGCCCGACGACACGGTGGTCGCCTCCCTCGGCCTGTCGGCGATGGCGGCGTGGACGGCGCTGCGCGACCGGGGCGGGCTGCGTCCCGGTGAGCGGGTGCTCGTGCTCGGCAGCAGCGGCGTGGTCGGCTCGGTCGCCGTCCGGTCCGCGGTCCTGCGCGGCGCGTCGGCGGTGTTCGCCGCGGCTGTCGAGCCCGGTGCCGCCGATGCCGCGACGGCGTTGGGGGCGCACGGGTTCGTGCCGCTCGGCGGCCTCGACGGCTCCGACCGGGAGGCCGACGTCGCCGCGCTGGCCGAGCGGATGCGTACCGTCGTCGGCGAGGTCGACGTCGTGCTCGACCCGCTGTGCGGGGTGCCCGCGAGCGCGGCCGCGCTGTGTCTCGCGCCGCACGGCCGGCTCGTCAACCTCGGCTCGTCGGCCGGGGCGGACGCGACCTTCTCCAGCGCGCACCTGCGCAGCGGCTCGCGCAGCATCCTCGGCTTCACCAACAACGACCTCACCGCCGAGCGACGCGCGGTCGCGATGGCCGAGATCCTCTGCCACGCCGCCGCCGGGCAGCTCGCCGTCGACCACGAGGTGTTCGGGCTCGACGATCTGCCCGCCGCCTGGGAAGCGCACCGCGCCGGCCGGGTCCGCGGTCGGGCGGTCGTGCGGATCGGCTGAGCGCCGCCGCGGCCCACGGTACGAAGATTGGCACCTCGTGCCACGGGCGCTGGCACCTCGCGACGAACGGCCCCCGGACCGTGGTGGTCCGGGGGCCGTTCGTCACCCGTGGTCTCGAGACGCTCGCTGCGCTCGCTCCTCGACCGGCGGCGGGACGGTCGGGGTCAGAGGGTGATGCTGACCTCCGCGACGGAGCCGACCTGGGCGGGGACCTTCTTGTCCACCGGGTCGGCCTTCGGGGCTGCGGGCATGTGCCGCCGCCCGCGCCGACGCCTCACGCTGAGCCGAGGTCAGGGGCGCAGGCGTGGCCGTTCGAGGGACGGCCGCCTCGGCCCGGCGTGCAGCCCTGGCGCGGTGAGTCGTCCCGCCCCGCGCTGGGGAAGGCGTCCCGGTAGCCACGCCAGGAGCCCGCCGGGGTGGTCACCGACTCCGCCGCCAGCACTCCGCGGACCATGGCGCGGGTCACCACCTCCCCCGCGCCGTGCAGGAGGGCGTGGAAGCCGGCGACGTCCGGCACGTCTCGCGCACCGGTCGACAGGCCGAAGAGTGCGTCGCCGTCGAACATCGTGTGGATCGGGTTGACCGCGCGCGCCATGCCGTCGTGACCGCTCGTCGCCAGCCGCGAGCACTGCGCTGGGGTCAGCCTTGCGTCGGTCGCGACCACCCCGATCGTCGTCGCGAGCGAGCGCGGGACGCGGCTGGTCGCGTTGGACTCCTCCGCCGCCCGCCGCGCCGCCTCCAGCTCAGCCGGATCGGGCCGGGCGGGCAGCACCCCCTCCGGCCATCCTGGTATGCCGCGCACGTCCGCCTCGACCAGGTGGCGGGCGCCCCACAGCTCGCCCGTGCCGAGGTCGACGGCGGACCCGACAGCGTTGACCACGACGAGCGCCGCGAGCGTGGTGCCGTCGGGCAGCACGGCGCTCGCCGTGCCGACCCCGCCGCGCAGCCCGCCGACCTGCGTGCCGGTGCCGGCACCCACGTTGCCCAGCCCCGCGACGCCACCGCTCTCGGCGTCGGCCAGGGCCCGCGCGCCGAAGGAGGCGTCCGGGAAGGAGCCGAAGTCGCCGCCCCGCCCGAGGTCGAAGCAGACCGCCGCGGGCACGATCGGGACCACCTCGCCGGGCCCGCCCATCGGGAAGCCCCGGCCCCGGGCATACAGCTCGCGCATGACGCCGTCCGCCGCGGCCAGCCCGAAGGCCGACCCCCCGGAGAGCACGACCGCGTGCACCCGCTCGACCAGGTTGCGCGGGTCGAGCAGGTCGGTCTCGCGGGTGCCGGGCGCCCCGCCGCGCACGTCCGCCCCGGCGACCGCGCCCTCGGGCGGGCAGAGCACGACCGTGGTGCCGGTGAGGGAGCCGTCGCCGACGCTCTGGTGGTGCCCCACCCCCAACCCGCCGACGTCGAGGAGCGAGTTGGTGGGGCCGGCGGCGGGGTGCATACCCCTCAGCCTGCCAGCGCGGTGAGGATCTCCTCCACCTTGTCCTTGGCGTCGCCGAAGATCATCTGCGTGTTGTCGCGGAAGAAGAGCGGGTTCTGCACCCCGGCGTAGCCCGTCGCCATCGACCGCTTGAAGACGACCACGTCGCGGGCGTTCCACACCTCGAGGACGGGCATCCCCGCGATCGGGCTGCCCGGCTGCTCGATCGCGGCCGGGTTGACGGTGTCGTTGGCGCCGATGACCAGGACGACGTCGGTCGAGGCGAGGTCGTCGTTGATCTCGTCCATGCCGAGCACGATGTCGTAGGGCACCCGCGCCTCGGCGAGCAGGACGTTCATGTGCCCGGGCAGGCGCCCGGCGACCGGATGTATGCCGAAGCGCACGTCCACGCCGAGGTCGGCGAGCCGCTCGACCAGCCGGGCGACCGGGTGCTGCGCGTGGGCGACGGCCATGCCGTAGCCGGGCGTGATGACGACCGACCGGGCCTGCCGCAGCAGCTCGGCGACACCCTCGGCGCTGACCTCGCGGTGGGTCCCCTGCTCCTCGCCATCCCCCGCCGGCCCCACCGGGTCGGCGCCGAAGCCCCCGGCGATGACCGAGACGAAGGAGCGGTTCATGGCCTTGCACATGATGTAGGACAGGATCGCGCCCGAGCTGCCGACCAGCGCCCCGGTGATGATGAGCAGGTCGTTGCCGAGCATGAAGCCCGCCGCTGCCGCCGCCCAGCCGCTGTAGGAGTTGAGCATCGAGACGACGACCGGCATGTCCCCGCCACCGATGGAGGCGACGAGGTGCGCGCCGAGCAGCAGCGCCAGGGCGGTGAGCAGGAGCAGCGGCAGCAGGCTCGAGGCCACGACGAACCACACCGACACCGCCAGGCTAGCCAGCACGACGAGCAGGTTGAGCAGGTGGCGCCGCGGCAGCATGAGTGGGGAGCTCTTCATCCGGGCCGAGAGCTTGGCCCAGGCCACGACCGACCCGGTGAAGGTGACCGCGCCGATGAAAACCCCGGCCGCGATCTCGATGCGCTGGCTGACGCCGGCGGCACCGGCATACCCCTCGCCGAGGAAGGTGTTGACGCCCACGAGCACCGCCGCGACGCCCACGAAGCTGTGCAGGATCGCGACGAGCTCGGGCATACCGGTCATCTCGACGCGCCGCGCCCGCCAGATGCCGATGACCGCTCCCAGCGACATCGCCACCGCGATGAGCAGGAGGGTGGTGAGCGCCCCGCGCTGCGCGGTGCTCACCGCGAGCGCCACCGTCGCGACCAGCGCGAGCGTCATGCCGGTGATGCCGAGAAGGTTGCCGCGGCGCGCCGACTCATGCCGCGACAGCCCGGCGAGGGCGCCGAGGAAGAGCAGCGCGGCGACGAGGTAGGCGGCGTCGACCGCCGAGGTGAGCGTCACGACTCCGCCCTCCGGAACATCCCGAGCATCCGGTGCGTGACGGTGAAGCCGCCGAAGATGTTGATCGAGGCCACGGTGATGCCGATCAGCGCGAGCGCGGTGACCCAGGTGCTCTCGCTGCCGACCTGCAGGATCGCGCCGACGCAGATGATGCCGCTGATCGCGTTGGTCACGGACATGAGCGGCGTGTGCAGCGCGTGGGTGACGTGCGAGATGACGTAGTAGCCCGCGATCACGGCGAGCGCGAAGACGGTGAGGTGCATGCGCAGCTCGTCCGGCGCGAAGGCGGCGCCGAGGGCCGCCAGCACCGCGAGGGCGAGGAGCACCGCTCGCCGACGGCGCGGGTCCGGTGGGCGCGCCTCGGTATGCCCGTGCTCCGGGTCGACCTCGGGCGTCACCGCCGCGGCGGGCGCCGGGGCGGCGCTCACCGAGACCTGCGGCGGCGGCCAGAGGACCTCGCCGTCGTGGGCCACGGTCATCGCGCGCAGCACCTGGTCGTCCAGATCGAGCACGAGCGGGGGGCCGCCGGCGCTGTCGTCCTCCGGCTCCCCGGAGAGCAGTCCGACGAGGTTGACCATGTTGGTGCCGTAGAGCTGGCTGGCCTGGGCCGGCATCCTCCCCGCGAGGTCGGTCCAGCCCAGCAGCACGACCCCGGAGTCGGTGACGACCCGCTCGTCGGCCCGGGTGCCCTCGACGTTGCCGCCGTTGGCCGCCGCGAGGTCGACGACGACCGACCCGGGGCGCATCGCGGCGACGGTCCCGGCGTCGATGAGGCGCGGGGCTGGGCGGCCCGGGATGAGCGCGGTGGTGATGACGATGTCGGCGGTGATGGCCTCCTGGGCGTAGAGCTCGGAGGTGGCGCGCTCGGCGTCCTCGGTGAGCTCGCCGGCATACCCGTCGCTGCGGCCGCTGCTGGTGTCGACGTCGAGCCGGACGAAGGTCGCGCCCATCGACTCGACCTGCTCGGCGACCTCCGGCCGCACGTCGAAGGCGCGCACCTGCGCCCCGAGCGACTGCGCCGCACCGATCGCGGCCAGCCCGGCGACCCCGGCGCCGACGACGAAGACGGTGGCCGGCGGCGTGGTGCCGGCCGCGGTGACCTGGCCGGCGAGCATGCCGCCGTAGTCGTGCGCCGCCTCGATGACTGCCCGGTAGCCGGAGAGATTGGCCATCGAGCTGAGCACGTCGAGGCTCTGCGCGCGGGAGATGCGGGGCACGGCGTCCATGGCGAGGGCCGTCACGCCCTGGTCGGCGAGCGCCCGGAGGAGGTCGGGCGAGCGGGCGGGGGCCAGGAGCGAGGCGACGGCGAGGCCGCGCGGGAGGGTGGCGATCTCCTCGGGGGTGGGCGGGTCGACGGTCGCCAGCAGGTCGACCTTGGTGAGCCCGCCCGGGTCGACGAGGGTGGCGCCCGCGTCGCTGTAGGCCACGTCGGGGTAGGACGCCCGCTCCCCCGCGCCCTTCTCGACCAGCACCGTGTGCCCCCGCTTGCGCAGCGTGGCGACCGTGCCGGGCGTGGCGGCGACGATCGCCTGGGTCTCCCGCGCCTGCCGCGGTATGCCGATCAGCACCGGTGCTCCCCTCTCGTCCTCGAGCCTCGAAGCGAGACCGACCCTAGCCCGGCATACCGACACCGGCGCAGCCGACCCCGCCCCACCTCGGAGTGCGGTCAGCTTCCGGCATCCTCCATCACGCTAAGGGGCGATGGAGGTTGCAGCTTGGTGACCGCACTCCCTGGTCAGTCGCGCGAGGCGCCGCGCGCGAGGTCCTGCGCGGTGCGGCCGTCCAGCGCCGCGTGCAGGTCGGGGATGGCGGCCAGCAACGACCGGGTGTAGGCGTGCTGCGGCTCGGCGAAGAGCTGCTCGGTCTCCCCGACCTCGACGACCTGCCCGTCCTGCATCACCGCGACCCGGTCGCACACGTGCCGCACCACGGACAGGTCGTGGCTGACGAAGACGAGCGTGAGGTCGAGCCCGTCGACCACCTCGTCGACGAGGTTGAGCACCTGGGCCCGGACCGACACGTCCAGCGCCGACACCGGCTCGTCGGCGACGAGGATGTCCGGGTCGGGCGCGAGCGCGCGGGCCACCGAGATCCGCTGGCGCTGCCCTCCGGAGAACTGGTGCGGGTAGCGGTCGGCGGCGTCCGGGTCGAGGCCCACCCGCTCCAGCAGCTCGCGCACCCGCGCCCCGTGGTCGCCGCCGATGCCCTGCGCGAAGAGCGGCTCGGCGACGATGTCGCGCACCCGCATCCGCGGGTCGAGGCTGCTCATCGGGTCCTGGAAGACGAGCTGCAGCTTCTCCCGCAGCCAGCCGAGGCGCCGGGCCGGCTGGTCGCCGACCGGGCGCCCCTCGACCAGCACCTCTCCCGACGTCGGCCGGTCCAGCCCGCAGATCAGCCGCAGCAGCGTCGACTTGCCCGACCCGGACTCGCCGACGATCCCGAAGCGCTCGCCCTGCCCGATGGTCAGGGTGACGTCGCGCACCGCGCGGACGACCGGGGGCGCCTCGCGCAGCGACGTGCGCGGGCGGCGGAAGTCACGGCACACCCCGCGGAGCTCGACGGCGGGGGTCTCGGAGTCAGCCACGGCTCCCCTCCTTCTCGGCGGTGGCCTCGCCCGCCGGGTGGTGGCAGGCGAAGCCGTGCGCGAGCTCCCCCGCGGGGTGCTCGCCGCGCGCCGTCCACGGTGGCAACGCCTCGCAGCGGTCGGTGGCGTGGTCGCACCGGCTGCGGAAGACGCACCCGTCGGGGAAGCGGCCGGCGGAGGGCACCGTGCCGGGGATCGTCGGCAGCGCGGCCCGGGCTCGACGACCCTCCCCGCCGGCGAGGTCGGAGGCGCCGATGAGGCCCTGCGTATACCGGTGGCGCGGGTCGGAGAAGACCTCACCGACGGGGCCTGCCTCGACGATGCGCCCGCCGTACATCACGAGCACCCGCTCGCACACCGTCGCGACGACGGCGAGGTCATGGGTGATGAAGAGCATCGCGGCGTCCCGCTCCTCGACACCGCGCACCACGAGGTCGAGCACGGTGGCCTGGACGGTCACGTCGAGGGCGGTGGTCGGCTCGTCGCAGATGAGCAGGGCGGGGTCGTTGGCGAGCGCGATCGCAAGCACGACCCGCTGCCGTTGGCCACCGGAGAGCTCGTGCGGGTAGGACCGGGCCAGGTGCGCCGCGTCGGGCAGCCCCACCTGGTCGAGCAGCTCGACGACCCGTCGTCGCGCCCCGGCCTTGTCGCGGGTGCCGTGGATCCGCATCACCTCGGCGACCTGGGCACCGACCCGCATGGTCGGGTTGAGCGCCGTCATCGGCTCCTGGAAGACCATCGACATCGCGTCACCGCGCAGCCGCGCCATCTCGCGCTCGCCGACGTCGAGCAGGTTGCGCGCGGCGGGGGTCCGCCCGGACAGCCGCACGTCACCGCTCGCCCGCAGCCCCTCGCCGAGCAGCCCCAAGACCGCGAGCGCGGTCAGCGACTTGCCCGACCCGGACTCCCCGATGAGCCCGACCCGCTCGCCCCGGTCGATGGAGAAGGAGACGTCGTGCAGCAACGGGGTATGCCGGTCCCCACGTCGAGCCCCTCCACCGCCAGCACCGTGCGCTCGCCGCTGGCCTCTTGCGCCGCCTCGGTGCTCACGGCAACCCCGGCCACGGTTCACCCAACTCCAAGAAGTCCGCGAGCCACCTGCGGATCTCGCGCAGGACGTCATCCTCGACGGCACCCACGATGCCCTGCAGCCGCTGCCGCGAGAGGGTCCGGACCTGCTCGGTCATGGCGAAGCCGGACACCACACCAGCCTCCACCGCGACATGGTTTTCCCACCCCCGGTCGACGCGGGTGACGGGCACCACCATGGCGAGCGCATCGACCACGTCCAGGTAGCCGCGGCCGCTCACCACGACCACCGGGCGACGCCCACCCTGCTCCCGACCGCTCACCGGATCGAGCCAGGCCCAGCAGATGTCCCCCAGCGACGGTGGCCTCGCGCCCTCACCCATCGGTGACCGAGTCAGCGAGCTCGGCACGCTCCCAACCCGAGGTCTCCCGCGACCAGGAGTCCCGGTCCGCCGCGCTGGTCGCCGCGATCTGTGCCTTGAGCCGGGCGAAGCGCCCCTCTCGTTCCCCTCGGCGTGCGAGCGCGTCCAGGTACTGTCCCAGTGTCAGATCGGCCCGGCTCGCCTGCGCCTTGAGTTGGTCCCGTGTCGCAGACGCCACCTTGATGGTCGTGAGCCCAGTCATACCTGGAGTATGACTCTGGACAGCGGCCGCGGCAACCGCCTGCCTGCTGACCAGGTCGAGATCGCGGAGTGCCGCTGTGCTCGACGTCGCCCAGCGTCACAGAGCGAGGTGCACCCGCAGGCGTCCTCGAGGTCGACCATGAGCGGTGTCGGCACCCGACCGACCGCCGCCCCGACCCGTCGCACGTCCACCGAGCGGACCTGCTCCGCCTGGGCCTTGGAGTCGACACGCAGGGAGGTCTCGTCGGCGGGCAGGAGCACCTGGAAGGGGTAGATGCGTTCGACGGCGCTCGTCACGGGCACCACCGTCACGACCCCACGCCCGAGGCGCGCTGCTGTGGTGTTGGCACGGTCGTTGCTGACGAGCACCGCCGGCCGACGCTTGTCGGCCTCGCTGCCGCTGGTCGGATCGAGGTCGACGAGGCGGATCTCACCTCGGAGCATCGGCAAGTCCGTCACCGACAACCGACTCCCAGCGACCGCCGTCGCCCTTCGCCCACTCGTCCCACGCCTGGGCGTAGTCGTTCTCGATCTCGGCGTCGGGCAGCCGTCGGATGGCAGCCTGGACGGCTGCCGAGCGGGAGCCAGGCCGGCCTGGCGGGCATACCTGTCCAGGGCCCCGAGGTCCTCGGCGCTCAGGCTGATACTCACCTTCATACCCCTATGCTACTCGCGCCCTACCCACGGTGCTACCCCTGGAGCGGCCACGCCACGAGCAGCATCGGCACCGACACGAGCAGCACCATGACCGCGCCGAAGATGGCGAAGAGTGCGATCTGGGGGAAGGTCATGGCTCAGGCGCGGAGCGAGGCGTCGTCGAGCGGCAGACCCACGACTCCTGCGACGCGGTCGAGGTCGACGTCGTGGGCGAGCAGCGAAGCCCCGTGTCGCCACCCGACAGCAGCGATGAGACAGTCCAGCAGCCCTCGTGGCGTGACCCCCGACTCCCGACAGCGCCGGTAGATCCGCGCCGCCGCGTCGAAGTCGGCAACCGGCTCGACAGGCAGCAACGTGACGCTGAGGAGGAGCCGGCGCAGGTCGTCCTCGCGGTCCGCGGTCCGGGCCCTGGCCAGCACCTCCATCATGACCGGCTCGGTGACGGCGAGCGATGATCCGGAGGCGATCAGCTCGGCCATCCGCTCATCGACGGGACTTCCTGTTGCCCGGTCGTACTCGACCCAGGCCGAGGTGTCCGCCAGGATCACGCGACGCCTTGCGGCGGGAGGTCGTCCGGGACCTCCTCGATAGCGCGAGCCCCGCGCATGGCGAGCGCCTCCTGCCTCGACATCGGCTGCCCGGCCAGGTGCCGCAGCGCCAGGTCGACGGCGTGGGTCTTCGTCCTCACCCCGTAGCGATCCATGATCGTCTCGACGTAGGTGTCGTCGATCTCGATATTGGTCCTCACCCTGCTCATGCACGCATGATACACGTCGCGTGTATTGTTGGTGTATAGCCCTCATGGGGTGCGGAGGATGCGGACGGGGTCTCGGGTGGCGGCGTAGAGGGCGGGTGGTATGGCGGCGGTGGTGGCGGCGATGAGGGCGAGGGTGGCGGTGCCGGTGGTGAAGTCGGCCGGGGGGATGGTGTCCGGGCCGATGCGGGCGGCCAGGGCCAGGCCTGCTGCGACCCCGAGGGCGGCGCCGAGTATGGCGGGGGCGAGGGTGCGGCCGATGACGAGGGTGATGATGGTGGCCCTGGTGGCGCCCAGGGCGCGGCGGCGGCCGAGGTCCTTGCGGCGGACGAGGACGTCGGCCAGGACGACGATCGCCACGAGCAGGGCACCGCCGCCGAGCACCCCGAGCAGCAAGGTCGCACCGAATGCGGCGAGGTCGCCGGTGACCTGGTCCTGCAGGTCGGCCAGGGAGACGGGGGAGGTGATGGTGACCGCGTCCGGGGTGGGCGGGTCGACCAGGGCCAGGACACTGGCCTGGGTGGCCTGCGCGGCCGATGCGTCGGTCAGCACGACCTGCAGGGTGTCCATCGGCTGGTGGCTGGGCGCGACGTACAGCACCCCAGCGGCGTAGTCACCGAACGGGTCCCTGGGGGTGAACGTCCCGACCACCGACCAGTCGTCGACCTCGCTGGTCGAGGCCAACGCGACCCACCCGAACGGGTCGGCCATCCCGAGCTGTGTCATCGCGGTGTCGGTGACGATCGCCTCGCCCGGGCCTGGCCAACGCCCGGCCTGCAGGTCGGCGACCGCGGCCAAATCACCGTGCACACCCCACGCGGGCACCCGGATCCCGCCCTGCCCGATGACCCCGTTGACGACATCGACTGGGATCAGGGTGCCCACCCCACGCTCGACCGTCGACAGGGTGCTCGCCTGGTCCACCACTGTCGCCGGCAGCAGACCCTCGCCGCGGGCGTCGGCAACGGCCAGGACCCGCGACCCGGCCTCGTCCAACCGGTCAGTGAGTTGTTGCTCCGCGGCGGCGGTGCGCCCCACGGTCGCGATCGTCGCTGCGCACATCACCGCGACCAGCAACCCGACCAGCGCCGAGGGGACCTTGGACGCCCACGCCGTCGCGGCCGCCTCCCGCACCACCAGCACCCACCTCACAGCGCGAGCACCTCATCGGCATGGTCCAGCACGAACGGGTCGTGCGTGGCGATCACCACCGTCCGCCCCTCGGGAGTCCCCCTGTCGGGGCCCGAGCCTGCCCCGTTATCGGCACTCTCTGCGGCCTGGTCGGCGCCGCCGGCGGCTGCAGACAGCGCGGCCAGCACCCCGGCGGCGTTGTCCCGGTCCAGGTTGCCCGTCGGCTCATCGGCCAGCACGAGCACCGGGTCCGTCACCAGGGCACGGCACACCGCGACCCGTTGCGCCTGCCCACCGCTGATCTCTCCCGGCCGGTGACCCGCCCGCGCCGAGACCCCCATCTGCTCGAGCAACCCCGACCCGCGGCCCGGGCATCGCCCAGGCGCCACCCGGCATACAACGCAGGCTCGATGACGGAGTCCAGCACGGTCCGGGTCGGGTCCAACGCCGCGTCCTGGAACACGAACCCGATCCGGTGCGCCCGCACCCGCGCACGCACCGCATCCGGCGCGGCCGAGACCGCCTCACCGCCCAGCAGCACCCGCCCGCTGGTCGGGGTCAGCATCAATCCCAGCACGTACAACAACGTCGACTTCCCCCGCCCCGACGGCCCCGTCACCGCCGTCACCACCCCCGGGGTGAACACGTGGGACAACCCCCCGAACAACTCCTCGCCACCTTTCGCGTAGGCGAACGACACCCCCTCCAGGGCCAGCACGCCTCACCCTCCCCCGGTCTCATCGCCACCATCACCCGGTGCCTGCACCGGGTCCCCGGCCACCAGCACCCGCAACCCTTCTACGAGCCCCTCACCTTCCACGATCGCGACACCCTGCCCCGAACCGGCCACCACCACCTCGACCTGCCCGTCCTCAGTCAACACGAACGCGCTGCCATTCGCGCGGGTCCGCACCGCCGCCGCCGGCACACTCAACCCCTCCACCCGCGGCACCACCACCACCTCCGAGCGCACCGTCACCTGCTCATCCCCCGGCAGCACCCCGCAGTCTTCTCCGCAGACCGGCCCACCGCCCGGCGCGGTCAGCTCGAACACCGTCGAACCTGTGTCATCCACGGTGGACCCGGCGATCACCCCCGTCCACTGCTGGTCCTCAAACGTCATCTCGACCGTGGTCTCCGCCGGTATCAACCTCGCCTGCTCCGCGGTCACCACCAGCACGAAGTCCCGCTCCCCCGTCGGCGCCAGCACCGCGTCCTCACCACCCGACACCTGACCCCCCACCCTGATCGCCTCACCGACCGTGACCGTCGCCGGCAGGTCCGGCACCGCGACCAGCTCCCCCAGGCCCACCACCCCAGACTCCGGCAACCCCTGCTCCTCCTGCCACGCCTCCACCGCATCCTCCGTGCCCTGACCGAAGTCACCATCGGCCTCAGCATCCAGGTACCCCCCGGCGATGAGCAGCTCCTGCAACGCGACCACGTCCTCACCGCGCACACCCCGCGACAGCTCCCGCCAGAACGGTTGCTGCGCCTGCACCACCCGCACCGGTGTCCGCCCCACCACGTACACCACACCACCAGACTCCACCCGGCCCGGCGACGACGAGGTCACCACCCCCGACAACCCGTTCACCGCCACCACCCCCACCGGCTGCCGCACCGTGGTCGACAACGGCAACGACCGCCCAACCGACCCCCTCACTACCTCGCCCCACACCTCTTCACCGGCCGCCGACGAGGCATCTGCAGCTGATTCCGTCAGCAGCGTTACTCGAAGCGACACCCACGTGCCGGCAACGGAGCCAACCACGAGCACCAATAACAGCACCACGACGCCCAGTTTGCGTGGGGCTTTCGTCACCTCATCCGTCATGAGTCCATCATCCCATCTGAGCCACAAGAACCGGCAAAGCTCTCTCGCCCCTCCATGCCAGCGCCTACCTACGACTTCACGACGCCAACTATGGCGTCAACTGTGTCGACGGTGGCTTGGCAGGGTCCCCATGAAATCGGGGCTGTGTTTGCTGCAACTTGGGCTCACACCAGCCGCCCTCGGTCGGGGATATGGTGCACAAAGATGAAGTGAATCCCCTCCGGAACTTGGCCTGGACTACTCGAGGTACACGTCTTCGAGGAGAGGGGCGGGACATTTTTTCTCGACCTCGCTGGAAAACTCTGCATACGGATGCCACGGCGCATCGCTAGATCCGCCTTGAAGGCTCGCCAGATAGCTTTCGATGAAAACTTGCTCACTCGGAGGCTGGACTGATGACAGGCCATTTGCTTCAAGACACTCATGGACATCGAGCAACCGAGCATAGAATTCGCTCAGGCCCTCCTCGCTTGGCGTAGGCAACTCAGGATGTTCACCCGATACGTCATCGCACCGCCGGACCACCTGAGCATCGCGCTCGAAGTCGATACCCGAAATCGTAATACTCCCATCGGCATTGATTGTTGTTGGAAATCCAGCCTCAGTCAAGCACGCCGCTTGCTTCTCATAGTATGCACGCACCTGCTGGTCAAAATTCTTGAATTCCTCTGTAGCTACAGAGTCCGCCGTATCCGTGTCGCCAGTTGGATTACACCCACTTAGCAGAAAAACAGCGGACACTAATGCCACACAACTGGACGCCTCTGCGGGCCTGGCTCTCCTCATCAGAGATTGCGACAATAGCCGCCACTACGTGTGGTCTCGATCCAACTGGAGCTGGAGTTCGCATCTACTGACCACTCACCACCGGGACCGTAGAGGCCCCTATATGCCCAACTCGGGTTGGTGTACCGCGTTGCCTGGCTCTTACTACCACCAGGCTTGACATGTATCATCTGGCCGATGGAGTAGGCACTCGCATACGGGGCAGAGTAGCCGCCGCACCCACTGATTTTTCCACTCACCCGCTTGGTCTCGTAAGCTATGGCGGGATTTCCGCTGAGCGCCAGCGCTAGAATCATCGCTACTGTAGCACTGACAGCTCCTCTTGACATCTTCATCTCATTCACACCTTCCGTTCTTGTGCGGTTTGTTTCCTGAGCCAAGGTTGGTCCCGCGACGCCGGTTCACCACCAATGGTCATTGTCCGGGGGGCAAAGCTTGGCAGCCCCCGACTGCTGTGGACCCTCAACCAAACTCACTGGCGACGACGCAAGCTCACCGCTCCGGAATGTAGCAGTGAAAGTTTGCAGAGTAGGAAGGCTTGGAATATCGTAACCTGCTTGGGTGAGACATTCATGCTGGGTGGACCACGACGTGTAATATCTCGCAAGATCACTATCAGAGCGCGGCTCCGGGGGGGGAGGCAGCGTCTCTGTGCAGATCTGGTCGACTTCTAGGTAGTCCCGCATTGTTTGCTGATTGACGCCCGCACTATCGACCGCCAGATCCCCCTGCTCCGTCACCACCACCTCACTGGGAAACCCTCGGTCGCTGAAGCACTTTGCCAATGACGTTTGATAGTCACGTGGGTTCCCTACAAACTCCTGCCTTGGCACATCCCCTGCCTCACTGCTCGATGCCTCGGTGGAGACGGCCGAGCCGATGGCGTCAACCGACGAACAGGCTCCAAGGGACGCGAGCGCTGCGCCGACGACCAGTGCGACGAAGCTTGTGAGATGTTGCCTGCCCAACAAAGGTGACTCCCCTCGCCGACTTGCTGGTCACCCAAAGTTTCGGCAAACGCCGCGTGTATAGGCAAGATCAACAGTGGTGTTTCCCGTGACGGACCAAAATCCACCTGGTCCACGATTGTCGCCTGATCGCCAAGTTGACGAGGATGCGGTGTACCTGGTCGCCGTCCCATCTCCCGGCCCCAAGACGACGCCACCCCCCTGGATTCGAAATTGGACCGCAGGGTAGGCCGCGCAGTTGTACACGCCGTCCTCGGTTACCGCCGCGAACGCCGGCATGGCGCCTGCAAACATCAGGCCCGTACCAGCAACGAATGCACACAGTCCTGTACGTGTTTTCATGCCGTCCTCCCTCGCTTACCGCCTCTGCCGCGCACTTGCGCCGGAGACTCTCGATACCAAGGACAGTACCTCCCCCCCCCCAATCGAGGTCTACAACGCTTGCGAGAATTGACGAAGTCTTTACTTTTCTGATCCTGTCACCGACCCTCCAGCTTCGGGTCCAGCCAGTCCCGCAGCCCGTCGCCGAAGAGGTTGAAGCCGAGCACCGACAGCGCGATCGCCGCGCCGGGGATGAGCGCCAGGTGCGGCGCAGTGCGCAACGTGGTCTGCGCCTCGTAGAGCATCCGCCCCCAGCTCGCCTGCCCGGTCGGCGTGCCCAGGCCGAGGTAGGCCAGCGCCGCTTCGGCGAGGATCGCGATGGCGAAGGAGACCGACGCCTGCACAATGACCAGCCCCGCCACGTTGGGTATGACGTGGCGCACCGCGATCCCCAGCGGCGAGCGACCCGCGGCCCGGGCGGCGACGACGTACTCGGTCTTCATCACCCCGAGCGCGCCGGAGCGGGTGATGCGGGCGAAGGCCGGGATCGTCGCGATGCCGATGGCGATCATCGCCACCCGCGTCGAGCCGCCGTAGAGCGCCGCGAACATGATCGCCAGCAGCAGCGCGGGAAACGCCAGCAGCACGTCGTTGGAGCGCATCACGAGCTGCCCGAGCCAGCCGGGCGACATCGCGGCCAGGATGCCGAGCGGCACCCCGACGAGCGCCGCGACGCCGACGGCGACGAAGCCGACATACAGGGTCGTGCGTGCCCCGACGAGGATCTGGGTGAAGACGTCGCGGCGGTAGCGGTCGGTGCCGAGCCAGTGCTCGGCGTTGGGCGTCTGGTAGGCCTCGACCGGGAGGACCCGCATCGGCACATACGGCGTCCAGACGTAGGAGACGAGCGCGAGCACGACGACCACGGCGACGAGACCCCCGCCGAGGAGCAGCGAGGGGTTGAGCCGGCGCCCGGCCGAGCCGCCCGCGGGAGCCTGCGCCTCGAGCCCCTGCGCGGCCGCGCCCTGGATCTCGCTCATCGCGACCCCGTCCGCAGCCGTGGGTCGATGACGAGGTAGAGCGCGTCGACGAGGAAGTTGATGAGCAGCGTGGCCACCACGAGGACCATGACGACGGTCTGCACGGTGAGGAGCTCGCGGTCGGCGACCGAGTCCAGCAGCAGCGACCCCAGGCCCGGGATGACGAAGACCTGCTCGATGACGACCGCGCCAATGAGCAGGGTCGCGAGCTGCAGGCCGAGCACGGTGACCACCGGCACCGCGGCGTTGCGCAGACCGTGCCGCCACAGCGCCTGCACCGGGCGCAGCCCCTTGGCCCGGGCGGTGCGCAGGTAGTCCTCCCGCAGCACGTCGAGGACGGCGGAGCGGACATACCGCGCCAGCACCGCCGCCTGCACCATCGCGAGCGCGACCGACGGGAGGACGATCCGCTGCAGGAAGCCCACCGGGTCCTGCGACGGCACGACCCAGCCGCCGCTCGGCACCCAGCGCAGCCGCACCGCGAAGACCGAGATGAGCACGATGCCGGCGAGGAAGGCCGGGATCGCGACGCCGACCTGGGACAGCGCCGACATGAGGAGCCCGTCGAGGTGGCGGTGGCGCACCGCCATCCAGATGCCGACCGGGACGGCGACGAGCATGGCCAGGACCATGGCCGTGACGACGAGGATGAGGGTGACCTGCAGCCGGTCGGCGATCTGCGGGCCGATCGCCGCCTTGGAGACGAACTCGATGCCCGGGTCGAGGGTGACCAGGCCGCGCATCCAGTCGAGGTACTGCACCACGAGCGGCCGGTCCAGCCCGAACTGCTCGCGCAACCTGGCGACGGCCTCGTCCGAGGCGTTGATCCCGAGCGCCACCCGCGCCGGGTCACCCGGCAGCACCCGCATGAAGCCGAAGACCAGCACCGACGCCGCCAGCACGCTGGCCACGAGGACCAGCGCGCGGTGCAGCAGGCGCAGGAGCATGGCTCAGCACCCTAGAGGGTGACGCGGGCACGGACCCGGCGACAGGCATACCTCGACCTGGGCAAGGTTGTGCCGCACGTCTCGGACCTGCGCGAGGTTGTGCACCAGATGCGCCCGTCTCGACGGCGTATCCGGTGCACAAGGTTGCCCAGGTCGGGCCGAGGCGCCGAAAGCCCCGGGCGCCGTCACTCCCGCGCGAGGTCGCCCAGGTCGAAGGACTCCCGGATCGCGTTGGTCGGCAGGCCGGTGATGTCCGGGTCGGCGACCATGAGGTTGGGCAGCAGGAAGAGGAAGTCGGCGGCGGCCTCCTCGCTGATCAGCGCGGCGGCCTCCTGCAGCTTCGCGGTCTGCTCCTCCTCGGTGCCGGCGTCGGCCTCCTCGAAGAGGGTCTGGACCTCCTCCGTTCCGTAGGTCGTGTAGTAGTCCGGGTTGCCGAACACGGCAGACATGTCACGCCCCTCGACGTGCGACACGATCGACATGTCGTAGTCCTTGTTGGTGAAGACGGTCTCCAGCCAGGCCGCGGGGAACTCCAGCTCGTCGACGGTCACCTCCAGCCCGGCGTCCTCGAGCATGGACTCGACTACCGTGCCGCAGGAGACGGCATACGGCAGCGACGGTATGCGCAGCCGCAGCTCGGTGCCCTCGGCGCCGGCCTCGGAGATGAGCCGCTGCGCCTCCTCGAGGTCGAAGGGGTAGTCGCCGGTGCGGTCCTCGTACCACGGGTCGGTGACCGGGACCATCGAGCCGATGAGCTCGCCGCGCCCGGCCCAGCAGGTGTCCATGAGGGCCTGGTGGTCGATGGCGTGCCGGACCGCCCGCCGCAGCTCGACGTCGGCCAGCGGGTTGCCCTCCTCCTGGTTCATCGACAGCACGACCTCGCCGTTGGTGGTCCCCTCGACGATCTGGAAGTCGCCACCCTCGAACTCGGCCAGCGACTCCGGGGCCTGCACCGTCGACACGACATCGATCGAGTCGGTGAGCATCGCGTTGTTGAGCGCGTTGGCGTCGTCGAAGTAGCGCATCTCGACGGAGGCGAAGTAGGGCGCATCGCCGTGGTAGTCGGGGTTGCGCTCCAGCGTGATCTGCGAGCCGCGGTCCCAGTTCTCGAAGACGTAGGGACCGGTGCCGATCGCCTCCTCGGCGAGGTTGTCGACCCCCTCGGTGTCGAACATCGCCCCGACGAGGGTCGTCAGGTTGTAGAGGAACTGGTTGCTGGGGCGGGTGAGCGTGACCTCCAGCGTGGTGTCGTCGACCGCCTCGACCGACTCCACGACGTCGAACTTGGCCTTGAGCCCGTTGGTCCAGGCGTCGGAGGAGACCCGCTCGATCGAGAACTTCGCGTCCTCGGCGGTGAACTCGCTGCCGTCGGAGAAGGTGACGCCCTCCTCGAGCCTGAAGGTGTAGGTCAGCCGGTCCTCGCTGACCTCCCACTCCGTCGCGAGTCCCGGCACGATCTCCGCGCTCTCCCCGTCGATCTGCACCAAGGTCTCGTAGACGTTGTCCATCATGACCTGAGGAATCGCCGCCCCTCCGGTCGTGGTGAAGTCGAGGCTGGCCGGCTCGGCGACGAGGCCGATACGGACCGTCTCGTCCGAGCCACCGGGCTCCGGGGCCGCGGCGGTGTCCTCGCCGCCGTCACCGGACCCGGCGGACTCCCCCTCCTCCGGCGACCCGGTGTCCGAGCTGCTGCCGGCCCCGGCGTTGCAGCCGGCGAGCAGTGCGGTCGCGGCCAGCGCGGCGATGAGCGAGCGAGTCTTCGTCGACGTCGTCATGCGCGCCATCATCGTGCATCCGCACACGCCCGCGCCAATCCTTGCCCTAGGGTCAGGGCTGTGAGCACCGCCGCCGACACCCCCGCCCGCCCCGTCGTGCTGATCGCGCCGGACAAGTTCCGCGGGTCGCTGACCGCTCCCGAGGTCGTCGCCGCCGCGCGCGCCGGGGCGCAGGGGGCGGGATGGGACGTCATCGGTATGCCGATGGCCGACGGCGGTGAGGGCATGCTCGACGCCTTCGGCGGGGCCAACCGGACCAGCACCGTGACCGGACCGCTGGGCACGCCGGTCGAGGCGCAGTGGCGGCTGGGGGACGACGGCGTGGCGGTCATCGAGTCCGCGTCGGCCAGCGGGCTGGTGCTGGCCGGCGGCAAGGAGGGCAACGACCCCGTGGGCGCGACCAGCGCCGGCACCGGCGAGCTCGTCGCGCAGGCCGTGCTCGAGGGTGCGATGCGGGTGGTCGTGGGCCTCGGGGGGTCGGCGATGAGTGACGGCGGGCGCGGGGCGGTCGAGGCGGCGCGGGCCGTGCTCGACGGGCAGACGCCGGCCGAGCGCGGGGTGGAGCTGCTCGCGGCGTGCGACGTGCAGACCCCCTTCGTCGAGGCCGCTCAGGTCTTCGGGCCGCAGAAGGGTGCCAGCGGCGACCAGGTCGTCGAGCTCACCGGGCGCCTCTTCGAGCTGCAGGGCAGGTATGTCGAGGAGTTCGGCGTCGACGTGTCGACCACTCCTGGCGCGGGTGCGGCCGGCGGCCTCGGGGGCGGGCTGCTCGTGCTGGGCGGCTCCCTGGTGCCGGGGCTCCGGCTGGTGGCCGAGCAGGTCGGGCTGGCCGACGCGGTCGCGCGGGCCGACGCGATCGTCACCGGCGAGGGCGCCCTGGACGCCGAGTCGTTCAACGGCAAGGTCGTCGGCGGGGTGGTCGACGAGGCCGAGCCCTACGGCATACCTGTCATCGTCGTCGCGGGCGTGGTGCGCGAGGACGCCCCCGCGGCGCGGCTCGCCGGGCTCCGCGTCGTCGACCTCTCGGCGACCTACGGCGCCGCCGCCTCCTGGACCGACACCGCCGACTGCCTCGAGCGCGCCGTCACCGAGCAGCTCACCACCCTCGCCTGACCGACCGCACGGCCAAGCACGCACCGACCGCACGGTCTGCAGGGCGCGAGCGGTTACCCGCGGGTAGGGAGCCGAGGGGCCGGTATAGACTGACGCCAGATACGGCGTACCGTCGGTACCGCATACCTGACCAGAGGTCAGGACCGCACACCTGAGGAGCCAGCGTGGGCCACTACCGCAGCAACGTCCGGGACGCGGAGTTCGTCCTCTTCGACGTCCTCGGCCGCCAGGACGTCCTGGGCCGGGCGCCCTACGAGGAGATCGACGTCGAGACCGCCCGCGCGGCGCTGGCGCAGGTCGCCGAGCTCGCCGAGGGCCCGATCGCGGCGTCCTTCACCGAGTCCGACCGGACCCCACCCGTCTTCGACCCGGCCACCGGCGAGGTCAGCATGCCGGAGAGCTTCGTCCGGTCCTACCAGACGTGGGTGGAGAACGAGTTCTGGCGGCTGGAGATCGAGGAGGGGCTGGGCGGTACGCCCGCTCCCCCGAGCCTGACCTGGGCCATGTCCGAGCTGGTCATGGGCGCCAACCCGGCGGTCAAGATGTTCGCCGCGGGCTACACCTTCGCCAACGTCCTCCACCGCCTCGGCACCCCCCAGCAGCAGCAGCTCGCGCAGCTCATGGTCGACAAGGCGTGGGGCGCGACCATGATGCTCACCGAGCCCGACGCCGGCTCCGACGTCGGCGCGGGCCGGACCAGGGCGGTCAAGGCCGGCGACGGCACCTGGCACCTGACCGGCACCAAGCGCTTCATCACCAGCGGCGTCGCGCCGTTCTACGACAACGTCGTCCACTTCGCCCTGGCCCGCCCGGAGGGCGCCGGCCCGGGCACCAAGGGGCTCTCGCTGTTCATCCTCACCGACCGGCACGTCACCGACCTCGAGACCGGTGAGCTCGGCGAGCGCAACGGGGTCCGGGTCACGGGCCTCGAGCACAAGATGGGCCTCAAGGTCTCGACGACCTGCGAGGTCTCCTTCGGCGAGGACCCGGACCGCCCGGCCGTCGGCTACCTCCTCGGCGAGGTCCACGACGGCATCGCGCAGATGTTCCGGATCATCGAGTATGCCCGGATGCTCGTCGGCACGAAGGCGATCGCCACGCTCTCGGCCGGCTACCAGGCGGCCCTCGCCTATGCCAAGGAGCGGGTCCAGGGCGCCATCCTGACGCAGATGGCGGACAAGACCGCCCCGCGGGTGACGATCACCCACCACCCCGACGTGCGCCGCTCGCTGCTGCTGCAGAAGTCCTACTCCGAGGGGCTGCGGGCGCTCATGCTCTACACCGCGAGCGTCCAGGACCAGGTCCACGCCGCGCAGGACCAGGGCGAGGACACCGGCGACGGCCCCGACGTCGGGCTGGCCGCTCGGGTCAACGACCTGCTGCTGCCGCTGGTGAAAGGCTGCGGCAGTGAGCGCGCCTTCACGCTGCTCGGCACCGAGTCGCTGCAGACCCTGGGCGGCTCCGGCTTCCTGCAGGACTACCCCATCGAGCAGTACGTCCGCGACGCCAAGATCGACAGCCTCTACGAGGGCACCACCGCGATCCAGGGGCAGGACTTCTTCTTCCGCAAGATCCTGCGCGACCGCGGTCAGGCCCTCGGCCACGTCGCGGCGCAGGTGCAGCAGACCGCCTCGGCGCAGGTCGACGACGGCCTCGGCGACATCCGGGGCGCGGTGCTGCGCGGGCTCGGCGAGGTCAACGAGATGGTGGAGTTCCTCACCGCGAGGGCGGTGGAGAGCCAGACCCGGCCCGAGGCGGTGTATGCCGTCGGCCTGGGCACCACCCGCCTGCTGCTCGCCACCGGTGACCTGCTGATCGGCTGGCTGCTGCTGCGCGAGGCGGAGGCCGCCCAGCGGCTGCTGGACTCCGGCGAGCGCGGCGTCAGCGGGGTGAGCGCCGCCGACGACGACGGCCAGGCCTTCCTGCAGGGCAAGGTCGCCGCGGCCCGCTTCTTCGCCACCGAGGTGCTCCCGCGCCTGGGCGCCGACCGCCGCACCGTCACCGCCGCCGATGACGGTCAGGTGGCGTCCGTGATGGACCTGCCGGAGGCCGCCTTCTGAGCCCGCGCGCGCCGACATCCCCGTCCTGGTGCACTCTCGCACGATCCGCCCGGTCGCGCCGCCAGAGCGGAGCGTCTCAGGTGTAGCGCTTCAGCCGGAAGACGAAGCTGCGCATCATGAGATACATGAAGACCGCCTCGCACGCACCGGCGATCAGCCGCGCGGCAAGGAACTGCACGCCCACCCACTCCAGGGTCGTGGACAGCGCGAGGATGAAGAGCAGGTAGTTGGCGACGACGGTCAGGACGTAGCGCCCGGTCTGGCGGCCCACCGGGCCGTGGCTCTGGAAGTTGAGCCAGCGGTTGAGCACGAAGGCGAGCCCGAAGGCGACGACGTAGCCCGTGGTCACCGCGAGCGGGTAGGGCCAGCGCAGGACGTCGAAGAGGACCGCGAGCAGCGTCAGGTCGACGGCATACGTGAAGCTGCTGATCGCGGCGAAGCCGATCGCGGTCTCCGGGACCCACCGACGGAGCAGCCCCGGGAGGGCGGCGTAGACCCGGGCGCGGGCCCGGGCGAAGCGGTCGGCGGCGCCCCGGCGCTCAGTAGCCGTCGCGGTCGCGGTAGCGGGTCTCACCACGGTTGTTGCGCTCGATGATCTCGCGGTGCGTGGTGTTGTTGCGCTGGGTGTTCATCACCAGCCCCAGCAGCAGCGAGAGCACACCGGCGGCCATGAGGATGTAGCCGACGGTCGGGAGGTCGACGACGCTCGTCAGGTCGCCCACCGCGAACGACAGGATGGCGCCGACGGCGAGCAGGAAGATTCCGAGGCCGATGCCCATGAGTGATCCTTTCGATGTGCCTGGGGCCAGCCTAACCGGCGGCCCTCACAGACGGCGGTCGGAGAGCACGGGGAAGGCCTCACGCACCCGCCCCACCTGCGAGGCGTCGATCTCGATCGAGAGCGTCTCCTCCTCTGCCCCAGCCTCGGCGAGCACGGAACCTGCGGGGTCGACGACCGCGCTGTGGCCGCCCATCTCGACCCCGGCGTGCGTCCCGGCGGTGTTGGCGGCGACGACGAAGCACTGGTCCTCGACCGCGCGCGCCCGCAGCAGCAGCCGCCAGTGCTCGACCCGCGCCATCGGCCATGCCGAGGGGATGACGAAGACCTCGGCGCCGCGGTCCAGCTGGGCGCGGTAGAGCTCGGGGAAGCGCAGGTCGTAACAGGTCGACAGCCCGATCCTCAGCCCGTCCGCCGGGGCCGGCAGGTCGGTGACGACCACCTCGCCGCCGGCCTCCATGAGCTTCGGCTCGCCGCCGCCGAAGCCGAAGCGGTGGATCTTGCGGTAGGTCGCGCACACCTCGCCGCGCGGGTCGAGCACGACCGAGGTGTTCCACAGGTGGCGCCCCTCCTCGCCCGGCTCAACGGTCCGCTCCACCACGGACCCGGTATGCACGACCGCACCGATCTCGCGCGTCGCCTCGGCGACGGGCACCAGGGCCGGCGGCAGCTCGCCGCGCTCCAGCCCGGAGAGGTCCTGGCTGCGCTCCTCCCACTCCGTCGAGGCGAAGCCGCCGGCGCTCCACAGCTCGGGCAGCAGCACCAGGTCGTGGCCGGCGCCGGCCGAGCGCACCAGACCGGCGACCCGCTGCGCCCGGGCCTCGACGCTCTCGTCGGCACCCTCGGCATACCCGAGCTGGATGATCGCGACCTTCACCTGCTGCTCCTCTCCGCCAGCCGCTGGAGCCGCGCGTTGTAGGCGGCCAGCTCGGCGTCGTCGTCGCGCTCGGCCCGCCGGTCCGAGCGTCGGGTCTCCCGGTCGTCGCTGCGCATCCAGTCGACCATGACCATGAGCACGAGCACCACCGTCGGCAGCTCTCCCACGCCCCAGGCGATGGTGCCGCCCAGCTGCTGGTCGACGAGCAGGTCCTCGACCCAGGGCACCTCGATCGTCTTGAAGAAGCCGGGCGCGAGCAGCCAGGTGCCCTGCATCAGTGCCAGCCCGAAGAAGGCGTGCGCGGCCAGGGTCCCCAGCAGCACCATGATCCGCAACGGCGGCGCCCACCGCGGCGGGCCCGGGTCCTGCCCGACGAGCGACCAGACGAAGGCGAAGCCGGTGAGGGTGAAGTGGGCCACCATGAGCACGTGACCGGTGTGCGTGGTCAGGGCGAGCTCGAACAGCCCGGTCCAGTAGAAGGCGATGAGGCTGACGAAGAAGATGACCCCGGCGACCAGCGGGTTGGCGACGAAGGCGGCCCACCGGGAGTGGACCACGGCGGTGAGCACCTCGCGCGGCCCGAGCGTGCGGTCCTTGCGCGCCGGCAGCACGCGGTAAGCCAGCGTGATCGCCTGAGCGGGCACCAGGAAGATCGGCACCGCCATCATGAGCGTCATGTGCATGACCATGTGCTGGGAGAACATCACCCGGCCGTAGACCCCTGGAGCGCCGTTGGTCGCGTAGCCGAAGACCGCCCAGCCGAGCACCCACACGAGCAGCCGCCACCAGGGCCACCGGTCACCGCGCCGCCAGAGGCGGACGCAGCCGACGGCATACAGACCCACCGCGAGCAGCGCGACGAGCAGGAAGAGCCAGTTGACCTGCCACACGTCCAGCAGCCGGGCCGGGGCGTAGGGCGGCGGCATGGGGTAGCCGGTGAGGGCGTAGACCGCGGTGTCCGTCGCCGCGGAGGACTCGACCTCCGGCGGGGGCGTCCGGGACAGCACGGTCCCCAGCGCGACGGCGGCGGCCATGACGGCGAGCTCGCTCGCGGCGAGCGCGGCGAAGAGCCAGGGCCGGTCGGCGCCGCGGGCGATGATCGCCCGTCGCTGGAGCACCCCGAAGGCCCCGAGCACACCCAGCAGCACCACCTTGGCCCAGATCACGGCCCAGTAGGCGGTGGTGAGGTCGCCGAGGTCGTCCGCGGTGAGCAGCGCGAAGAGGACACCGGAGAAGCCGATCGCGACGAACGACCAGGTGGCCAGCGCGGAGTAGCGACGCAGCGTCTCCGGTAGGGCCGAGCCGAGGACGGGCAGCAGCAGGCCCAGCGCCATGAGCCCGCCGACCCAGACGGTCATCCCGCCCAGGTGCAGCAGCAGCGCGGTGACGGCCGTCTCGTGACCGTCGGTGCCGCTGGCGTGGCCGCCGTAGGCCTGCGGCACCAGGGCGGCCAGCGCGAGCGCCGCGGACCAGGCGAGCGCGCCCCGGGTCCGCGCCGCCGCGGCCAGCGGCACGAGCAGCGCGACGAGGAGCACCTCGATCAGCCGTAACCGGAGCGGCTCCAGGCCCCAGAGGTTGGCGGTGAGGTCGGACAGGTAGCCCGGTGTGCTCGGCGGTATGCCCGCCAGGTCGCCGAAGCCGACGACGAGGATCGCCGCGGCGCAGGTGGCCCAGAGCAGCGCGGCCAGGGCGGCGACGCGGGCGGCGGTGCGGCGCCGGTCGGTCTCCCGGCCCTCCCGCACCAGGAAGGCCGCGACCACGAGCAGGCCGATGGTGAGCGCCGCGGCCAGGTGGTGGACCGTCTCGACGACAACCATCCCCCAGCGCACGAGCGGCCCGGCGTCGCCGATGACCAGCGGCGCCGCCGCCCCGCTCAGCGCGGCGGCCGGGACCGCGACGACGAGCGCGGTCAGGACCGTGGTGACGGGGACCGTCCAGCGCAGTGCCGCTGGGGTCGCGGCAGGGGGCACGGGCATACCTCCATGGTAGGTCGCCTCGTTAGGCTGGCCATATGGTCGTCCACCCCGCCCCGCCCGCCGACGTGCCCGGCTTCGTCGAGGCATACCGCCAGGTGCTGCTGTCCCTGGTCAACGTCTGCGACGGGCTGCGCGAGGCCGAGTGGGAGCTGCCCACCGACTGCCCCGGGTGGAGCGTCCGCGACCACGTGGCGCACGTCGTGCACGTCGAGGACTACCTCTCCGGCTCCGCCCAGCCCGTCGTCGAGGAGACGATCGAGGTCGGCACGCCCGAGCACGTGCGCAACGACCTCGGTGTCTGGATGGAGCAGGGGCTGCGCTCGCGGGCCGCCCTCTCCCCCGAGCAGCTGCTGGCCGAGCTCCGCTCCCTCGTCGAGATCCGCACGGCGGACCTGTATGCCCCGGACCTGGAGCTGGAGTCGACGGTCCGCTCGATCCGTGACCAGGAGGCGCGCTTCGTCGACCTGGTGCGGCTGCGGCTGTGCGACATCTGGACCCACGAGCAGGACATCCGGGAGGCGGTGGGACGCCCCGGGTCGCTCGACGGCGACGGGGCCGCGCAGTGGACCGCGATGGTGCTCGACGCCGTGCCGCGCGTCGTGCTGCGCCGCGTGGCGCCGGAGCCGGGGACGGTGGTCATCGTCGAGAGCACCGGCCCGGTGACCGGGCGGGCCGGTGTGCGGGTCGACGTCGACGAGGCCGGTGAGCCGGTCGCGCACGAGCTCTTCACCGGCCACTCGGCGGCCGAGGAGGAGGACGACGTGCCGGTCACCGAGTCCGATTCGGGCGTGGGGTCCTCGCCGACGACCACGATCGCGATGTCCACCCACGCGCTGGCCCGCCGCACCGCCGGCCGCACGCCCACCGGGCAGACGGCATACCACGTGAGCGGCGACGAGGAGCTGGCCCGCCGGGTGCTCGACGCGCTGACGCTGACGCGGTGACGCTCAGCGCGCGCGCAGGCCGCGGCTGAAGCCCCACAGCCCGCCGACGAAGATCGCCAGCACCCCGAGCGCGGTGCCGGCCACCCACAGCCCGGGCGGCCACTGCAGCGTGAGGTCCAGGATGACGCCGACCAGCGCGATGAGCAGCGCCCCCTGCCCCGCGAGCCTGGTCGCGCGGAACTGCGCCATCGCTTCGGCGCGGTCCGCCTCGCTGCCGGTGAGCAGCCGCGCGGCCGGCTCGAGCCGCCGGGTGACCGCGTGCAGCACGCCGTAGCCGAGGAAGAACGCCGCGCCGATCACGGCGACCCGGGTGTTGCCGCGGGACATCCCCGCGACGAAGATGACGACCGCCGCGAGCGTGGTGAGGATCGTCAGGAGGCGGTCCTGCAGGCGCGGGCGGGCGGGCATACCTCGATGGTATGCGTCGGGTGCACCTAGCCTGTCCGCTCCTCACCGCCGGGCTCGTCACCCTCGCGCTGAGCGAGCACGAGGGTGCGGGCCATCCGTTCGGCGGCCTTCTCCATCAGCGGGGCCATCCGCTCCTGCGGGGTCGTGCCGGTGACCATGGCCATCCAGGTGGTGCCGGGCGTCGGGACGTAGGCCTGGATCGTGTAGGCGGTGGAGCCGGTGCCCTCGATCATCGGCCGTCCGGTGTCGCTGACGCCCGCGGACAGGACGGCGACGGAGTGGGCGCCGGGGAACTGGCGCACCTCACGTCCCCCCTCCGCCATGATTTCGGCCAGTGCCGTGTCGGCCTCGATCGGTGCGGTGCGGACCCAGGCCAGGGTCAGCGACCCCATGAGCAGCTCGCGGGTCTCGCGGTCGTACCCCGCGTCCACGGCGGTGAGGGCGGCGCCGGCGAGGGCGGCCTGCGTCGCCACGCTGGTGAGCAGCTGGCGGAGGGAGACCTGGTGGGCCGGGTCCAGGTTGGACCAGCCGGGAGTGGTGGTGCACGCCTTCTCCACGTCCGCGGCCATCTGCTCACCGGAGCGGAGCACCTTCCAGCCGGGAGGCACCTGGATGCGGTAGCCGAACGGGGGCTCCCCCACCCCCATCTGGGAGCCAGGAGCTCCCAGATCACCCCACCGGAGCCGGTCGTCGTCCATGGGACCATCCTGCCGCATACCGCGTCGGTCACCGTGGAGCCGCCGGGAGCCCGGTCGTCTGCACCGGCTGCGCGGTGCTTGTGCCAGTGGGGGCGGCATGGCAGGGTGATCGCCGGGCGCAGGGATCACGATCGGGGCAAGGGGATCAGACGATGAGCGAGCCGGAGGAGCCGGTCGGCAACCCGCTGCGGGCGGAGCTGGACGACCTGGTGCGACGGGTCCAGGAGGCGACCGGTCGGGTGCCCGGTATGTCGGCACCGCTCACCGCAGTCGGCGACGGGGACGCGTGGCGAGGACCTGCCGCCCGTCGCTTCCGCGATCAGCATCTCGACCCGGCACGAAGCGGTCTCTACGGTCCGTTGGATCGGCTGGTCGACGACGTCGCCTCGGTCAGGGACGGGCTACCGCGCGAGGTCAGCCCGGAGCGCGCGCGAGAGCTGCGCCGCGAGTGGGGTCTCTGATGGGCACCGAGGTCCACATCGACCACCGTGGGTTGCACGGCGCCAACGGCGACCTGGACCGGGTCGTCCGGTCGGTGGAGACCCAGATCAGGTCGCTGCGCGCGGAGTTCGCCCGGCTCGGGGTGCCCAGTCACAACCTCAACGCCGTCCTGGGGGTGCAGGACGAGCTCGACACCCGGGTGGTCCCCGCCCTGCGGCGGCGCGAGCGGGAAGCCGAAGAGCTGGCCGGGCTGCCCTACTCCGGCGCGCTGCTGGACCAGCTGGCCGACCGCGACCTCGGCGTCGACGAGCAGCCACCGACCCCTGCGGACACCTCGATCAGCGCTCTGACGGGGGGCACGACGAGCACGCCCCCGCCTACCGAGTTCGTGCCCGAGCAATCCCCGGAGCCTCCGGAGGAGGAGCCGCCGCTGCTGTCGGTCGGTGGCCTGAAGAAGCTGGGCGGCGACGTCCTCGGCGGCATCAAGGACGGCGCGGAGTGGCTCGCCGGGAAGATCTCCGATGCCTGGGACACCCTCGCCGAGGAGGTCTCCAAGGCCTGGGAGGCGATGGCGGCCTGGTGGGAGAACCTGACGGCCGACCTGGGCGCGTGGATCGACGAGAACCTCGCCGACGTCCGCGAGTGGATCAAGGACAACGTCATCATCCTGCGCGTCGTCGCCGTCATCCTGAAGGTCGTCGGCTGGGTGCTCGTCGTCATCGGTGCCGTGCTGCTGATCCTGTCTGTCGTCGCCAGCTTGACCGGGATCGGGGCGCTGGCCGGAGTGCCCGGCGCGGGGGTGGCCATCGCGCTCATGGGAGGCGGTGCCGCTCTCATCGGCGCCGGAGACATGGTCGACACCGTCGCCGACTGGGGCGAGGGCAAGATCGACGGCCAGGAGCTCGTGAAGCGGCTTGCGATGGAAGGGGCCTTCACCGCTGTCTCCGCTCTCATCCCGGGAGGAGCGTTCGGCCGTGTGGGCCGCAAGCTGCTCGACCAGCTCCCGGCGTCAATGAAGCGCAAGATCACCGACTTCCTCGACCGTCTCCTCAAGCGGGATCAACCGCCCACGCCCACACCGCGAGGCCCTGGACCGGGCGATCTCCCGGGCAAGAACCGACCTCTGGTCGGTGGCAGCGCGGACAACCCCCGACGGTACGAGTACGACAGCCCGGGCGAGTCACTGCGCAACAGCCCCGAGCCGAGCTATGCAGACCTGGACGACATCGACGTGGATGCCGCCTACCCGGTCGGCACCCGCGAGCACCTCTATCAGCGCTGGCAGGAGTACATCGACCGGCATGATAAGGCTGGCACCACTCCGTGGAGCTGGGAGCGCTGGCACAACAACACGATCAGCAACTGGGGCCGACAGCGCAAGGGCGAGGCCTACGAGCAGGCCTTCTGGGACGACCATGGCTTCCGTGTTGATGACGGCTGGCGCCGCAACACAAAGGTGCAGCTGGAGAACGGCCGGACACGCAACTACGACTACGTCGACGAGTCCAACGGTATCGCCTACGAGCTCAAGTCCGGCGGCAACCCGAGCACCGCACAGATCCAGAAGGACGCGGAGATGATTCGCGAGCGGGAGTGGACGATCATCTACATCCTCAGCGACGAACCGAGCGCCGCGGCACAGCGCCGGATGCGGGAGGCGGGCATCGAGTGGGAGGTCTGGGTAGGAACGGGCACCCCCACAGGCTAAGTTCGAGTACGTAACCAGAGCACCGAGAGGACGAGACAGAAGATGCCGTGGTGGAAGCGTTCCGCAGGTGGTGACGACGACGCGGGTGCCGGAGGGGGAACGAGCGGCAGCGCCGACGCTGGTGCGGTGAGCGCGGGTCTGCCGGCGTCGCGTGAGTTGTTCGAGACGTGGCTGGAGGAGATGGACCCGAAGATCACCGGGTTCGAGATGTTCGGGCTGCCGAAGGGCTTCTCCGCGCGGATCTACTCCCGGGACGCGTTGGGCGAGCTGCAGCCAGTGATCCGGGACCGGCTCGGCACTCCCGAAACCGTGACCGACGGGTCCGA
>NZ_MKJZ01000002.1:0-101977 GCF_001942225.1 Serinicoccus sp. CUA-874 | reverse complement strand
TCCCGCTGCCGATCAGCCTCACCCTGCATACACCCAGAGTCTCAACCCAGCGCCCGGCCAACCCCCGGCGACGCGCGGATTGTTCAGCGCCCTCCTAGGGCCAACTCCTCACCGAGCGCCGCGAAGGGTTGCCCTCGGTCGGGCTGGAGGCGATGGGTCAGAGGTGCTCCTGGCGCGGGATCAGGACCTCTTCGTAGACGAGCAGCAGGCCGGCGGCGACCGGGATGGCGATGAGCGCGCCGAGCACCCCGAGCAGGGTGCCGCCGGCGAGCACCGCGACGACCGTGACCGCACCGGGCACCGACACCGTGCGCTTCATGATGCGCGGGACGATCCAGTAGTTCTCGAGCTGCTGGTAGATGACGTAGTAGACGAGCACGACGAGCGCCAGCGTCGGGGACGCGGTGAGCGCCGAGAGCGCCACGATGACCGCGCCGAGGGTGGCGCCGATGAGCGGGATGAGGCCGAGCAGACCGACCGAGACGGCCAGGATCGCGGCGTAGGGGATGCCCAGAACCTGCATCATCAGCCACGAGCAGACCGCGTTGATGGTCGCGACGGTGGCCTGGCCGAGGGCATACCCCCCGACGCGGCGCATGATCTCCTCCGCCAGCCGCACGACGCCGGGGCGGCGGCTGGCAGGCACGAGGCGGTATGCCCCGTCCTTGACCGCGGGCAGCGTCGCCAGGAGGTAGAGCGTGAGGATCGCCGAGGTGAGGACACCCACCAGGCTGCCGGCGACCCAGCCGGCGGCGCCGAGGACGCCACCGAAGAGCGTGGTCCACGTGCCGCGCTCGGTGAGCAGCCGGTCCAGCTCGGTGGTGGCGCGCTCGCTCACCGCGTAGCGCGCGTCGAGCTCGACCAGCCAGGGTGAGCCGGCCAGCTCCTCGACCACCTGCGGTGCGCGTTCGACCAGGGTGACGGCCTGGGCCACCACGCCGGGGAGCAGCGTCACCGCGCTCACCGCGACCACGGTGACGAAACCCATGAAGACGACGAAGACGCTGCTCGGGCGGCTCACGCCGCGCCGGGTCAGCCCCTCGACCAGTGGGTTCAGCGCCAGCGTGAGAAAGACCGCGACGAGCAGGTAGGTGAGGACCGAGGAGAGCCGGGTGAGGTTCTGCACGAGCAGCCAGGCCAGCAGCACCCCGAGCGCCCCGGTGAAGCCGATGGAGAAGGGGGAGGCCCAGAGCATGGGCTGCCGCGAGCGCCCCGCGGTCTCCTCGCCACGCCGGCCCGCTGGCCCGACGGAGGGCTCGCGCCCTGCCGGACCGCTCGCCGGGGCCGTGTCGGGGGCCGTGGCCGCAGGAGCACCGGCATGGATCTGCGCCCACAGCTCGGACTGGAGCCGGTTGCTCTCGTCGAGCAGCTCGCGCTGGCGCACCCGGAAGGCCTGCCAGCGCTGGACGGCGCGGACGCCGGCGCGGGGCGCCGCGGCCGGGTTGACCGCCCGGGCCGCCCGGCGCAACCGGGCAGCCCGTCCCTCGGGGGTGGTCTCGTCGGACTCGGTCGTCCCGTCCGGAGGCGCCTCCGTGCCCACCCCGCGAGGGCGGATGGGCTCGTCCTGCCCGCGCCGACGCGTCCTGCGCTCGCGCGTCGGGTGCGGGCGACGTGGTGCGTGCTGGGTCGTCACGAGGCGTGGGCGCGGGCGGGGACCTGGGCAGCGACCAGGGGGAGGGCCCAGTCGTCGGCCGAGGCGTGGACCGGCCTGCGGGCGTGACGAACGGGGCTCATGTGACCACCGTAGGGTGCCTGTCCGCCAGCCTCCCGCAGCCGGCCCGGTATGTCGCACTAGCATCCCCGCCATGAGCGATCTGCTGCTGCGCGACGTCCGGGTGGTCGCGATCGACGACGACGCCGCGGCCCCGACCGAGCCGGTGGACGTCCTCGTCCGCGACGGCGTGATCGCCGAGGTGGGTCCCGGCATCACCAGAGCCCAGGAGGTGCCGGTCCTGGACGGCGGGGGTCGCCACGTCGTGCCCGGGCTGTGGGACACGCACGTGCACATGGTGCAGTGGGCGCTGGGCCAGACCCGTCTCGACACCGCGGGCACGGCGAGCCCGTCAGAGGTGCTGGCGCGCGTCGTGGACCGCTTGACCTGGGGTTTCGACAGCCCCACCGGCGTGCTCGTCGGCTGGGGTCACCGGACCGGCAGGTGGCTGGAGCAGCCCACGGTCGCCGCGCTGGACGCCGTCACCGGCGAGGTCCCGGTGGCGCTCATCAGCGGCGACGGGCACCACGGCTGGCTCAACACCCCCGCGCTGCGGCTGCTCGGCGGCCCGCCGGTGGACGGGGTCGTCGCCGAGTCCGAATGGTTCCCGCTCTACGACCGGCTGCAGCGGCTGCAGGGGGCGCACGAGGAGTCGGAGTATGCCGTCACCCGCGCGATCCAGGCCGCCCACACCCTCGGGGTGGTCGGGATCGTCGACCTGGAGTTCGGTCGCCCGTGGGAGCAGTGGCGCGAGCGCACCGCCGAGGGCATGCCGCCCCTGCGCGCCCGCACCGGGGTCTACCCCGAGGGCCTGGAGGACGCCATCGCCGCCGGGCTGCGCACCGGCGCCCCCATCCGGGCCACCGACGGCCTGGTCACCATGGGCCCGCTCAAGATCATCACCGACGGCTCGCTCAACACCCGCACCGCCTGGTGCTGCGACCCGTATGCCGACGGCCACCTCCTGCGCGACCCCGCCGGGGCGGCGAACTACCCGGTGGAGGAGCTCACCGAGCTGCTGCACCGCGCGAAGGGGGCCGGTCTGGAGGCGGCGCTGCACGCCATCGGGGACGCCGCGGTGGGTGCTGTGCTCGACGCCTTCGCGGCCAGCGGCGCCGTGGGCTCGGTGGAGCACGCCCAGCTCGTGGACCCGGCCGACGTGCGCCGGTGGGCCGCCCTGCCGCAGCGGGTCGTGGCCAGCGTGCAACCGGCGCACCTGCTCGACGACCGCTCGGTCACCGAGCAGTGCTGGCCGGACCGCACCGACCGCACCTTCACCCTGCGCAGCTTCCTCGACGCCGGGATCGAGCTGACGCTGGGCTCGGACGCACCGGTGTCACCGCTCGACCCCTGGCAGGCGATGGCGGCCGCGGTGCACCGCGGGCCGGAGGACGGCGAGAGCTGGCACCCCGAGCAGGAGATCACGCCTCGGGAGGCGCTCGCGGCCTCCGTCGACGGACAGCGCGTCCGCGTGGGTGACCGGGGCGACCTGGTGCTGCTGGAGCAGGACCCGCTCCTGGCCTCCGGGACCAGCGCCGAGCGCGCGCGGCGGTTCCGCTACACCCTCGTGAGCGCGACCGTGCTCGACGGCCAGCTGGTGCACGGAGGCTGACCCGGGGTAAGCCGCGCAGCGCGGCTACAGTGGCGAGCCAGGCATACCTGTCACGCACCGCCGGAGGAGGCGCCCCCATGTCCGAGACCGCCATGTCCGAGACCAGCACGCCCGACACCACGACCGTCCTCGTCGCCGGGGCGCGCACCCCGATGGGGCGGCTGCTCGGGTCGCTCTCCGGCCTGTCCGGTGCCGAGCTCGGCGGGCACGCGATCGCCGGGGCGCTGCAGCGGGCCGGCATCGCCGGCGACCAGGTCGACTACGTGATCATGGGCCAGGTCCTGACCGCCGGCGCGGGCCAGATCCCGGCCCGTCAGGCGGCGGTGGCGGGCGGCATCCCGATGGACGTCCCCGCCCTGACGATCAACAAGGTCTGCCTGTCCGGCATCGACGCGATCGCGCTCGCCGACCAGCTGGTCCGGGCCGGTGAGGTCGAGGTCGTCGTCGCCGGCGGGCAGGAGTCGATGAGCGCGGCGCCCCACCTGCTGGAGAAGTCGCGCTCGGGCTTCAAGTACGGCGACGTGACGATGCGCGACCACATGGCCCACGACGGCCTGTGGGACGCCTTCACCGACCAGGCGATGGGCGGGCTCACTGAGGCCGCCAACAGCGCCGACGAGCAGGGCCGCTTCACCCGCGAGGAGCAGGACGCCTTCTCCGCGCGCAGCCACCAGCGGGCGGCCGCGGCCCAGGAGAAGGGGCTCTTCGACGACGAGGTGGTGCCGGTCGAGATCCCGCAGCGCAAGGGTGACCCGGTCACGGTGAGCACCGACGAGGGCATCCGGGCGGACACCACCACCGAGTCGCTGGGTCGGCTTCGGCCGGCCTTCGCCCAGGACGGCACGATCACCGCCGGCTCGGCCTCGCAGATCTCCGACGGCGCCTGCGCGGTCGTGGTGATGAGCAAGGCGAAGGCGACCGAGCTCGGTCTGGACTGGATCGCCGAGATCGGGGCGCACGGCATGGTGGCCGGGCCGGACTCGACGCTGCAGAGCCAGCCGGCGCGCGCCATCGCCGCCGCCTGCGCCAAGCAGGGCATCGAGCCGGCCGATCTGGACCTGGTGGAGATCAACGAGGCCTTCGCCGCGGTCGGCCTGGCCTCGACCGCCGAGCTCGGCCTCGACGAGGAGCGGGTCAACGTCAACGGCGGGGCGATCGCGCTGGGCCACCCGATCGGGATGTCCGGTGCCCGCATCCTGCTGCACCTCGCGCTGGAGCTGCAGCGGCGCGGCGGCGGCACCGGTGCGGCGGCGCTCTGCGGCGGCGGCGGACAGGGTGACGCGCTCATCGTCACCGTGCCGCAGCGGTGAGCGACCCGGCCGACGACGACGGGCGCGTCCCGCAGGAGCAGGGCCGCGCCGATCAGGAGGCCAGGAGGGCCGACGCGCGGTCCGGCTCCTGGGAGATCCGCGAGCCGCGGCGGGGTGACCCGGAGTCGTTCGCGCGCTGCACGCCCGGGTCTGGCGGGAGACCTACCGCGGCCTCATGTCCGACGAGGTGGTCGACGCCCTCGACCCCGAGCAGTTCCGGCCGCTGTGGGAGCAGGTCGCCACGGCATACGCAGAGGATCGGGTCGCCGACGACGGGCGCGGCTTCCTCGTGGCCCTCGTCGGGGGCGAGCCGGCGGGCTTCTGCATGCACGGGCCGTCGCGGGACGACAACCCGCCCGTCCCGCACCAGGTCTGGTCGCTCAACGTCGCCCCCGAGCACCAGGCACCGGCCTGGCGCAGGAGCTGCTCCGCCGCGCCCTCGGCGAGCAGGCGGCATACCTCTGGGTGGCGCAGGGCAACCACCGGGCCGTCCGCTTCTACGAGCAGCAGGGCTTCGCCCTCGACGGTGCGCAGAACCTCGACGGCCACGAGGGCGTCGTCGAGCTGCGCATGGTGCGCCCTTCCTGAGCAGAAAAGCGCACCCCACCCTGGCCTGAGCAGAGAAGCCTGCCCTCCCCGGGGCCTGAGCAGAGAAAGGTGCCCGAGGCAGGCGCTGCAACCCCTGCGTCGGGCCTGCTTCTCTGCTCAGGCGGACGCGAGCGCTACGGTCGGAGGGTGAACGAGCGACGCACCTTCTACCCCGAGATCGAGCCCTACCGGACCGAGATGCTGGACGTCGGCGACGGGCACGAGGTCTACGTCGAGGAGTCCGGCAACCCCCAGGGCAAGCCGGTGATCTTCGTCCACGGCGGACCCGGCAGCGGCACCAGCCCGAAGCAGCGCCGGGTCTTCGACCCCGCGCGCTACCGCATCGTGCTCTTCGACCAGCGGATGGCGGGCCGGTCCACGCCGCACGCCTCGACCACGGTCGACCCGGCGCTGTGGGCGACCAACACCACCGCCCACCTCGTCGCCGACATGGAGCGCATCCGGGAGCACCTGGGGGTCGACCGGTGGCAGGTCTTCGGCGGGTCCTGGGGCTCGTGCCTGTCGCTGGCGTATGCCCAGGCGCACCCGGACCGGGTCACCGAGCTGGTGCTGCGGGGCATCTTCACGCTGCGCCCGGCCGAGCTGTCGTGGATGTACGAGCGGGGCCACCTCGAGCACGTCTACCCCGACCACTGGGCCGAGTTCGTCGCCCCGGTGGCCCCGGAGCGCCGGCACGAGATGCAGCTGGCCTACCACGAGCTGCTCTTCGACCCGGATCCCGCGGTGCACGTCCCCGCGGGTCAGGCGTGGAGCGGCTGGGAGTCCCGGGTCATCTCGGTCCTGCCGGACGAGGAGGGCTACCGCAAGGCGACGGAGCCGGCGCAGGCGGTGGCCTTCGCCCGGATCGAGAACCACTACTTCGTGCACGGCGGCTTCCTGCGCGAGGGGGCGCTGCTGGACCAGGCGCACACGCTGCGGCACATCCCGACGGTCATCGTCCAGGGCCGGCTCGACATGTGCACGCCCGCCCGCACCGCCTTCGACCTCGCCGCCCGGCTCCCGGACGCCGAGCTCGAGGTGGTATCTGACGCGGGGCACGCCTTCTCTGAGCCGGGCAACCTCGACGCGCTCATCCGCGCGACGGACAGGTTCGCGACCTAGAGGAGGCAGCGGCGATGGGTGAGTTCTTCGACGTGGCGACCGGCGGCCCGCTCCGGCTCGAGCTGCGCAGCGTGGACGGGCGCGACTTCACCCTGCTGCGGTCGATCGGCTACACCACGCAGGAGTATGCCGACGCCTTCGTCGTCCCCGACGGCTTCGTCACCGACTTCGCCTCGGTCCCGCACCTGTTCACCTGGTTGGTGCCCAAGAGCGGTGACTTCCTGCCGGCGGCGGTGCTGCACGACGCGCTCGTACGCCCCGGGAGCCACCAGGGCCCGCAGGTCGAGCGGCACGAGGCGGACCGGGTCTTCCGCGCGGCGATGGTCGCGCTGGGGACCGGGCGGGTGCGGGCCTGGCTGATGTGGGCGGCGGTGACCATCGGCACCCTGTGGGCGAGCCGCGACCTGGCCAAGCGGGTCCAGCTGATCGGCCTGGTCGGCCTCGTGGCGCTGCTCGGCACCGCGGCGACGCTCGACTTCCTCGACGTCGTCGAGGTGGTGCCCTGGATGGGGCAGCGTCCCTGGGCGGCGGAGCTGGCGATGGGTGCGCTCTTCGCCGTCCTCGTCCCCACCGTGCTGGCCGTGTCCTGGGGGCGCTACTGGTTGGCCGGCGTCATCGTCGGCGTCGCGCTCGCGCTGCTGCTGCACGTCACCGCGGCGCTGCTCGGCATCTACGGTTTCTACCTCGTGCTGGAGCGGCTGGTGAGCGGCCCCGCGGACGGCGACGGGGTGCGCGTGCGGGACCGGCAGGAGGCCGACGCGGAGACCTCCCTGGGAGATCGCTGATTTCCCCCGGCGTGACCGCGATGTTTACCATATCGTTATGAAGTTCTCCAGGATCATCGCCGCCGCCACGCTGAGCTCGGCCCTCGTCCTTGCCGCGTGCTCCGGCGACGACACGGCCGGCGAGCCGACCGAGTCCGCCGACCAGGGCGCGACCGCCGCCCCCACCGACGACGCCACGACCGCCACCGACGACGCCGCCGAGAGCACCACCGTCGAGATGACCACGGAGGCGCAGGCGGGCGCGGTCTCGCTGGAGGACGCCGAGGAGGCCGCCACCGAGGTGCTCACCCAGCGGGTCCGCGCCGACCAGGGCGACGGCGAGGACGTCGAGGAGGCCCAGGAGGCCTCGATGGCCGGCACCGCGCTGCGGGCGCACCGCGCCGCCGACCGGCTGGAGGGCGTCGAGGGCGAGCCCGCCGAGGTCGACCTCGAGGAGAACCCGGTCGAGCCCAACGTGTTGGCCATCAGCCGGGACGACGAGGAGACCCCCGCCTACCTGCTCGTGCAGACCGTGCCCGAGGAGGGTGCGCCGCGCCTGCACCTGATGACCAGCGACAGCGGCGAGACCGAGGACTTCCGGATCACCTGGGAGGCCTCGATGCTCCCGGGCACGCAGGTCCCGACCTTCGACGGTCGCGCCTCGGGCAGCCCGGTGCTGCGCGAGGGCCAGGGCGAGCTGACGATGTCGCCGCGCGACCTGCTCAAGTCGGTCGGTGCCTACACCGAGTGGCCGCAGCCGGAGGAGACCCCCGACTACCGCACCCACGGGTATGCCCCGGCCGTCCGCGACGCGGCGCAGACCCAGGCCGCCGAGCTCGATGGCCAGGCGGAGCTGCGGGAGAAGAACTGGCTCGTCTCGGACGACGTCACCACCCTGCTCTTCGAGGACGGCACCGGCTTCGTCATGGGTTCGCTGCTGCGCGACACCCAGTTCGTCGTCAACCCCGGCACCGAGCTGACCACGTCCGACGCCTTCCGCGCCTTCCAGGACACCGAGGTGCTGACCTCGCAGGCCACGTTGCGCACGTCGGTCTTCATCGCGATGCGCGCACCCTCGGAGGACGTCGAGTTCAAGCCCGAGATGATCGCCGCGACCGAGCAGCTGGTGGACGCCTCCGGCGAGTGAGCGTCCCCCGGCCGTGTCGGGTCGGGCCTCGCGCACGGCATACCCTGGGAGCATGACCGAGCAGCCCTTCTCCACCGCCGCCCTGCGCGGAGCCGTCGACCTGTCCCAGCTCTCCCCGCGCCCGGGCGCACCTTCGGGCGGCGCGGCCCCGCAGGCCGCCTCCGACGGCAGCGGGGGCGGGGTGCCGGGCCGCAGCGGCGCGCTGGTCCAGGTGACCGACGAGACCTTCGAGTCCGTCGTCAACGCCAGCCTCACGACGCCCGTGGTGCTGGTCCTGTGGAGCCCGCAGCTGCCCGAGTCGCTGACGCACCTGCGGGAGCTGGCCGAGCGCGCCCGCACGTCCGGGGGCCGCTTCCAGGTCGCCGGTGTCGACGTCGCGGGGAGCCCCGGCATCCTGCAGGCGCTGACCCCCGTGCTGCAGCAGGTCTTCGGGCAGGTCTCCTCCCTGCCGGTCGTCATGGGCCTGCTCAGCGGCCAGCCGATGCCGTTCTACCTCGCGTGCAGCCGATGGAGCAGGTCGACCAGCTCCTCGAGAAGTTCCTCGAGGCCGCGGTGACCAACGCCGTGACGGGCCGGGTCGAGGTCGGCGACGACGAGGGTGTGCCGGGGGAGCAGCCGGACGAGGGCGAGCAGACCCCCGAGCTGCCGCCGCTGCACCAGGAGGCCTATGACGCCATCGACTGCGGCGACTGGGCCGGTGCGATCGCGGCCTACGAGAAGGCTCTCGAGCAGGACCCGGCCGACGAGCTGGCCCGTCTCGGGCTGGGGCAGGTGCGCCTGCTCGAGCGCACCTCCACCATGGACCTCACCGCGGTCCGGCAGGCCGCGGCGGAGCGACCCGACGACGTCCAGGCGCAGATCGACGCCGCCGACGTGGACCTCGTCGGCGGGCACGTCGAGGACGGCTTCGGCCGCCTCGTCGAGGCAGTGCGCCGCAGCAGCGGCGAGGACCGCGACCGTGCCCGCAACCACCTGCTCGGTCTCTTCGACGTCATCGGCAGCCAGGACGAGCGGGTCGGCAAGGCCCGCCGGGCGCTGATGAGCGCGCTCTACTGAGCCAGCGCCGCGTCCACGACCTGCTGCGCCTCCGCCTGCACCTGCGCCAGGTGCTCGGCCCCGCGGAAGCTCTCGGCGTAGATCTTGTAGACGTCCTCGGTCCCTGAGGGGCGGGCCGCGAACCAGGCGTTCTCGGTGGTCACCTTGACCCCGCCGATCGCGGCCCCGTTGCCGGGGGCCTCGGTCAGCACGGCGGTGATCGGCTCGCCGGCCAGCTCGGTGGCGCTGATGTCGTCGGCGGAGAGCTTCTTCAGCCGGTCCTTCTGCTCCCGGCCCGCGGGGGCGTCGATCCGCGCGTAGGCCGGCGTCTGCCCGCCGCCCACCTCGGTGACGAGCTCGGCATACCGTTGCGAGGGGGAGCGGCCGGTGCGGGCGATGATCTCCGAGGCGAGCAGCGCCAGGATGATGCCGTCCTTGTCGGTGGACCACACCGAGCCGTCGCGGCAGAGGAAGGAGGCGCCGGCCGACTCCTCGCCGCCGAAGGCGATGGAGCCGTCCATGAGCCCGGGGACGAACCACTTGAACCCGACCGGGACCTCGGTGAGCTCGCGTCCCCGCGCCTGCGCGACCCGGTCGATCATCGAGGAGCTGACCAGCGTCTTGCCGATCGCGGTGCCCTGCGGCCAGTCCGGCCGGGCGCCGCCGTAGAGGTAGTCGATGGCGACCGCGAGGTAGTGGTTGGGGTTGAGCAGGCCGCCGTCGGGGGTGACGACCCCGTGCCGGTCGGCGTCGGCGTCGTTGCCGGTGGCGACGTCGTAGCTGCCACCGCCCTCGCCGGACATGATGTCGATGAGCGAGGCCATCGCGTCGGGGGAGGAGCAGTCCATCCGGATTCTGCCGTCCCAGTCCAGGGTCATGAACGACCAGGTGGGGTCGACGTCCGGGTTGACCACGGTGAGGTCGAGCCCGTGCGCGTCGGCGATCGCCTGCCAGTAGGCCACGGCCGCCCCGCCGAGCGGGTCGGCGCCGATGCGCACGCCCGCCTCCCGGATGGCCTCCACGTCGACGACCCGGGGCAGGGCGCGGACGTACTCACCCATGAAGTCGTAGACCTGCACCGCGGCCAGGGCCTCCTCGGCGGGAACCCGCCGGACCTCGGCCAGCCCGCCGCGGAGCAGGTCGTTGGCGCGGTCGGCGATCCAGCCGGTGGCGTCGGTGTCGGCCGGCCCCCCGTGCGGCGGGTTGTACTTGAAGCCGCCGTCCCGGGGCGGGTTGTGGGAGGGCGTGACGACGATGCCGTCGGCCTCGGGTCGCGGCGTCTCGCCCTCCGACCCGGCCTCCAGGTTGTGCGCGATGATCGCCCGCGAGACCGCCGGGGTGGGGGTGAACTCGTCCTCGGAGCCCTCGGTCCACACGTCCACGCCGTTCGCGACGAGCACCTCGAGCGCGCTGCGCCAGGCGGGGACCGACAGCGCGTGGGTGTCCTTGCCGAGGAAGAGCGGGCCCTCGGTGCCCTGCTCCGCGCGGTAGTCGCAGATCGCCTGGGTGGTCGCCAGGATGTGCTGCTCGTTGAACGTGCCGTCCAGCGCGCTGCCCCGGTGCCCCGAGGTCCCGAAGGCGACCTGCTGGTCGATGTCGTCGGGGTCGGGGACGATCTCGGTGTATGCCCGCAGCAGGGCCGCCACGTCGATCAGGTCCTGCGCGGTCGCCCTGGTGCCGGCGCGGTCGTGTCGTGCCATGGCGCTCTCCCTCTCAGTCGTTCCCGGTGTCTGCTCCTGGCGCAGGCGCGCCGTCCTCCCGGCGCCGCACGCCGAAGCGTGAGAAGTCGGTCTGGTCCGCCCCCGTGTCGCCCTCGCCGTCGTCCAGCGTCGCGACCGTGGTGCGCTCCTCGTGGTCGATCGGCTGGCCACCCTCGGTGACGAAGGGGTGGTCCGCGGGCAGCTCGTCGTGCGCCAGCTCCTCGGTCGAGCCGTCACCCAGCTCGCCGGTGCCGGCGTCGTCGTCGGTCCGGCTCGCGCCGTCCGCGTGGGACGAGCCGTTGTCGAGTCCGTCCGTGTCGACACCGTTCTCGTCGACCGGGTCCGCGGCGTCGGTCGCCGTGGCCGGTCGCCCGTCGCTCCCGGTCGCCTCGGCCTCGTCCGAGGCCTCCGCCTCGTCGCCCGCACCTGCTGCCACGCGCTGCTGCTCGTCCCGCTCCGCTTGCTCCTCCTCGGTCAGCGGGTCGGGCACCAGCCAGACGGCGCCCAGCGGCGGCACGGTGACCAGCGCGGAGAAGGGCTGGCCCTGGTGGCCGTGGTCGACCGCCTCGACCGCGCCCAGGTTGCCCTGGCCGGAGCCGCCGTAGACCTCGGCGTCGGTGTTGAGGACCTCGCGCCACCGGCCGCCGTAGGGCAGCCCGACGTGCACCTGGTGGTGCGGGATCCCGCTGAAGTTGACGACGACCGCGACGACCGACCGCAGCCCGTCCTCGCCCTCGTTGCCCCAGCGCAGGTAGGAGTACTGGTTGCGGCCGGCGTCGTTGGCGTCCAGCCAGCTGAAGCCGTGCTCGTGGTGGTCGATCTGCCACAGCGCCGGCAGCTCGGCATACAGCCGGTTGAGGTCGCGGACCAGCGCCTGGACCCCCGCGTGCTCGGGCTGCTCGGTGAGCTCCCAGCTCAGCGAGCCACCGTCGGCCCACTCCCGGGCCTGGGCGAACTCCGAGCCCATGAACAGCAGCTGCTTGCCCGGGTGGCTCCACTGGTAGGCGAGGAAGGCCCGGGTGGTGGCGAACTTCTGCCACACGTCACCGGACATCTTGCGGACCAGCGACCCCTTGCCGTGCACGACCTCGTCGTGGCTGATCGGCAGGATGTACTTCTCGCCGAAGGCGTAGACGAGCGAGAAGGTCAGCGCGTGGTGCTGGTGCGCCCGGGTGAAGGGGGAGGCCCCGAGGTAGCCGAGCGTGTCGTGCATCCAGCCCATGTTCCACTTGAAGCCGAAGCCGAGCCCGCCCTCGTCGGTCGGGGCGGTCACGCCGGGCCAGGAGGTGCTCTCCTCGGCGATCATCACCACCCCGGGGGAGCGCCGGTATGCCGTCGCGTTGGCCTCCTGCAGCAGCGCCACGGCCTCGAGGTTCTCCCGGCCGCCGTGCCGGTTCGGGAGCCACTGGCCCTCGTCTCGGGAGTAGTCCAGGTAGAGCATCGAGGCGACGCCGTCGACCCGGAGGCCGTCGGCGTGGAACTCCTCCAGCCAGTAGGTCGCGTTGGCGACGAGGAAGTTGCGCACCTCGGGCCGGCCGAAGTCGAAGATGTAGGAGCCCCACTCCGGGTGCCAGCCCTTGCGCGGGTCCGGGTGCTCGTAGATCGGGGTGCCGTCGAAGCGCGCCAGCGCCCACGGGTCGGTGGCGAAGTGCCCCGGGACCCAGTCGAGGATGACCCCGACCCCGGCCTGGTGCAGCCGGTCGACGAGGTAGCGCAGCCCGTCCTCGTGGCCGAACCGGCTGTCCGCGGCGTAGTAGCCGGTGACGTGGTAGCCCCACGAGCCGCCGTAGGGGTGCTGCATGACGGGCATGAGCTCGACGTGGGTGAAGCCCATCTCGGCGACGTAGGGCACCAGCTGGTCGGCGATCTCGGTGTAGCCCAGGCCCTGCCGCCAGCTGCCGAGGTGCACCTCGTAGACGCTCATCGGGCCGTGGTGGATGTCACCCGCGGCGCGGGCCGCCATCCACTCGCCGTCGCCCCAGCGGTGGGTGCTCACCGTGACGACCGAGTTGGTGAAGGGCGGGACCTCGCTGGCCCGCGCCATCGGGTCGGCCTTGGCGCGGCGCACGCCGTCCGGGCCGGTGATGTCGTACTTGTAGTGCGCACCCTCGCGCACCCCGGGCACGAAGAGCTCCCAGACGCCGACGTCGTCGTGCGCGCGCAGCGCGTGGGTGGCGCCGTTCCAGCCGTTGAAGTCGCCGACGACGTGCACCGCCTCGGCGTGCGGCGCCCACACGGCGAAGCGGGTGCCGGTGACCTCGCCGAGCTCGTCGCGCACCGTCATGACGTGCGAGCCCAGGGCCCGCCACAGCTCCTCGTGGCGACCCTCGCCGATGAGGTGCAGGTCGGTCTGCCCGAGGCTGGGCCCGTGCCGGTATGCCTCGTCGACGACGTGCGCGCCGGTGTCCGTGGACACCTTGAGCCGGTAGGCGGGGACGCTCTCGCGGTCCAGGACAGCGACCCAGATGCCCCCGGTCTCGTGGGTCATGGGCACCGTCGCGCCGCCCGGGAGCAGCACCTCGACGCCGGTGGCCTCCGGCTGGAGCGTCCGGACGGTCACGTGCCCCTCGAAGGCGTGCGCGCCCAGCAGCGCCTGCGGGGTGCGGTGCAGCCCGTCCACCACGTCGGCCGCCTCGTCCAGGTCCAGCGGACGCGTGTGCGGCGCCGCCGGGCCGGCAGGCTCGTCCAGCGGCCGGCGGTCACCCGGCCGGGAGGTGACGACCCGCTCGGACCCGCTCGCCTCGTCCCAGGCCGCGGCACGCAGCACCTCCGGGTCCCCCTGGGGCTCGCCGGACCAGCCGCTGGCCGAGCGGCCGGGGCGCGGGGCGAGCTCGACCTCCTCGCCGGTGCGTCGCCCGGGGGGCAGCGCGCCGACCTGCATGTCCTCGGGCGGCGGCACCGGGGCGTGCGGGTAACCGCCGCTCGCGCCCCGGCCGGAGGCCGACACCGGGGCGGAGCCGCTGGCCGCGCGCCGGTCACCGGTCGGCGGGTGGGAGAGCGGACCGTCGTGCCGCTCGACCTCGATGAGCGAGGCGCCGTAGTCGTCGCCGGTGCCGTCCGGCTCGGAGCGGACATCCTGTGCGTCCGACTCGGGTCGGGCAGAGGGGGTTTCTGGCCCGGACGTGGCCTCGTCGGTGACACCCGAGGTGGGGGCGGGGGGTGTGTCGCTCGTGCTCACGGAGGTCTCCTTCGTCGCACCGTCGGCGGGGACGGTGGCGGTGCCTGCTGCAGCTGCGCCGGCGGTCGCGTCGGTGGTGGGGGCCGCCGCGGCCGCCGCAGCCGCGGGTGAGGCGGGCACGGTGGGGGCACCGCGGTGGCGCCCGTCCGCGGCCGGCTCGCCGAGGAGCCGGCGCACCGCAGCGACCGGGATGGCGACCCACTCGGGCCGGTTCTGCGCCTCGTAGCTGACCTCGTAGAGCGCCTTGTCGAGCTCCAGCGCGGCCAGCAGCGCAGCGAGCTCCTCGCGGCGGTCCTCCCCGGAACCGGTGGCGTAGCCGTCGAGGAAGGACTCGCGGGCGGCGGTGGCCCACGAGCCGCGGTCCCCCGCCCCCGAGGCAGCGGCGGAGGCGGCGGCGTAGTCGAAGGAGCGCAGCATGCCCGCCACGTCGCGCAGCGCGAGGTCGGGCTCGGTGCGCTCGGCGAGCGGGCGCAGCGGCTCGCCCTCGAAGTCCAGCAGCACCCAGCCGCGGTCGGGGGCGTCGAGCACCTGACCGAGGTGGTAGTCGCCGTGGATCCGCTGCAGGTCGGCAGGTCGGAGGACTCGAGCTCGGCATACACCCCGAGCACCGGCTCGCGGTAGGCCGAGAGCTCCGGCGCGTCCCGGAAGGCCTGCTCGGCGCGGGTCCGCATCTGCGCGACCAGGGTGGAGCGGCGGTCCGCGGCGGGCCGGGTGCCGAAGGCGTCCCGCAGCACCGCGTGCACGGCGGCCGTGGCGGCGCCCAACGAGCGGGCACTCTCGGTGAAGTCCCGGTCCGCCCCGGCGGCCACGAGCGCGCGCCGCCAGGCGTCCTCGGTGCCGGGCAGGAACTCCTGGGCGAAGGCGAGGTGGCCGTGCGCCTCGCCGCCGCCGGGAGCGACCCAGCGACCCTCGATCGAGCCGACCGGGTCGGGCACCTGTCGCGACCCGCCACGGCTCACCGCGGTCTGGACGGACACGTCCGGGTTGTCCCCCTCGGCGAGCACCCGGAACAGCTTGATGATGACCGGCAGGTCCTCGCCGTGCATGTCGACGATGATCGAGGTGTTGGACTGCTCGCCGGTGAGCACCCGGGAGCTCGCCAGCGCCGGGACGGGACCCTCCGGCGCGAGGCGTCGCGCGTGCGCGGCGGGGACCTCGTGCTCGGCATACATCTCGCGCAGCAGCACGTCGGCGAAGACCGGGTCGTGGGTCGCGTCGTAGATGTAGCGCGTCCCGAGCTCGCTGTGCTCGGCCGTCGCGACGAGCGCGTGCTCGAGGAAGGGCACCGCCTCGGCGCGGTAGGTGAGGGGCACCTGGTAGACGACGGGCTCGGGGCCGGACTCGTCGACGAGGAGGTGGTCGTCGATGCCCACCTCGCCGAACGGGTCCTGCCAGCGGATGCTCGACACGCGCCGCAGCGCCGGAGCACCGGCGCGCTTGCCGCGGTACCACCGCTGCCGGGCCACCCAGGCGGGCAGGAAGTCCTCGAACGTCGGCGTCAGCGTGGCCATCAGGTCCCCTCCGGGGTAGACGTCTCGGGCGTGGCAGCAGCGGCTGCCGGTGCCGGGGGTGCCGGCGGGCGCAGCCCCAGCCAGAAGAAGCCGCGCGACCCCAGCGTGAGGGTGATCGTGCCGTCCGCGGCGACGTCGGGGAAGTTCAGCCCCCCGAAGAGGTCACGGACGTCGGAGCCCCGGAGCCGCTCGGGCAGCGTGATCGTCGTGGCCTGCGGCCGCGAGGAGAGGTTGTTGACGCAGAGCACCGCCGGGTGGCCCTCGCGCTCCTCGTCGTCGGCGTCCTCGCTCTCCGGCAGGGCCCGCGCGAAGGCGAGGACGGCGTCGTTGTCCGCCTCGCAGGGCAGGTAGTCGCCGGTGCCGAAGACCTCGTGCGCGGCGCGGACCTGAAGCATGCCCCGGGTCCAGTGCAGCAGCGAGGAGCCGCTGGCCATCTGGGCCTCGACGTTGACCCCGTTGTGGTGGTAGACGAGCGAGCTGATGACCGGGAGGTAGAGCTTGCCGGGGTCGGCGGTGGAGAAACCGGCGTTGCGGTCCGGGGTCCACTGCATCGGCGTGCGCACCGCGTCACGGTCCTCGAGCCAGATGTTGTCCCCCATGCCGATCTCGTCGCCGTAGTAGAGGCAGGGCGACCCGGGCAGCGAGAGCAGGAGCGCGTTGATGAGCTCGATCTCCTCGCGGGAGTTGTCGAGCAGCGGCGCCAGCCGACGCCGGATGCCGACGTTGGCGCGCATCCGCGGGTCGGGGGCGTACCAGCCGTACATCGCCGAGCGTTCCTCCCCGGAGACCATCTCCAGGGTCAGCTCGTCGTGGTTGCGCAGGAAGGTGCCCCACTGGGTGCCGGCGGGGATCGCGGGGGTCTCCTCCATCACCCGGATGACGGGCTCGGCCTTCTCCTCGCGCAGTGAGTAGTAGAGCCGCGGCATCACCGGGAAGTGGAAGCACATGTGGCACTCCGGCGCCTCGGGCGTGCCGTAGTAGTCCACGACCTCGGCCGGCATCTGGTTGGCCTCCGCGAGCAGCACCCGGCCGGGGTACTCCTCGTCCACCATGGCCCGCAGCGCGGCGAGGAACTCGTGGGTGCGGGGGAGGTTCTCGCAGTTGGTGCCCTCCTCCTCGAAGAGGTAGGGCACGGCGTCGAGCCGGAAGCCGTCGATCCCCAGGTCCATCCAGAAGCGCACGACGTCGAACATCGCCTCGCGCACGGCCTCGTTCTCGAAGTTGAGGTCGGGCTGGTGGGAGAAGAAGCGGTGCCAGAAGAACTGGCGCCGCACCGGGTCGAAGGTCCAGTTGGAGGTCTCGGTGTCGACGAAGATGATCCGGGCGTCGGCATACGCCTCGTCGGTGTCGGACCAGACGTAGAAGTCGCCGTAGGGTCCCTCGGGGTCGGACCGGCTGGCCTGGAACCAGGGGTGCTGGTCAGAGGTGTGGTTCATCACCAGGTCGGTGATGATCCGGATGCCGCGGGCGTGCGCCTGGCTGATGAGCTCGCGGAAGTCGGGCAGGGTGCCGAACTCGGGCAGGACCGCGGTGTAGTCCGCCACGTCGTAGCCGCCGTCCCGCAGCGGCGAGGCGTAGAACGGCGGGATCCACAGGCAGTCGACCCCCAGCCACTGCAGGTAGTCCAGCCGGTTCATCAGCCCGCTGAAGTCGCCGGAGCCGGAGCCGGTCGAGTCGTCGAAGGCCCGCACGAGGACCTCGTAGAAGACCGCCTTGCGGAACCAGTCCGGGTCGTTCCGCAGCCCCGGCTGGTGCAGGTTCAACCCGCGCATCGTGCTCCTCTCAGACCGTCGTCACGTGGATGATGTGCACCGGCTCGTGCCCGTAGCCCGGGCCGAGCTCGACGTAGGGCGCGTCGTCCCACTCCCACGTCGCGCCGGTGACCAGGTCGTGGGCGCGGAAGTGGTCGCCCCAGCTCAGCCCGAGCGCGGGCAGGTCGAGGTGCAGCCGGGAGCCGCGGACGGTGTAGGGGTCGAGGTTGGCGACGACGAGGACCGTGTCCTGTGCCGAGCCGTCCGCGGCACCACCGCCGTGCTTGGAGAAGACCAGCAGGTTCTCGTCCTCGGCCTGGTGGAAGGTGACGTTGCGCAGCCAGTGCAGGCTCGGGTGCTCGCGCCGGATCCGGTTGAGCATCGTCAGCCAGCCGGACAGGTCCGGGCGGCCGTCGGCGGGCTCGTCCCAGCGACGGTCCTTGTACTCGTACTTCTCGTTGTCGACGTGCTCCTCGGCGCCGGGGCGCGGGACGTCCTCGACGTGCTCGAAGCCGGCGTAGATGCCGTAGGTCGGCACCAGCGTGGCGGCCAGCGCGGAGCGGACGAGGTGGGCGGTCACCCCGCCGTTGCTCATGTAGGGCGTGAGGATGTCGTGCGTCGTCGGCCAGAACGAGGGGCGCATGTAGGGCGCGGTCTCGGTCGCCAGCTCGGTCACGTAGTCACGCAGCTCGGCGGCGGTGCTGCGCCAGGCGTAGTAGGTGTAGGACTGCTGGAAACCCGCCTTGGCCAGGGTGCGCATCATCATCGGCTTGGTGAAGGCCTCGGCCAACCAGATGACCTCCGGGTGGTCCTGGGCGACATCGGCGATGAGCCACTGCCAGAAGTTGACCGGCTTGGTATGCGGGTTGTCGACCCGGAAGATCCGCACGCCGTGGTCGATCCACACCTGCACGACGCGCCGGATCTCGGCATACACCGCGTCCGGGGTGTTGTCGAAGAAGACGGGGTAGATGTCCTGGTACTTCTTGGGCGGGTTCTCCGCGTAGGCGATCGAGCCGTCCGCCCGGATCTGGAAGAACTCCGGGTGGCTGGTGGCCCACGGGTGGTCGGGGGAGGCCTGCAGCGCGATGTCCATCGCGACCTCGAGCCCGAGCTCCTCGGCACGGGCGACGAAGGCGTCGAAGTCGTCGAAGTCGCCCAGGTCCGGGTGCAGCGCGTCGTGGCCCCCCTCGGCGGCGCCGATGGCGTAGGGCGAGCCGGGGTCGTGCTCGTCGGCGTCGAGGGTGTTGTTCTTGCCCTTCTTGTTCGTCGAACCGATCGGGTGGACCGGCGTGAGGTAGACGACGTCGAAGCCCATGTCGGCGATCGCCGGCAGCCGCTCCTGGGCGGTCCCGAAGGTGCCGCTGGTCCACAGCCCGGTGTCCGGGTCCTGGGTGGCGCCCTCGGAGCGGGGGAAGATCTCGTACCACGCGCCGGTCAGGGCGAGCGGACGCTCCACGAGGAGGGTGTAGGACGGGGAGGGGCTGACCAGCTCGCGCAGCGGCGTGCGGGCGAGCACGGCCTCGACCTCGGGGGAGGTGCCGGCGTGCAGCCGCTCTGCCACGGGTAACGTGCCGCGGCGCAGGGTGTCGGCCGCGTGCTCGAGCACCTCGCGGTCCACCTCGGTGTGCTCGTCGGCGTCCAGCGAGCGCTCCAGGACGCGCGCGCCCTCCTCGAGCATGAGCTCGACGTCCACGCCCGCCTCGACCTTGATCGTGCCGTCGTGCTCCCAGGTGGCGTAGGGGTCGGACCATCCCTCGACCCGGAACTGCCACACGCCCTCGGTGTCGGCGTGGACCTGCGCCTGCCAGTGCGACAGGCCGGGGTTGGTGCACGTCATCGGCACGTGGTGCTCAGTGCCGTCCGGGTCGACCAGCACCACGGTGGCGTTGACCGCGTCGTGACCCTCGCGGAAGACGGTCGCGGTGACGGTGAAGACCTCACCGGTGACGGCCTTGGTGGGGCGCCGGCCGCCGTCGACGACGGGCTCGACGTCGAGGACGGGGATCCGGCCCAGCGGCTCCTGGCCGAACCTGGCCAGGGCGGAGCGGTCGATGCCGGGGGAGGCGGACGCCGGGGCGTCGGGACGGGACTGGGCGGTCGCGGTCGAGTGCTCGGTCACCTGGCCAAACCTACCCGGCTTCCGTCCGGGAAACCACGCGCGGTCACCCACCCTCCCGAGCGGGTCGTGGGCGGGTCCGCGGGCGGGTGGCCAGGCGCATCAGCGCGGCGGCCCCGAGCGCGCTCGCGCGGGTGGCCGGGAGCCGTGCGGCCTGCCAGCGCAGCAGTGACCCGTGACCGGTCAGCGTGGCCGCCAGGCTGGTCGCGTCGAGCACGGCGTCGGTGGCGCCGCGGCCGAGGTTGGGTGTGCTGGCGTGCGCCGCGTCACCGACCACGACGTAGCGCTCCCGGGCATACCGGCGCAGGGCGGGGACGGTCCAGATGCGGGTCGCCAGGATCCGGTCGTCGGCGGTCTCCAGGTGGCGCCGGATCGTCGCGCAGTCGCCGCCGAAGCGGGTCCTCGCCTGCGCCAGCACCTCGGGCACCTCGAGCGGCTCGGGCCCCAGGTCGCTGCGGTGGGTGGTGAACCAGTAGGACCGACGCGCGTCGAGCGGCACCAGCCCGAAGAGGCGGTCCGGTCCCCAGTACTCGCCGACCTCCGCCGGGTCGGCCGGCCCGGCCAGGCCGCGCAACGCGACCCAGGGGGTCGCGACCCGGTCGGCCCGCTGCACCAGCCCGCGGACCTGGCTGCGCACACCGTCGGCGCCGACGACCAGGTCGGCGTCCAGAGCAGTCGGGTCCTCCACCTCCTGGTGCACCCGCGTCACGCGGGCGGGGACGGCCGCCTCCAGCGCGGCCATCAGGTCGGGCCGTTCCAGCAGGGTGAGCGCCGGCGTCGCCAGGTGCAGCCGGCGGCGACCGTCGACACCGAACAACCCGGCCCGGCCGGGCGGGGCAGGAGGAGGCAGGTCCACGCCCACCCGGCCCAGGGCGCGCACGGCGGCGGGCCACAGCCCGAGGGCGGCGCCGGTGGCTCGCTCCGGCTGCGCCTCGTGCAGGGTCACCTCGACGCAGGAGGGCAGGGCGGCGGCCAGGGTCAGGCCGGCGATGCCGCCACCGACGATCGCGACGCGTCGTGGCCTAGGCATACCCGGGGTCGCCCTGGTCGCCCGGTCCGCCCGTGTCGCCCGGTCCGCCCGTGGCGACGTATGCGGTGAGGACGGTCAGGCTCGTCGCGCCGACCTCGACGACGCCCCCGGACGGGACCGGGCCCGCCCCCTGTCCGGCACCTTCGCTGGAGAAGCGCACGTCCCACCACGTCACGCCGCCGAGGTCGGGCAGCGCGATCGTGGTGCGTCCGGTTCCGGCGTGCAGCAGCAGCGCCACCGCCACGGGCTCGTGGTGGTGCAGCGTGTCGTGCACGACCGTGAGGGTGCAGCGGTGCGGGTCGTTCCACCGGTCCTCGGCCATGACCTCGCCCTGCTCGTCGAACCAGCGCAGCCGGGTCCGGCCGGGCGCGGCGTCGTAGCGGGCGAACTCCGGGCCCCGCAGCAGCGCCAGCTCACGGCGCAGCCGCAGGAGCGCCGTGGTGTCCGCGAGCAGCGCGGTCTGCCACTCCTCGAGGTCCCAGTCCACCCAGGTGAGCTCGTTGTCCTGGCAGTAGGCGTTGTTGTTGCCCTGCTGCGTCCGGCCGAGCTCGTCTCCTGCGACGAGCATGGGGACCCCGGGGGAGAGCAGCAACGTGCCCAGCAGGTTGCGGATCGAGCGGCGCCGGTGCCGCTGCACCTCCGGGTCGTCCGTGGGGCCCTCGACGCCATGGTTCCAGGAGCGGTTGTCGCCGTGCCCGTCCCGGTTGTCCTCGCCGTTGGCGTGGTTGTGCTTGTGCTCGTAGGCCGTGAGGTCGGCGAGGGTGTAGCCGTCGTGCGCCGTGACGAGGTTGACCGAGGCGATGGGGCCCCGGCCGTCGCCGGCGAAGAGGTCCGCCGAGCCGGCGATCCGGGTGGCCAGCTCGCGGACCCCGTGCCCGGGCTGGCCGTGCAGGCGCCGTCCCACGTCCGCCAGCCAGAAGGTGCGCGCCGTGTCGCGGAAGCGGTCGTTCCACTCGGCGAAGACGGCCGGGAACTGCCCCGTGCGCCACCCGTGGACGCCCACGTCCCAGGGCTCGGCGATGAGCTTGACCCGGCTCAGCACCGGGTCGGCCTCCAGCGCGACGTGGAAGGCGTGCTCGCGGTCGTAGGCGTCGTCGCGCCCGCGGGCCAGCGCCGGGGCGAGGTCGAAGCGGAAGCCGTCGACGTGGAAGTCCTCCACCCAGTGGCGCAGCGAGTCCAGCACCATGCGGGCGACCTGCGGGTCCCGCAGGTCCAGCGTGTTGCCGCAGCCGGTGACGTCGATGTCCCGGCCGCGGTCGTCGAGGCGGTAGTAGGTGCGGTTGTCCAGGCCACGGAAGGACAGCGTGGGGCCGTCCCAGGACGACTGCTCCGCGGTGTGGTTGTAGACGACGTCCAGGATGACCTCGATGCCGGCCGCGTGCAGCGCCCGCACTGCACCCTTGACCTCGTCCACGACGCCCTGCGGATCGGTGGCGGCGGCATACCCCGCGTGCGGCGCGAAGAAGCCGAGGGAGTTGTAGCCCCAGTAGTTGGCCAGGCCCCGGCGCACCAGGGCGGGCTCCGAGGTGAAGGCCTGGATCGGCAGGAGCTCCAGGCTGGTCACGCCGAGGCTCGTGAGGTGCTCGACCAGCGCCGGGTGGCCGAGCGCGGCATAGGTGCCGCGGATCTTCTCCGGTATGCCCGGGTGCCGCATCGTGAGCCCGCGCACGTGCGCCTCGTAGAGCACCATCTCGGTCCAGGGCACGTCTGGGCGGGTGTCCTGGCCCCAGTCGAAGACGTTCTGGTCGACCACGACGGAGCGCGGGACGTGGGCGGCGGAGTCGCGGTCGTCGGGCGTCTCCGGGTCGGTCCAGCCGTCACCGCCGACGACGTGGCCGTAGACCTCGGGCGCCCAGGCGACCTCGCCGTCCACGGCGTGGGCGTAGGGGTCGAGCAGCAGCTTGGCGGGGTTGTGCCGGTGGCCCTCGTCCGGCGCCCACGGGCCGTGCACGCGGAAGCCGTAGCGGGCTCCCGCCACCAGCTCGGGCACGACGTCCCACCAGATCCCGTGGGCGTTGCGGCGCAACGGGATCCGGCGCTCGCCCTCGGGGGTGGACAGGCATACCTCGACCGCGCTCGCGTGGCGGGCGAGCACCGCGACCTCGGGCCCGGCGTCGGTGCGGGTCAGGCCGAGCGGGGGCGGGCGCTCGATGCTGCGGCGCGGGCGGACCAGGGCGGCCATGCGTCAGAAGGCGGGGAAGGCGGAGACGAGCCGGTCGGCGTCGAAACGGGGGGCGGGAACCCGGGCGTGGGCGGCGAGAGCGCCCCAGGGCTGGTCCTGGAGCGCGGGGGCTTCGAGGTCCAGCAGCTGGACCGCCTCACGGTCCAGCGTGGTGAAGAAGTCCTCGAACTTGAAGGTGTCGCCGTGCAGCTTCTTCTCCCCGATCCGCAGCCAGGTCCACGGCACCTCGTAGGCCTGGGCGACGACGAGCCCGTGCAGCGAGGACGAGATGCAGGCTCGCGCGCTCGCGATCTGGTCCACCACCTCCTCCGGCCCCTGGCGCACGTCTACGACCACCACGTCGTCGGGCAGTTGCGGCGGGACCAGGTCGAGGTGCATGTAGTGCGGCACCAGGGCAATCCGGTCGCGGGTGTGCGACGACGGCCTGGGGGTGTACCACCGGGGGAGGAGGAGAGCCGGGTCGCCGTAGACCTCCGGGACGCTCCAGCCGAGGTCCCGGCCCAGGGCCTCTCTGGTGAGGCGGCCGCGCACGGCGTGGACCTCCCGGGGCGCCCGCTCGGCGAGGTGGGCGACCTTGGTGGGCGACAGGCCCCCGATGAGACCCGATCCCCAAATGCGTGCCCCGGGTCGCTCGAGGTGCGCGGCGATGGAGCCGACCGTGAACAGGCCCGGGTCCTCGGAGGGGAACGAGCGCACGTTGATCGCGGGTCGCCCGGTGAGGCTCTGGACGATGAGGGGTCCCAGGACGTCGCCGAAGTTGGGTTTGGCGTCCCACCACTGTGTGGGGACGAGACCGGACTCCTCGGGCCGGGGGCCGGCGTCGAGGAAGAGCCGGAAGCGGTCGATCAGCGCGGTGAGCCCCTGTGCGGCCCGGGCCTCGTCCGAGGGCCCCTCGGGGAGGCGTGCCACGTGGTGCAGCTCGACCCCGTGGCGTCGCACCATCCGCGCCTCACCCACGAGCGTGTTGCGCAGGAAGCGGGCGGAGGTCCGGCCGCGCGGCCGCGCGGTGATCTCCCAGCCCGCCTCGGCCCGGGCGACCTCCAGGCTGACATCCAGCCCGGGGACGAGGTGATCGAAGCAGACGGCGTCCCGCGTGGGGAGGTGGTAGCCGACGTCGGCGGCGCCGAGGGCGGCTCTGAGCTGCGCGGCCAGCGCCGGCGCGAGCGAGGCCAGCGAGGGATCGACGGAGCGAGGGTCGACCTGCGCCGCCGCAGGGCCGGTGACGGGGGGATGCGTGAGGCGGCCCGGGCGTCGGCGCAGGCTCAGGTTGCCCCGCTGGGTGACGTAGGGCTCGACGAGCGGCAGCGAGGCCCGGACGGCTGACCGGTCGGCCTGCACCCGGATGTCGTGCCGGGTCCGGCGCAGCCCGGCGAGGAGCAGGACGGAGACGTCGTGGGTGCCGGTGGCCAGCCGCTCGAGATCGGCCGCGGACAGGACGCCGCGCAGGTGGACGGTCGCGCCGGTGCGGCTGACCTCGTCCAGCGCGACGGGGACGAGGTCGTGCCCGCCCCGTGCCCGCAGCTCGGCGATCGCACGGTGGCCGGTCCCCGCCGCCTGCACCACGATCTCCAGGGTCAGGTCGTCCAGGGGTCCACGACGCAGCTCCACCAGGCGGGCGGACGGGGTCGTCGTCCCGGCACGCCGACGGACTGCTCGTGCCAGCCCGAGGAACCGTCGTCCACCGACACCTGACACGTCGACCAACACCCATCCTTCGAAGAGTCCGGCCCGGTGGCGGGACGGAGGGAAACTCTATCCAACGCCTACCGACGAGCCCCGGACACGGCTCGGGCCGCTGTGCTACAACTCGTGGAGCCGTGGACCGCCCGCGGCGCCGGGCACGTGGGGAACCTGTCGTCCGTCAGGAGGCGAGCATGAGCACCGAGGCACCGTCCGCACCCCCGCAGGATGAGGCGGTCCGGGTCTCCGTCGTCGTGCCGGTCTACAACGCCATGCCCTACCTGCAGACGCTGATGGACTCCCTGCTCGCTCAGGACCTCGGGCCGGAAGCCTACGAGGTCGTCGCTGTCGACGACGGCTCGAGCGACGACGGTCCCCAGCTCCTGGACGACCTCGCGGCGACCCACCGGCAGCTGCGCGTCGTCCACCAGGACAACAGCGGGTGGCCGGGGATCCCGCGCAACCGGGGCACCGCGCTCGCCCGGGGGCGATACGTGTTCTACGCCGACGCCGACGACGTGATGGCGCCCGACGCCCTGCGTCGGATGGCGGACCTGGCGGACGAGCACGGCAGCGACGTCGTGGTCCCGCGCTCGCTCGGCGTCGGGCGCTACGTCCCGGACCTGTTCGCGCAGACCCAGGTGGACGCCGACCTGGAGAAGGTCTTCCGCACCCTGACGCCGCAGAAGTTGTTCCGCCGCAGCTTCCTGGAGCGGGAGGGGCTCTCCTTCCCGGAGGAGAAGGTGCGGCTCGAGGACGGGATGATGCTGGCTCGGGCCTACCTGCTCGCCGACCGTGTCTCCTTCCTGGGCGGTGACGTCGCCTACCACCTGATCTCCCGCGACGACGGGCAGAACATCAGCGTCCAGGCCTTCGACCCCGACGGCTACACCTGGTCGATCGGTGAGGTCGCCCGGCTGATCCGGGAGAACGATCCCGACACGGCGCGGGCCGACCGGGTGGTGCTCGACCTGTACCGGCGCAAGTGCCTGAAGTTCTACCAGCCCGCGCGGTGGTCGACGATGCCGAGGGCGCGCCGGGAGAAGTTCCTGGCCGCGCACCGCCGGTTCATGGACGTCCACATCCCGCCGGCCCTCGAGGACCAGCTGGCCGAGCCCTTCCGCGCCCGCTCGCGACTGGTGCGCGCAGGCGACGCCGCCGGCCTGGACCTCGAGGCCCGGGAGAGCCGGGACCGTGCCCTCGTGGCGGCGCTCGTGGCCTCGGCGACGTGGCGGCGACTCGGAGGTCTGCGCCTGTCCGTGGAGGTCCACGGTGCACGGGCCGGGGAGGAGCACCGGCCGCTCCACCTGGTCCTGCGTCGACGAGGGGGGGACGTCGTGGAGACCCTCGACCTCGGTTCGCCAGGCCGTGTCGAGCAGCCCGAGGGGCGGCCGTGCGTCTCCGTCTTCGACGTGAGCGTCCCGACGGCCGCGCTCTCCGCCGGGGCCGGGACCACGCTGGACCTCTACATCCAGGTCGAGGGGGAGAAGGACCGGACGCGCCTGGCGGCACCGTTGGTGTCGGTGCTCCCGCCGGCCCGCTCCGGGAACCGGGTCTACAGCACCGTGCAGAACAACCTCAGCATCGAGTGCGGCGCCGGCTGACCCGGGTCGGGGCGCTGGGCCGCGGCCGAGCCGTTACGTTGGATCCATGAGTGATCCGACCTCGCTGCCCAACTTCCCGCCCCCGCCGCAGGAGCACCCGCTGACCGGCCGGGTCCTCGACGCGCTGCAGGACCTGCAGATGTCGCCCAACCTCGACAAGGCCGGTGACGTCTCTTTCGAGGTGCAGAACCAGAAGCTCTTCGTCAAGGTCATCGAGGGCGAGCAGTTCGACATCATGCGCGTCTTCGGCCAGTGGCAGATCGCCAGCAGCGTCCCCGACGAGATGCTCACCCGGCTCAACGGCTGCAACGACGTGACGCTCGGCGTCAACCTGGTCAAGGCCGGGATCGCCTCCGGCAACCTGGTGCTCGCGGTCGAGCAGATCATCGCCCGCGCCGAGAAGCCCAAGCCCAAGATCCAGATCGCGACGGGCCTGCTGCTGCAGGCGCTGCAGCTGTGGCACCGCAACGTCGTCGCGAAGTCCCAGGCCGAGCAGGGCCTGGAGCCCGAGCTGCCCGAGGGCGCCCCGGAGGGCACCGAGGTCGGGCCATGGCTGTCGGTCGGGCCGCAGGGACGTTCCGGTGGTGGTCAGGGCGCGCCGGGCGGTGGCGGCGTCGGCGAGGACACACCCGACGCCCCCGGCGAGGGCTCCCCGCGGGACGACTCGTGAGCAGGACCGTCCCCACCGCCAGCGACTTCGTCCGGGTCGAGGTCGAGGAGGGGGTCGGGACCATACGGGTCGACCGGCCGAAGATGAACCCGCTCTCGATCGAGGTGCAGGACGCCCTCGGCGAGGCCGCCGGGATCGTCGCGGACGACGACGAGGTTGCCGCGGTCGTGCTCTACGGCGGCGAGAAGGTGTTCGCGGCGGGCGCGGACATCAAGGAGATGCAGGACATGTCCTACACGGACATGGTCCGGCGCGCCCCGGTCATCCAGGAGTGTTTCTCCGCCGTCGCGCGCATCCCCAAGCCGGTCGTCGCCGCGATCGAGGGGTATGCCCTCGGCGCCGGCAACGAGCTCGCGCTCTGCGCCGACTTCCGGGTCGCCGCGTCGGACGCCAAGCTCGGCCAGCCGGAGATCCTGCTCGGGGTCGTCCCCGGGGCCGGGGGGAGCCAGCGGCTGGCGCGGCTCGTCGGGCCGGCCAGGGCCAAGGACCTGGTCTTCACCGGGCGCATGGTCGAGGCCGACGAATCGCTGGCCATGGGGCTGGTAGACCGGCTCGCGGAGCCGGGGCAGGCATACCAGGTGGCGCGGGAGATGGTCTCGGGCTACGTCGGCGGCCCCGCCCTCGCGCTGCGCGCGGCCAAGGAGGCGATCGACCGCGGCCTGGACGGTGACCTCGAGACCGGGCTCGCCATCGAGGCGATGCAGTTCGCCGGCGTCTTCGCCACCGAGGACCGCAAGATCGGCATGACCTCCTTCGTGGAGGAAGGACCGGGCAAGGCGCGCTTCACCGGCCGCTGACCACCGAGCGTCGCTCGTGGTTGCCCCACGCCCGACCGAGCCTCGCCTGTGGTTGTCTCACCCCCGACCGAGCGTCGCCTGTGGTTGCCGACGGCCTCGCTGCCCACCACACGCGACGCTCGGTGGGTCTCTGGGTGTCCACCAGCGACGCCCGATCGGCAAGTGGAGAACGTGACTAGTTGACATGGCTGACTAGTCAGAGACATGATCTAGTCATGGAAGGCGATCAGTGGCCGGGCGAGTGGCTCCGCGGCGTGCTCGGGGTGTGCGTGCTGCGCATCCTGCTCGACGGGCCGAGCTACGGCTACGCCATCACCCAACGCCTCGGCGAGGCCGGGCTGGGCACGGTCAAGGGGGGCACCCTCTATCCCCTGCTCGCCCGCCTCGAGGACGCCGGGCACCTGGCGGTCGAGTGGCGCCCCGGCGAGGGCGGACCCGGCCGCAAGTTCTACGCCCTGACCGAGCAGGGACGTCATCACGCCGGTGAGCAAGCCGCTCGCTGGGCCGACTTCACCACTGTCACGCGGGGGCTGACCGATGCGGCCGCCCGCACCCCCGAGCCGGAAGCGAGCACGCCATGAACGCCACCTCCAAGCGCCCCACCGCCAACCCCGAGCGGCTCGCCCCCAACGTAGAGCCCCGGTGGGTGCGCGCCTTCGTCACCGAGCAGAACCTGCGCGGTGTCGCGCCACGCGTCATCGGCGACCAGCTCGCCACCGTCGAGAGCCACGTCCGGGAGGCGGGCGAGCCCGCCGCCGAGGCCTTCGGCGAACCCGTCGCGTATGCCCGTGCGCTGCCGGAGGGGGAGCCGTGGCGGCTGGGCCGGCGCTCCGTTGTCGAGCTGGTCCTCGGCCTCGCGGGGATGCTGCTCGTCCTGGACGGCTTCCAGGCCTGGCTGGCCGACGGCCCGGTCCGGATCACGACCGGCTACCTCGCCGTCCTGGCGATCACCGCGCTCTGCACGGCCGCCCTCCTGCTCCGCCTGACGGCGCTGCTGCGGCTGGTCGTGGACCGGCCCGCGCTGGCCTGGGGCGTCATGATCGCGCCGTTCGCGGTCTTCGTGGTCTGCCTGCTCCTGCTGCGCGCCGAGGTCGCGACGCTCCCCGTGCTGCCGGTCGCCCTCCTCGGGGTGGTGGCCCTCGCGGCCTCGAGCACGCTGGCCGCGCTCAACCCGGAGGAGGAGGACGAGATCACCGGCCCGGGCGAGGCGCCTCGTCGCAGCGCCGTGGCCCGCCGGGTCGGCGTCCTGCTCTACCCGCTGCTCACGCTGGCCGTCATGGCGATCACCTGGGTGCCGACGCTCTTCGCGTGACCCGGCTCCCGGCATACCTCTCCCGGGTGTCGTTGACGCGCGCGTCAAGTGGCATCATGGCGTCAACGACCACCCACAACCACGAGGACGTGAGCAGTGAACATCGTCGTCTGTGTGAAGTACGTGCCCGACGCTCAGGGCGACCGCGCCTTCGAGGCGGACCACACCACCGACCGTGAGGGCGTGGACGGCATCCTCTCCGAGCTGGACGAGTATGCCGTCGAGGAGGCTCTCAAGATCGTCGAGGCGGGCGAGGGCGAGGTGACGGTGCTCACCATGGGCCCGGACGACGCCGCCACCGCCGTCAAGAAGAGTCTGCAGATGGGTGCCGACAAGGGCGTGCACGTCCTCGACGACGCCATCGCCGGTTCGGACTCGGTCGCCACGTCGCTGATCCTGGCCGAGGCGATCCAGAAGATCGGCGACGTCGACCTGGTCCTCACCGGCCTGGCCTCGACCGACGGCGTGATGTCCGTCGTGCCGGCGATGCTCGCCGAGCGCCTGGGTATGCCGCAGGTCACCTTCGCCTCCGAGCTCACCGTCGAGGGCGGGTCGGTGACGATCCGGCGCGACAACGAGTCCGTCTCCGAAACCGTCGAGGCCAGCCTGCCGGCCGTCGTCTCGGTCACCGACCAGATCAACGAGCCGCGCTATCCCTCCTTCAAGGGCATCATGGCGGCCAAGAAGAAGCCGGTGGAGACCTGGGGCCTGGACGACCTCGGCATCGACGCCGCCCAGGTCGGGCTCGGGGCCGCCTGGACGATGGTCACCGACACCCAGGCGCGCGCGCCGCGCGAGGCCGGTCAGGTCGTCACCGACGAGGGCCAGGGCGGCGAGGCGCTCGCCCAGTTCCTCGCCGACCGCAAGCTGGCCTGACCCGACCACGACATCCCAAGGAGCCATCGACATGAGTGAAGTCCTCGTCCTGGTCGACCACGTCGACGGAGACGTCCGCAAGACCACCGCCGAGATGCTGACCGCCGCCCGTCGCCTGGGTGAGCCGTCGGCCGTCTTCGTCGGGCAGGGCTATGCCGCGGCGAAGGAGGACCTCGCGCGCTACGGCGCCGCCAAGGTCTACCTCGCCGAGGACGCCGTCTACACCGACCACCTCGTCGCGCCCGTCGCCGAGCTGCTGGCCGACCTCGTCGGCCGGGTCTCGCCGGCCGCGGTCCTGGTCGCCTCGACCAACGACGGCAAGGAGGTCGCCGGGCGGCTCGCGATCAAGACCGGGTCCGGCATCGTCACCGACGCGGTCGACGTGCAGCCGGTCGACGGCGGTGTCGGCACGACCCAGTCGGTCTTCGCCGGCAACTACACGGTCACCACCACCGTCACCCGCGGCACCCCGGTCGTCACCGTCAAGCCCAACAGCATCAGCGCCGAGGAGGCACCCGCCAGCCCGGCTGAGGAGGCCGTCTCGGTCGAGGTGTCCGAGGTGGCGAGGGCGGCCCGGGTCACCGCCCGGGCGGAGAAGGAGAAGTCGGACCGGCCCTCGCTGACCGAGGCCTCGATCGTCGTCTCCGGCGGGCGCGGCACCGGCGGCGACTTCGGCCCGGTCGAGTCCTTCGCCGACTCCCTCGGGGCCGCGGTCGGGGCGTCCCGCGCCGCCGTCGATGCCGGGTGGTACCCGCACTCGCACCAGGTCGGCCAGACCGGCGTCTCGGTCAGCCCGCAGCTGTATGTCGCGGCCGGCATCTCCGGCGCGATCCAGCACCGCGCCGGCATGCAGACCTCGAAGGCCATCGTCGCCATCAACAAGGACGAGGAGGCCCCGATCTTCGAGCTCGTGGACTTCGGCGTCGTCGGCGACCTCTTCACCGTCCTGCCGCAGGCGGCTGAGAAGGTGCAGCAGCACAAGGGCTGAGTCGGGCACCCGGCATACCGGGGGAAGCGACCCCTCGGGATGACCTGGGCAAGGTTGCGCACCGCAGACGGCGTCGAGAGCGATGCTTCTGGTGCACAGCCTTGCCCAGGTCGCCGCAGGGTCGCGGTATGCCCCAGCCTGACGCGGGCGCGACCCGTCCCGCGCGCGGGTGCGCCCGACCCGACCGGCCGCTCGTAGACTGGCTGACCGTCATGAGCACCCCACCCAGCCCGCAGCCCCAGGCCGCCCACGCCTACCTCGACCACGCCGCGACGACGCCGGTGCTGGACGAGGTGGTCGAGGTGGTCGCGCGGGAGATGCGGCAGACCGGCAACGCCAGCTCGCTGCACGACCCGGGCCGCCGGGCGCGGCGGGTGGTCGAGGAGTCTCGCGAGCAGGTCGCGGAGGCCCTGGGCGTCCGGCCGTCCGAGGTGATCTTCACCTCCGGCGGCACCGAGGCCGACAACCTCGCGGTCAAGGGCACGTATGCCGCGCGACGGGCCGCCGACCCGCGGCGGGACCGGCTCGTCGTCAGCGGCATCGAGCACCACGCCGTCCTCGACCCGGTCGAGCACCTGGTCACCCACGAGGGTGCCCGGGTCACCTGGGTCGAGCCGGACGCCCAGGGCAGGATCACCGTCGAAGCGCTCCGGCAGGCGCTCGACGCCGACGGTGGGCCCGAGACCGTCGCCCTCGCGAGCGTCATGTGGGCCAACAACGAGGTCGGCACGATCCAACCGGTGTCCGAGCTCGCGACCATCGCCCACGAGCACGGCATACCGGTGCACTCCGACGCCGTGCAGGTGCTGGGGCAGGCCCCGCTCGACCTGAGCCAGGTGGACCTGGGAGTAGTCACCGGCCACAAGATCGGCGGGCCGCTCGGGGTCGGCGTGCTGACCGCCGGCCGCGACCAGGCCCCGGTGCCGCTGACCCACGGCGGTGGCCAGGAGCGCGGACTGCGCTCGGGCACGCTCGACACCCCGGCCATCGCCGGTCTCGCGCTCGCCGTCACGCACGCCGCGGAGCACCAGGCCAGCCACGCCCGCCACCTCGCCCGGCTCCGCGACGCCCTCGTCGAGGGCGCGCTCGCCCTCGACCCCGGCATCAGCGTCTCCGGCCCCTGGACCCGTGGCGACACCACGGCACGCCTCGCCGGCAACGCCCATCTCCAGGTCGCCGACTGCGAGGGCGACTCGCTGCTCTACCTGCTCGACGCGGCCGGCATCGCCTGCTCGACCGGCTCCGCCTGCCAGGCCGGGGTGCCGCGACCGAGCCACGTGCTGCTGGCGATGGGCATACCGGAGGAGCAGGCGCGAGGTGCGCTGCGGCTCACCCTCGGGCACGGGTCGAGCCAGGCCGACGTCGACGCCTTCCTCGCCGCGCTGCAGCCCGCCCTCGACCGCGCCCGGCGCGCGCACGCCGCGAGCCGCCGCCCGAGCACCCCGGCGAGGAGCGCCTGATGCGGGTCGTCGCCGCCATGAGCGGCGGGGTCGACTCCGCCGTCGCCGCCGCGCGCATGCTCGACGCCGGTCACGAGGTCGTCGGCGTGCACCTGGCGCTCGCCCAGTCCGCCTCCACCCTGCGCGAGTCGGCGCGCGGCTGCTGCACGATCGAGGACGCCGGGGACGCGCGCAGGGTCGCCGACCGGCTCGGCATCCCGTTCTACGTCTGGGACATGGCGCAGCGCTTCCGCGAGGACGTGGTCGAGGACTTCGAGCGGGAGTATGCCGCCGGCCGCACCCCGAACCCCTGCCTGCGCTGCAACGAGAAGATCAAGTTCGCCGCGCTGCTGGATAAGGCGCTCGCGCTCGGCTTCGACGCGGTCGCCACCGGGCACTACGCCCAGATCGAGGAGCACGAGGACGCCTCGCGCCGGGCGGGGTGCGCCGCGAGCTGCACCGCGCGGTCGACCTTGCGAAGGACCAGTCGTACGTCCTCGGTGTGCTCGACGCCGACCAGCTGGCCCGCAGCTTCTTCCCGCTGGGCGACACCACCAAGCCGCAGATCAGGGACGAGGCGCGGCGGCGCGGGTTCTCGGTCGCGAAGAAGCCGGACAGCCACGACATCTGCTTCATCGCCGACGGCGACACCCGCGGCTACCTGGCGAAGCGGCTCGGCGCCGAGCCGGGGCCGATCGTCGACGCCGACGGGGAGGTGCTGGGCGAGCACGGGGGCGCGCACGGCTACACCGTCGGGCAGCGGCGTGGTCTGGGGCTCAAGGTCCCGCCCGCCGACGGCAGCAAGCGGTATGTCGTTTCCACCGACACCCGCACCAACACCGTCGTCGTCGGCCCGGAGGAGCTGCTCGGCGTGGACCTCGTCGAGGGCGACCACCTGCGCTGGTGCGGCGCACCGCCGCCGGTCGGCACCGAGCTGGCCCTGGGGGCGCAGATCCGGGCCCACGGCCAGGAGTACGCTGCCCGGGTGAGCGTGGGGACGCAGGGGGATGAGGGCATACCTGCGGGGGTCACGGTGCGGCTCGCCGAGCGGATCCGGGGCGTCGCGCCCGGACAGTCCGTGGTGCTCTACGACGGGACGAGGGTGGTGGGGTCGGCCACCATCGCGAGCACGGGGAGGGCCGCGTGCTGAGCCGGATGCGCAGCTGGCCCTGGTGGCTGCCGGAATCGCGGCGCACCGTGCCGGTGATCCTCCTGTCCCTGCCGGTCGCCCTGCTCGTGCGCGGACGCCCGCGCAGCCTCGAGGAGATCCCCTCCCACGTCAGCGACAGTGCGGTGATCTTCCTGCTCGTCTACCTCGTCATCTACACGGTCTTCACGCTCGTGGTGCTCGTCCGCTCCTCGCGGGCCGAGATGGAGGAGTGGGCGCGTGCCGAGGACCGCGGCTCCTGGGCGCAGCGCTACGTCTACGGCACCGCGCCCGGGCCGGGGGTGTCACTCTTCATCGGGGCGGCGGCGCTGCTGGTCACCATCGTCTGGATGCCCGGGGAGGTGATCGAGAACTCGGCCTTCTCGGCCGGGCTGCGGGTGCTGCTCGGGGTCTCGCTCGTCGTGGTGTCGTGGGTCGCGGTCGCCGTATCCTTCACCGTCGCCTACCTCGTCGAGGACGTGCAGAGCGGGGGCAAGGCCCTGGGCTTCCCGGGCAAGGAGGTGCACTACCGCCCGCTCGCCGACTATGCCTACCTCGCCGTCGCCGTCTCGACGACCTTCGGCACCACCGACGTCGACCTGCGGACGGGTCAGGTGCGCCGGACCGCCACGGTGCACACCGTCGTCGCCTTCGTCTTCAACACCGTCGTCCTCGCGGTCGTGGTCAGTCTGCTCGCCTGAGCACCTAGAGTGTCCGCCGTGGTCGACGTCACCGGCATCGGATCCTGGCCCGGCACCCGGGTGCGCGAGGCGCTCGCGGTGGTGCGGGGTGAGCTCGCGCAGGGCGCCGCGGACGGCGTCCGACCCATCCCGTACCTGCCCGAGCTGCCTGCTCGCGGCCCCGGCGCGACATGATCGGCCGGGCCGCGCACCTGCTCGTCGACCTGCCGGTGGACCTCCAGCCGCAGGGGTGGCGGCTCGTCGACCGCCCGGGCCGCGACGCCGAGCGCGCCGCCTCGCTGCTCGCCGAGGACCTGGACGAGCTCGCCGAGGCCTTCGACGGGTATGCCGGTCCGCTCAAGGTCCAGGTCGCCGGCCCCTGGACGCTTGCCGCGGCGCTGTGGCGGCCGCTCGGCGACCGCGTGCTCGGCGACGCCGGCGCGACCCGGGACGTGGTGGACTCGCTGACCGAGGGGATCGGGGCATACCTGGGGCGGGTGCAGGCCCTGGTGCCCGGCGCCGAGCTGGTGCTGCAGGTCGACGAGCCCTCGCTGCCGACCGTCCTCCGGGGCCGGGTGCGCTCGGAGTCGGGCTACAGCGTGCTCCGGACGCCGGAGCGCGGCGAGGTCGTGCCGGCGCTGCGGCAGGTCCTCGACCAGCGCGGCGCGCGGACGACCGGGGTGCACTGCTGCGCCGGCGACCCCCCGGTCGACGTGCTGGCCGGGAGCGGCGCCGACTTCGTCGCGCTCAACCTGGAGCAGGTGGGGCGTGGCCGCTTCGAGCAGGTCGCCGCGGCGGTGGAGGGTGGCGTGCGACTGTGGGCCGGTGTGGACCCGTGGTCACCGGATCCTGCCGAGCCCTTGCTACGTCGGTGGCAGGAGGTGGGGCTGTCACCGGCCGCTCTCGCCGAGGTCGGTCTGACCCCGCCGTGCGGACTGGCCTCCGCCGCGCCGGACGATGCGCTCGACGCGACGCGCGGGCTCGTCCAGGGTGCGCTCAGGCTCGCTGAGCGTGCTGACGCCTGAATCACACCCGTCCCGCTAGGCTACGGGCGTCACGCGTGCGCACCGGCACGCTCCACGGAAGGGGAATCATGACGCAGAACCCGGGCCAAGACCCGTACCAGCACGACCCGAACGCGCCGCAGCCCGAGGGCGGCTACCAGTCGGCGCCCAGCTACGACAACGCCGGCGCCGGCCACGGCGGTCCGGTCGCCAAGCCGGGCTCGGTGGGTCTGGCCGAGAAGCTCATGTATGCCGGTGGTGCCCTGGCGCTCGTCAGCGGCATCCTGGCGCTCACCACCCCGGAGGACCAGCTGCGCCAGCAGGTCGAGGAGCAGCTCGAGGCCTCCGGTCAGGCGGTCGACCCGGCCATCGTGGACGCCTCGGTCTCCAGCGCTCCCATCATCGGCCTCGTGACGGCGATCATCATCGCCGCCATCTGGTTTCTCATGGGCTTCCTCAACGGCAAGGGCAAGAGCTGGGCGCGCATCGTCGCGACCATCCTCGGTGTCATCAACGTGGTGACGACCCTGCTCAGCCTCATCGGCACGAGCATGATGCCGGGCTCCGCGGCGGGCGGCACGCTCAACCTCGTCCTGTCGCTGGTCAGCGCTGTCCTCGCGGCGGTCATCGTCTTCATGCTGTGGAAGAAGGAGTCGACGGCCTACTTCAAGAGCACCAGCTGAGCCGGGTCTGAACGGCCAGCACGAGGGGCTGGTGTCGGTGGCGTGCAGCACAATGAGCACGTGACCGACGCCAGCCCCTCGACGCATACCCCCGCCGCCGCCGACGAGGCCCCGCCGCCCGAGGACGCGCGGCGCCGCGCGACCGAGCTCGCCGAGCAGATCCGGGGCCACCAGTTCGCCTACTACGTGCGCGACGCGCCGACGGTGAGCGACGGGGAGTTCGACGCGCTGCTGCGTGAGCTGGAGGAGCTGGAGGAGGAGCACCCGGCGCTGCGCACCCCGGAGAGCCCGACCCAGCAAGTCGGCGGCACCTTCTCCACCGAGTTCACCGCGGTCGACCACCGCGAGCGCATGCTCAGCCTCGACAACGCCTTCTCGCCGCAGGAGCTGGACGAGTGGTTCGAGCGGGTCGAGCGCGAGGCCGGCGGTGCGGAGGTGCACTACCTCTGCGAGCTCAAGATCGACGGACTGGCGGTCAACCTGCTCTACCAGGACGGCGTCCTGACGCAGGCCCTCACCCGCGGCGACGGCCGCACCGGGGAGGACGTCACCCTCAACGTCCGCACCATTGAGGGGGTGCCGCACCGGCTGACCCCGCCGACCGAGCAGCCCGCGACGTCTCCGGACGTCCCCAGCGAGATCCCTGCCCTGGTGGAGATCCGCGGCGAGGTCTTCTTCCCGCTCGAGGGCTTCACCGAGCTCAACGCCTCCCTGGTCGAGGCGGGCAAGGCGCCCTTCGCCAACCCGCGCAACTCGGCGGCCGGGTCGCTGCGGCAGAAGGACCCCCGCGTCTCGGCCAGCCGCCCGCTGCGCATGCTCGTGCACGGGATCGGAGCGCGCACCGGCTTCGACATCACCCGCCAGTCGCAGGCGTATGCCGTGCTCGGCGCCTGGGGGATGCCGGTCAGCGACCGCGCGAGGGTCGTCTCCACCCGGGCCGAGGTGCACGACATCGTCCGCTACTACGGCGAGCACCGGCACGACGTGGAGCACGAGCTCGACGGGGTGGTCGTCAAGGTCGACGAGGTGGCCGTGCAGCGCCAGCTCGGGGCGACCTCGCGGGCCCCGCGGTGGGCCATCGCCTACAAGTACCCGCCCGAGGAGGTCACGACGAAGCTGCTCGACATCAGGGTCGACGTCGGCCGCACGGGGCGGGTCACGCCCTACGGGCTGATGGAGCCGGTGCTCGTCGCCGGGTCGACCGTCGAGCGGGCCACCCTGCACAACCAGCACGAGGTCCGGCGCAAGGGCGTGCTCATCGGCGACACCGTGGTGCTGCGCAAGGCCGGCGACGTCATCCCCGAGATCCTCGGCCCGGTCGCCGACCTGCGCACAGGGGAGGAGACCGAGTTCGTCATGCCGACGCACTGCCCGTCCTGCGGCACCGAGCTGGCCGAGCAGAAGGAGGGGGACAAGGACATCCGCTGCCCCAACAGCAAGGAATGCCCGGCACAGCTGCGGGAGCGGCTCTTCAGCCTGGCCGGGCGGGGCGGCTTCGACATCGAGGCGCTGGGCTACGAGGGCGTCACCGCGCTGCTCGACGCCGGGGTCATCCGCAACGAGGCGGGCCTGTTCGGGCTGGCCCACGGCACCCCGGAGCAGCCGCCCACCGCCGAGGAGGAGCGCGCGGACCGCGAGCGCCTCCTGGCGGTGCCGCTGTTCACCCGGTCGGCCAAGAAGGCGGACCCGCCGGAGACCGTGGTCGAGGGCCGGGTGCTCTCCGCCAACGGCGAGCGGCTGCTGGCGCACCTGCGCGGGGCGAAGGACCAGCCGCTGTGGCGGGTGCTCGTCGCGCTGTCCATCCGGCATGTCGGGCCGACGGCGGCGCGGGCGCTGGCGACCGAGTTCGGGTCGATGGAGGCCATCCGGTCGGCCTCCGTGGAGGAGTTGGCCGCGACCGAGGGGGTGGGCCAGATCATCGCCGAGTCGGTGGTCGCGTGGTTCGACGTCGACTGGCACCGGGAGGTCGTCGAGCAGTGGGCCGCCGACGGGGTGCGCATGGCGGACGAGCGTGACGCCTCGATCGAGCGCACGCTGGAGGGGAAGACGGTGGTCGTGACCGGCTCGCTCGAGGGTTTCTCGCGGGACGAGTCCAAGGAGGCGATCATCGCCCGCGGCGGCAAGGCGGCCGGGTCGGTGAGCAAGAAGACCGACTACGTCGTCGTCGGCGCCAACGCCGGGTCCAAGGCCGCCAGGGCCGAGGAGCTGGGGGTCCCGGTGCTCGACGAGGAGGGCTTCGCGCGGCTGCTGGCGTCGGGCGAGCCCTGATCGACGGGGCCGTCAGAGCGCGTCGACACCGAGGACCGGGTCGGTGATGCGGCGCAGCGGGCTCAGCCCCTCGCCCGGTATGCCGCTCGGGTGCGCCTCGGGCGCCCAGCGCAGGACGAGAGGACGGGCCAGGACCGCTTCGGTCAGGCCGGTGGCGGAGTAGCCGTCGGCGACCATGGCCTCCTCCATGGCGCGGAGCAGGTCCGGGGCGTGCCGACCCGCCAGGAACCACCGATCGAAGCAGGTCAGGTCCGCATCGGCTCCGCCGCTCTCTCGGTGCAGTCGCTCGTTCATGACCAGGCGCGCGTGGCCAGCCGGGGTGGCGTCCACACCGTTGACCAGAAGGGCGTGGCCGAGGGTCTCGCCGGGGCGCAGCAGAGGACCCGGTCGGATGCCATAACGGGTGATGAAGTTGGCTCGACGAATGAGGCGCACCCGCCCCGGGTCGAGCGTCGACCACGGCACGGCATACTCCCCACGGCGCCCCAGCACGAGCCCGTGGCGGCACACCCGGTGCTGCTCTGACCAGCCTCGGACCCAGAAGGCTCCGGTGGCGAGCAACAGCGCACCAGCCGCGAGCACCGCCAACCAACGGCCGATCGCGTCGGGGGCGAGCGGCATCAGGAGCAGCAGCGCCGCCGGTGCAAGGAGGACCAGAGTGGTTCCCCTCCAGCCCGGTGTCGCCCGGAAGGTCGCGAGCTCTGGACCCATGTCCGCCGGAGTCAGCTCCAGAAGTCCGCGGATCCGCAGCAGAGCGTCAGGATCGACGTCGTCGAACTCCTCGAAGCGACTCACCCGTCCTCTTCCCCCTCGTGGGAGGATCCCGACGTCGGGCGCAGCAGAGTGTGCAGGGCCGAGCGCAGCTCGGCGTCGTCGACGCTGCGGTAGCGGATGGTGGAGCCCTCCGCCAACTCTTGCGACACGACGGTGAACTCAGGGGAGACGATGACCCCCAGGCCGCTGGTCGTCCTCTCACCGACGACCTCCACGCGGGTCACGCTCGTCACCCCGAGGGCGTCGGCGAGCGGGGCGAGGACCTCCTCTGCTCGCTCGATCAGATCACGGCGACTGATGTGCAGGTCAATCGCTCCAGTCACCGCCTCGAGGCCGGAGCGGATGCGGACCGTGAGGTCGGTCAGCGCGTGTCCCGCCGGCACCAGCGCGAAGTCGTGCATCCCCTGATGGCTGATGATCTCCTCAAGCCACAAACCACGCGGCTGCGCGTGTAGGACCACCCAGTCCGTGCCTCCTGAAACGGTTCGCTCTGCGATGACGACCGCCTCGGCGCCGCGCCGCATCGTGAGGAGCGCGGCGAGATGTGGTTCGACCCAGGTCTCGTAGGCGTCTTCGACCAGGTCGGCGTCGAACAACTGCCGAGCCTTGAGAGACCGGAGCGCGGCGCTCGTGGCAGCCTCTCGCTCGTCTTCGTTAAGCGAGGAAAGCCACGGGCTAGGGTACGCGGAACTCTTCGCCACGGGGTCGTCCAGGCCGTGCATCTCCTCGTCGGTGAAGGAACCAAACTCCCACGGTTCCTGCGCCCGCTCGACCGCTTCGTAGAGTTCGAGGCGAACGCCAGCGGTGGTCAGGCTTCGCGAGGCCTCGAGGAGGCGCTCAATCCCCACCTGAGAGCCACCCCCAGACCTTCTTGGTGCCGTCGACCACGGCGCCCCCGACGTTGCGAGCCGTGTCGGCGATGGCTTCGCTGGGCTCGTAGGCCCACGAGCCCAGCGCCGCGACGCTTCCGACGGCGATAACCGCTACGCCGACAGGCGTCGCGGCCACCAGCCCGAAGGCGATTGCCGTCGTGGCGGCACCGGCGGCCAATGAACCCGCCCCACCGATGACTCGTGAGGTGCGGACATCGGCAGGCAGACTGTCGTCCGTCACCCCGGTGATCACGTCGTAACCGCCCATGAGTGCTGAGACAGGGCCCATGACCCGTGAAGCGACCGGTCCGACCGCTCGCGTGATCCGATTGATCCGGGTCATCACGGGACTGCGAAGCGGACGTATGGAGTCTCCAGGGACGTCGGGGTATCTGGTGTGGACCAGGTCCCACGCCTTGTCCTTGCCGACCAGGCTTTCGTAGAGGCCGTAGAGCCTCTGGGCTTGGGAGGTCCGGGTGGCCGGTTGGGCCACGAGGCGGTTGAGTGCACGGACGAGTCCCTTTTCCGCCCGCACCATGCCGCGGAGATCGCCTGGACTGCCCTGGGCCACGGTGTAGACGCTGCGAGCTGCGGCGTACTGCGCCTCGACGTTTCGATTCAGTCGAGCAACTCTCCCGTAACTCCCGAGCTGGTAGAGCTGCCACCCGCGGGTGCCGGCGGCTTTCGCCTTAGTGGCCTGCTGCGTGATCATCCGACTGTTGTCGCCGTCCACGGCTCGCCACACCTTACGGAGGTCACGTCGATCGATTCCGACGTCTGCGGGGACGATCGCGGCACTGGCCAGCACCCACGCTTCCACTGGCACCATCGAGGATGAGCCTGGAGCCCATAGGTCCGCCTCGGCGAGGAGGTCGTTGATGGCCTGGCGCCGAGCACGTTCGAAGTCATCGAGTGCGTCTTCGCCGATGCCCCGCTCTCGTCGGGTCTCCCCCCGGAGGCGGTCGACCTCATCCCAGTCCTCGACCGCGCGAGCGGCCGAGACCTGGTCTTCCAGAGAGCCAACCCGTCGATTGACCTCTCGTACCACCGTTTGTGTGCCGTCGAGGGACTCCGCGTAGGTTCGAACCTGCCGCGCCACCGCCGTGATGCCGAGCCCTCCTCCCTCGAGTGCTGTGGCGGCGTCCATCGAGGCAGCCCGGAAGTCGGGCACGCGACGGGTGGGAAGTGCTGTCAAGGTGGCGTCGCGCCGAGTGGCCAGGGTCTGCATCCGGTTGGAGACGTTGTCCGCGAGGTTGACGAGAGTGGCGGCACGGGCCGCGAGCGACGCAGGGTTGCCGTCAGGGACCTTGAGTGTCATCGTCCCGATCCTGTCGCACGCCGCAATTGATCGGCCTGTGTGACGGCTCCTCCTGCGAGCCCGTCCACGAGGATCGCCGACCCGTTGAGCACCCCGCCGATAGCCGACGTCGCGCGGATGATGGCGTCGCCGATGCCGCCGTCGCCAGCCAGACCGCCGGCCTCCTTGCCCAGTCCAACGAGGCGCAAGGCGTCGGTGCGGATGTCATCGCCTACATGTGTGAGCATGCGAGCTTCACTGGTCAGCGCGTCCGGGTCCCCTCCGGCAAAGGTCATGGTGACTCCTCCCCGTTCCTCAGTTGCCTCCCGATCGTAACGGTGGGCTGCTGCGACGCTGGCGCCCCGATCGGAGATGACCGTGGAAGTCTCGCCGGGGCAGGCATTCTCCGGTCGGTGGCACGGCTCAGACCGGTTGCTGCTCCGTCTGCTCGGCGGTGCGTAGCCCGAACCAGCTGATGACCCCGCCACCCACGAGCAGCGCCGTGCAGGCCAGCATCGCCCACCGGTAGCCCTCGGTGAAGGCGACGGGATCGGCGTAGTCGTCGCCCGAGAGCCCGACGAGCGCCGGCAGGGCCGCCACCGACAGCAGCGAGCCGGTGCGGGCGACGGCGTTGTTGATGCCGCTGGCGAGCCCGGCATACCGGTCCGCGACCGCGGCCAGCACCGCCGCCGTGAGGGGCGAGACGAGCAGCGCGAGCCCGAGCGCGAAGACGACCATGCCGGGGACCACCCCGACCCATCCGGTGCCGCGCCCGATGCCGACCATGAGCACCGTCCCCACACCGCAGACGATCGGGCCGACGGTCATCGGGATCCGCGGCCCGATCCGGTCGGCCAGCGCCGCCGCCCGCGTCGAGAACAGCAGCAGCGCCACCGTCACCGGCAGCCCGGCCAGCCCGGACGCGGTGGCCGACCACCCGGAGGTGACCTGGAGCTGGATGACGACGAAGAGCATGACCGCCCCGAGCGCGCCGTAGACCAGCAGCGTCATCGCGTTCGCCGCGGAGAAGACCCGGGAGCCGAAGAGGTGCAGCGGCACCAGCGGGTGTGACGCCCGCCGGCTCCACAGCAGGAAGGCCATCGCTGCGACAGCCGTCACCACCCAGGCCAGCACGAGCGCCCACGTGGGGGACTCTGCGGCGGTGGTGAGCGCCCACGTCGAGGCGCCGAGGGTCACGACCACCAGCGCCGACCCGACGAGGTCGAAGCGGCCGCTCGACTCCTCGTCGCGGCTCTCCGGTGCCGACCACCACGCCAGCGCCATGACGGCCAGGCACAGCGGCACGTTGATCGCGAAGATCCAGCGCCAGCTCGTCGTGTCGACGATCGCGCCGCCCAGCAGCGGCCCGATCGCGGCGGCGATCCCGGAGACGCCGGCCCAGGTGCCGATGGCGGGCGCCCTGTCGCCGGGGGCATAGCTGGCCTGGATCAGCGCCAGCGCGCCCGGCGTGAGCAGCGCCGCCCCGATGCCCTGCACGAGCCGGGCGGCGATGAGCTGGCCGGGGTCCTGCGCCAGCGCGCACAGCGCGGAGGCGACCATGAACCACGCCATGCCGATGAGGTAGACCCGGCGGCGGCCGATGCGATCACCGAGCGCACCGGCGACGAGCACGAGGGAGGCGAGCGAGAGCAGGTAGCCGCCGACCACCCACTGCAGCTGCGGCAGCGAGGCGGACAGCGACTCACCGATGGTGCGCAGCGCGACGTTGACGATCGACCCGTCGAGGATCGCCACCCCCGACCCGAGGGTCACGGCGGCGAGCATCGCCCGGCCGCGCGGCGAGCGCCGGTCCAGATATCCACCCTGCGGCTGATCCGTCACCGGCTCAGCGTAGGGCTCCCGGTGACGGGATCCGTCCCGCGGGCGATCTGCCACCAGGGCGGGGGAGCCATCATGGAGGTATGCGCTCTCGACCTCTCTGGATCGCTCTCGTCGTGCTGCTGGCCCTGGTGGCGGTGGACCTCTACCGCGACGGCTCGCGTCTGGCGGCGGTGGGCTACGGTGTCCTGGCTCTCGGGATCGCCTGGTGGACCTCGCCCTGGCGCGGCCGCGGGGGCACGACCCAGGAAGAGGTGGCCGCGATGGCCGAGGAGGAGCCGCGCAGCGACGTGGTCGTCTACTGGCGTCCGGGATGCGGCTTCTGCGCCATGCTCAAGGCACGGCTGGGGAGCCTGCGGGAGCGCGCCACCTGGGTCAACATCTGGGACGACGAGGACGCCGCCGCCTTCGTCCGCAGCGTCAACGACGGCAACGAGACGGTGCCCACCGTGGTGATCGACGGCATACCCCACACCAACCCGGACCCGCGACTGGTCAAGGAGCGGCTGCAGGCCGCCTGACGCCCCACCGCCGGCGCTCACGACGAGCGGGAGGAGCTCTCAGCCGCGCCCCTGCCCCGTGAACGGGCCGGACGCTGGAGGCGTCGCCGATGCTGTCGTGCGTGATGACGCCGAGGCTGCCCTCCCGGAGCAGCAGGATGGTGTGCACCGGCTCGAGCGACCCGTGCCCGGCACCGCGCGCGCGACCTCGTGCAGGTCGGCCTCGATGAGACGGTGCCGCCGCAGCGCGCGCTCCACCGGGCGACCGTCGGCATAGAGCACGACCGGCGGGTGGTCGACGCCCCGTCCGGAATGTCCCGTGCCGGGTGGTGGTTGACGCCCTGGTGAGCGACCAGACCACCCCCACGACCCTGCTCGTCCTCCTCGGCAGCCTGCGCGCCGACTCGTCCAACCGGCGGCTGGCCGAGGCGGCGATCGCCCAGCTCCCGGCAGGCATTGCGGCCCACGTCAGCGTGCTGCCCGCGCTGTTGCCGCACTACGACCAGGACCTCGACGGCGACGACGTGCCCGAGGCCGTGACGACGTTCCGCGCGGAGGTGGCCGCCGCCGATGCGGTGCTGGTCGTCACCCCTGAGTTCAACGGCAGCCTGCCGGGCGTGCTCAAGAACGCCATCGACTGGGCCTCCCGCCCCCGCGGCTCGGCGCCGCTCGCGGGTATGCCGGTGGCCGTGCTGGGCGCGGCCGCCTCGCCGCGGGCGGCGCAGTGGGCGCGCGAGGACGCCGTGCGCGTGCTCACCGTCGCCGGGGCCCGGCCGCTGGAGACGACGGTGGGGTTGGGCTCCTCGCTCGCGGCCTTCGACGGCGCGGACCTCACCGACCGCGAGGTCGCGGAGGCGGTGGCGGCGACGATGCGCCGCCTGGTCAGCGAGCCGCTGGCGGCCTGAGCGGCTCGTCCACGGCGTGGATCTCGTTGCCGAAGCTGCTCCCCACGCCGTCACCGTCCCGCGGTGAGACGTCCACGACGATCCCGGTCCGCACGTCCAGGCTGACGAGGTATGCCGTCGGCAGGCTCTCCCGCGACGACGCCAGGGTGGGGTCGTCGGGGCCGTACTCCAGCAGCCGGCTGGCCACGCTGTCCAGCAGCGGGCAGCAGCCGCAGCGGGGGTCGTAGGCGTCCACGAGCGGGCGGCACACCGCCTGCCAGGTGCCACGCCCCCGCAGCTCGACCTCGGCGACATCGGTGATCTCCACTCCGTCGACCCGCACGGCAGGGCCGTCGTCCTCGCCGGGGGACATGCCGTCGGCCAGCTCGGCCGGGTCGAGCATGGCGGTCCAGCGGTAGTCGCCCCACAGGGGGTCGGAGTGGTCCCACGCCCATCCCTGCGGCCGCGCGGAGACAAGGCCGTCTTCGCGGAAGGTCACGTCCTCGTCCCGGCCGGGCGGGACGTAGGGCGGAGGGGGCCCAGAGGGGCGTTGCTCCCCGGGCTCCCAGGCGAAGCTCACAGCCGTGCCGTAGGGCACCTCGGTGTCGGTGAAGACCTCCCGCCCGTGCCGCACCGTGAGCCGCGGCTCCTCCCGGTCCAGCCATGCCTGCGCCGGCTCGTCCCGCGGCACGGTGCCACCGTCCTGGGCGCGGTGGGTCCAGTGCAGCGTCGTGAAGAGCCACGGCGCGCTGCGCGCCAGCGCACGGAAGTCCTCCGCGTCCGGGGTGCGGGTCAGGTCGGTGCTCACCCCGCGACGCTACCGGTCTCCCGTGCTGTCGACGACGGGCTTCTCGAGCCAGGGAGCGCCCACCTCGCCCCCGGACGGACCTGGGCAAGGCTCTGCACCGCATACCACGTCGAGAGCGCTGCCTGAGGTGCACAACGTTGCCCAGGTCCCCATCCCGGTGCACAGCCTTGCCCAGGTCGGGTCGCCGGTCACCGTGGCGTGGTCCCGTCCCGGTGCACAACTCTGCTCAGGTCGGGCCCACTGGTATGCCCGGTCGCCCACCCCGGTGCCGGGCAACAGGGCCGCAACGCGCGCGACCTAGACTGGCGGCCATGTCCAACCTCTCGCGCGAGGACGTCGCGCACGTCGCCATGCTGGCCCGGATCCAGCTCGAGGACGCCGAGCTCGACCGCTTCGCCGGCCAGCTCGACCAGATCGTCGACTGGGTGGGTCAGGTCGGCGAGGTGGCCTCGGCCGACGTGCCCCCGATGTCCCACCCGATGCCGCTGACCAACGTCACCCGCCCGGACGAGGTGCGCCCGAGCCTGACCCGCGAGCAGGCCCTGGCCAACGCTCCGCAGGCGCAGGACGACCGCTTCGCGGTGCCGCGCATCCTGGACGAGGAGTGAGATGAGCGACACCACCACCCACGCCGCGTCGGGCAGGGGGTCGGCCGAGGCCGACCTCACCCGGCTCACCGCGGTCGAGATGACCGACCGGCTCGCCGCCGGGACCATCACCTCGGTCGAGCTGACCCAGGCCCACCTCGACCGCATCGCGCGGCTCGACCCGACGCTCCACGCCTTCCTGCTCGTCGACGCCGAGGGCGCGCTCGCCACGGCAGCCGAGGTCGACGCGGCCCGCGCCGCGGGGGAGGAGCTGCCCCGCCTCGCCGGCGTCCCGGTTGCGGTCAAGGACATCGCCTGCACCCAGGGCCTGGCCACCACCGCGGGCAGCCGCATGCTGGAGGGCTTCGTGCCGCCCTACGACGCCACCATCGTGACCCGGCTGCGCGAGGCCCGGATGCCCATCCTCGGCAAGACCAACATGGACGAGTTCGCGATGGGCTCCTCCACCGAGCACTCCGCCTTCGGCCCGACCCGCAACCCGTGGGACCTCTCCCGCATCCCCGGCGGTTCCGGCGGCGGCAGCAGCGCGGCGGTCGCGGCATACCTCGCGCCGCTGGCGATCGGCTCTGACACCGGCGGATCGATCCGCCAGCCCGCCGCGGTCACCGGCACCGTCGGCACCAAGCCGACCTACGGCGCGGTGAGCCGCTACGGCGTCATCGCGCTCGCCTCGAGCCTGGACCAGATCGGCCCGTGCGCCCGCACCGTCGCCGACGCCGCGCTCCTGCACGAGGTCATCGCCGGGCACGACCCGATGGACTCCACCTCGGTCGACGCGCCGGTCCCCGACGTCGTCGGCGCGAGCGCCGCGGGCGACCTGACCGGCCTGCGGGTCGGCGTGGTGCGCGAGATCAGCGGCGAGGGCTTCCAGGCCGGCGTGCAGGCCCGCTTCGACGAGGCGCTGGAGCAGCTGCGCGCGCTGGGCGCCGAGATCACCGAGGTCTCCTGCCCGCACTTCGGGTATGCCATGGCCGCCTACTACCTCATCCTCCCCTCGGAGGCGAGCAGCAACCTGGCCCGCTACGACGCGATGCGCTACGGCCGGCGCGAGGTGCCGGAAGGCAGCCCGAGTGCCGAGCAGGTCATGGGTGCCTCCCGCGACGCCGGCTTCGGCGACGAGGTGAAGCGGCGCATCATCCTGGGCACGTATGCGCTGTCCAGCGGCTACTACGACGCCTACTACGGCCAGGCGCAGAAGGTCCGCACCCTCATCGCCCGCGACTTCGAGGCCGCCTTCGAGCAGGTCGACGTGCTGGTCAGCCCGACTGCACCGACCACGGCCTTCCCGATCGGCGACAAGACGCAGGACCCGATGGCGATGTATCTCAACGACATCGCGACGATCCCCGCCAACCTCGCCGGGGTGCCCGGCATGTCGATCCCGTCCGGGACCGCCGACGAGGACGGTCTGCCCGCCGGGCTGCAGATCCTCGCCCCCGCGATGCAGGATCAGCGCCTGTATGCCGTCGGCGCGGCCCTGGAGGCCAGGCTGCGCGAGCTGCACGGCGGCTACGTCATCGAGCAGGCTCCCGAGATCGAGGTGGAAGCATGAGCACGACCGCGACCCGCGAGGCCGTCGTCCCGTTCGAGGACCTGATGGCCCGCTACGAGCCGGTGATCGGGCTCGAGGTGCACGTCGAGCTGGGCACCGCGACCAAGATGTTCTGCGGGTGCGCGACCGAGTTCGGGGCCGAGCCCAACACCCAGACCTGCCCGGTGTGCCTGGGCATGCCCGGCGCGCTGCCGGTGGTCAACGGCACCGCGGTGGAGTCGGCGATCCGGATCGGCCTGGCGCTCAACTGCGAGATCGCGCAGTGGTGCCGCTTCGCCCGGAAGAACTACTTCTACCCGGACATGCCGAAGAACTTCCAGACCAGCCAGTACGACGAGCCGATCGCCTTCGAGGGCCATCTGGACGTCAAGGTGCCCCCGCGTGACGGGGTCGACGAGGAGCCCTTCACCTTCCGCGTCGAGATCGAGCGGGCGCACATGGAGGAGGACACCGGCAAGTCGACCCACGTCGGCGGCTCGACCGGGCGCATCCACGGCGCCTCTCACAGCCTCGTCGACTACAACCGCGCCGGCATCCCGCTCATCGAGATCGTCACCAAGCCGCTCACCGGCGCGGGCGAGCGGGCCCCGGAGGTCGCGCGCGCCTACGTCGGCGCGCTACGCGACCTGCTGCGCGCGCTGGACGTCTCCGACGTCAAGATGGAGCAGGGCTCGCTGCGCTGCGACGCCAACGTCTCGCTCATGCCGACCGGTGGCGAGCGCTTCGGCACCCGCACCGAGACCAAGAACGTCAACAGCCTGCGCTCGGTGGAGCGGGCGGTGCGCTACGAGATGACCCGGCACGCCGCGGTGCTCGACGCCGGAGAGACGATCCTGCAGGAGACCCGGCACTGGCACGAGGACACCGGGATCACCACCTCCGGTCGCCCCAAGTCGGACGCCGACGACTACCGCTACTTCCCCGAGCCCGACCTGGTGCCGGTCGCCCCGACCCGCGAGGACGTCGAGCGGCTGCGCGCCACCCTCCCGGAGAACCCCGCCGAGCGGCGCCGGCGGCTGCAGGGGGAGTGGGGGTATGCCGATCTCGAGATGCGCGACGTCGTCAACGCCGGCGCGGTCGAGGTCATCGAGGAGACCGTCGCCGCCGGCGCGACGCCCGCCGCCGCGCGCAAGTGGTGGATGGGCGAGCTGGCCCGCCGGGCCAAGACCGCGGGTGCGGAGGGAGGCGCTGTCGACCTGCTCGACCTGGGGGTCACCCCCGCCCACGTCGCCGAGCTCGACGGCCTCGTCACCGGTGGCCGGCTCAACGACTCGATGGCGCGGCAGACGCTGGACGGCGTCCTGGCCGGCGAGGGCACGCCGACGCAGGTCGCCGACGCCCGCGGCCTGGAGCTGGTCCGGGACGACGGCGCGCTGCAGACCGCTGTCGACGAGGTCATCGCCGAGAACGGCGACGTCGTGGAGAAGATCCGCGGCGGCAAGACCCAGGCGGTGGGTGCCCTCATCGGCCAGGTGATGAAGAAGATGCGCGGCCAGGCGGACGCGGCGAAGGCCCGCGAGCTCATCCTCGCCACCCTCGGCGTCGAGGGCTGAGCCTGGTATGCCCTCCCGCCCGCCCGTCGCGGCCGTCCCCGAGGAGCTGGTGCCCTACCTCGGGGAGGTGGCGGCAGTCGAGGTCCTGCCCTACGACCACCACGACGCCGGGGCGCTGCCGGGTGGCGGACGGGATGTCGACGTCCTCGCGCTGTCGATGATCGCCGGGCCGTGGCTGCGGCGGATGGACGAGGTGCCGGGTCTGCGGGCCGTCGTCCTGGCCTCGGCCGGCTACGAGCACGCGCTGCCCTACCTGCCCGGCGGGGTCCAGCTGGCGAATGCCGTGGGCGTGCACGACACGGCGACCAGCGAGCTCGGGCTCGCGCTCGTCCTCGCCGCGCAGCGGCACCTGCCGCACCACGTGCTGCGCCAGGCGCAGGGCGTGTGGGACCGCTCGGCACCCGGACCGTGGCGCTCGCTGGCGGACTCCACGGTGCTCGTCGTCGGCTACGGCGGCATCGGGACCGCGCTCGCCCGCCGGCTGCGGGCGTGTGAGTGCGAGGTCGTGGCGGTCGCGAGCACCGACCGGGACGGTGACGACCTCGTCGACCGGGTGCACGGCATCGAGCACCTGCCGGACCTGCTGCCCGCCGCGGACGTCGTGGTCCTGACCCTGCCGCTCACGGACGCCACGAACGGACTGCTCGGTGCGAGGGAGCTGGCGGCGCTGCCGGATGACGCTCTCGTGGTCAACATCGCCCGGGGCCCGGTCGTCGACACCGACGCCCTCCTCGCGGAGTGCGCGTCCGGCCGGCTCCGGGCCGCCCTGGACGTCACCGACCCCGAACCGCTGCCCGACGGGCACCCGTTGTTCTCCACCCCGGGGGTGCTGGTCGTGCCGCACGTCGGGGGAGCCTCACCGGCCTCGCTGCCGCGCATGGGAAGTTACCTCCGGTCCCAGCTCGAGGTATACCGGGACACGAGACAGCTGCGCCACACCGTCGGTAGTTGAGCATTCACCCACCGCCTGACCTGCACAAATACATCTCCAGGTGAACATCTGGCCACAGCGTCCCCTGACCCTTGCGCCAACCTACCGACCTCGGTATAGGGTGCGTGAAGCCGGTGCCCATGGAAGGCGGCGGCTCCACCTGCCGGTCGCCTCGCCGCGATCTGGCGTGACACTGAAACAGGGGCTATTGCAGTGACGCAACGGACAACGTCGGGGGCACGCCGCGCCCTGGCCATGGTGGCTGGGATCAGCCTCGTGGCCGGACTGGCGCCAGCAGCCGCCTCCGCGATCGACGGGCCGGCACCGGCCGGGCCGGTCAGCGCGACCGGTGACTTCCAGGACGGCACCTACATCGTGGTGCTGAACGACCTCCCGCTGGCGACCAACCCGGGCACCGCCGGGTCGGACCTGGCCAAGACCGACACCACCTCGGCCGACGCCGTCGCCTACACCGACCGGCTCCTCGCCCAGCAGGACGCCGTCCTGCAGGGTGTCGCCGCCGAGCCGACCTACCGCTACACCGTGGCGCTCAACGGCTTCTCCGCGACGCTGACCGCGGCCGAGGCCGCAGCGCTGTCGCAGCGCTCCGACGTGGCTTCCGTGACGAAGTCCTCGCTGCGCCAGCTGCAGGAGGTCGTCAACGGCCCGGACGGCGGGATGCCGCAACCGGACACCGAGATCTCCCCCGACGTCCTCGGCCTGCGTGGTCAGGGCGGCGTGTGGTCGCAGGTCGGTGGCCCGCTGTCGGCCGGCGCCGGCACCGTCGTCGGCGTCATCGACTCCGGCATCGCCTTCGACAACCCCGCCTTCGCCGGCGAGGGCATCCCCGCTCCGCCGGCCTCCTGGTCCGGCGAGTGCGAGACCGGTGAGGGCGACGACGCCGGGGACTTCCCCGCGTCGGCCTGCACCAACAAGCTGGTCGGTGGCCGCTACTTCGTCGAGGGCGCCCGCAGCTACGGTCTCGAGGTCGCCGACGAGGACAGCGTCAGCCCGCTCGACACCGACAACCACGGGTCGCACGTCGCCGGCACCGCCGCCGGCCGTGAGGTCTCGGTCGAGGACACCGGTGGCAACACCTACGAGATGGCCGGGATGGTGCCGGGTGCTCACGTGGCCGCCTACAAGGTCTGCTATGACTTCAGCAACGGCAGCGCCGGATGCGCTCCCGAGGACTCCATCGCGGCGATCGACGCCGCCGTGGCCGACGGGGTCGACGTGCTGAACTTCTCTATCAGCGGTGACCCGGAGACGCTGGAGGACCCGGTCGACCTGGCCTTCAAGAACGCCGCCGCTGCCGGGGTCTTCTCCGCCGCCTCCGCCGGCAACTCCGCCGGGGACGACGTGCCGGTCGCGCACCTGGGCCCGTGGCAGACCACGGTCGCCGCCGCCGTTCACCGCGAGGAGGACGGCCCGGTCCCGTCCGTCGGCTCCTTCTCCGGCCGCGGCCCGATCTCCGTGGACGCCGAGGACCAGACGATCCTGAAGCCGGACATCGGTGCCCCCGGCATCAACGTGCTGGCCGCCTACGCCAGCGACGCCGACGGTCCGAACTGGGGCTACCTGACCGGGACTTCCATGTCCTCCCCGCACATCGCGGGGCTGGGTGCCCTGCTGGCCGCGGAGTACCCGGACTGGTCGCCGATGGCGATCAAGTCGGCCATGCAGACCTCTGCCGCTGACTACGCCAACGCCGAGAGCAACCAGGCCTTCGTCGGCGGCACCGGTTTCGTCGAGCCGCGCGACTTCCTGAACCCCGGCCTGGTCTTCGACTCGACCGAGGCCGACTGGGACGCCTTCCTGGCCGACCCGAGCACGGGCTACGACCTCAACGCGGCCTACGTGCACATCCCGCAGCTGGGCACCGAGCCCACCACGGTGACCCGCACGGTCACCAACCCCGGGAGCGCCGACGCCACCTTCGAGGCCTCCTTCGCCGGGCCGGACACCCTGTCCGTCACCGTCGAGCCCGCCTCGGCCACCGTCCCCGCAGGCGGCACCGCGGAGGTGACCATCACGGTCGCCAACACCGGCGCCCCGACGGACGAGTGGCAGGAGGGCGACCTCAGCTGGACCTCGGGCGACACGGTCGTCGAGATCCCGGTCCTGGCCCGCGGCCAGGTCGCCGGTGAGGACCCCGAGCCCGAGCCCGAGCCGATGGTCGAGCGCGTCTTCGGCTCGGACCGCTACGACACCGCCGCCGAGATCTCCGCGCTCTACCCGGACATCGAGACGGTCTACGTCGCCTCCGGCACCGGCTTCGCCGACGCCATGTCGGGCTCGCCGGCCGCCAGCCAAGGCTCGTGCCCCGGATGATGACCACGCCGGACGGTGACCCCGCCCCGGTGCTGCTCACCAAGAACGACCGGCTGCCGAACACCACGGCGGCGGCGCTGGGCGAGGTCGACCCGAGCAACATCGTCATCCTCGGTGGTGACGGCGCCGTCAACGGCGACGTCGAGGCCGAGCTCGCCAACTACGGCGAGGTGACCCGGGTCGAGGGGACGGACCGCTACGAGACCTCCGCCAACCTCGCCATGATGTTCGGTGAGGACGTCGACACGGTCTACCTCGCCTCTGGTGCAGACGCCGCCTACGCGGACGCCCTGACCGGTGCGGCCCGTGCGGGCAGCGAGACCGCTCCGGTCCTGCTGACCCGTCCGGACATGGTGCCGGCCGCCACGGCCGAGGCGCTGGCGACCCTGAACCCCGACAACGTCATCGTCCTCGGCGGCGAGGGTGCGGTGAACGACGTCGTCTACACCGCGGTGCAGGCGGACGACCGCATCGCGGGCGCCAACCGCTACGAGACCGCTGTCGCGATCTCGCAGGAGCACGAGCCCGACGTGGAGATCGTCCACATCGCCTTGGGCCGTGACTTCCCCGACGCCCTGGCCGGCTCCGCGCTCGCGGGCACCCAGGACGTGCCGGTGCTGCTCACCAAGCCCGACCAGCTTCCGTCGGCCACCCTGGCCGAGCTGGAGCGGCTGAGCCCGGAGCGGGTCGTCATCCTCGGTGGCACCAACGCGGTGTCGCAGGACGTCGAGGACCGGCTCAACGAGGAGTACCCGGGCTGGGTCGGCTGAAGCTGACCTGACCGGCCGGGTCTCCCGGCACGCATGACCCGCAGGGCCGGGGCGGGTATCCGCCCCGGCCCTGCGGCGTCCCCGCGTGGGCATGCGGGACGATGGTCGAGCCCGCGGAGCGGGCCAGGAAGGAGAGACATGAGCACGCTGGTGCTGGTCCGACACGCCAAGGCGGAGGCCACCCCGTCCGGCCCAGGAGGCGACCACGCCCGGACGCTGGTGGCCCGCGCCGCCGGGACGCGGCGGCGCTGGGGGAGATGCTGCGCGACTCGGGTCTCCTCCCGGACCTCGCGGTCGTGTCCACCGGGGCGCGGGCACGACAGACGCTGGAGTCGATGCTCGGCGACGACGGCGTCCAGACCTGGCCGACGAGGCGGGTCTACGACGGGGGCCTCGACGGGGTCCTGGAGGCGGTGCGGGAGGTGCCCGACCACGTCGAGGTGCTGTGGGTCGTCGGGCACGAGCCGGTCATGTCGACGTCGGCGTGGGAGCTCACCGACCCGGGGCGGACCGGGCCGGCGCTGCGCGAGGCGATGTCGAGCGGTATGCCGACCGCCACCGCCGCGGTGCTCGAGCTGGACGTCCCGTGGTCCGAGGTGGACCTCGGCTGCGCGCGCCTGGTGGGCAGGCATACCGGACGGGGTGAGGAGCCGGACGGGTGACACGCAGGCGCAACACCGGCTGACGTCGCGATTCCGGCGACATAGGGTGGGTCGTCGTGCCAGCAGTGATCACGGCCCGGGGGCTGCGCAAGACCTACGGCGACGTCCACGCCGTCGACGGGATCGACCTGGAGGTCGAGGCGGGGGAGAGCTTTGGGTTGCTCGGTCCCAACGGCGCCGGCAAGTCCACGACCATGAGGATGATCGGGGGCACCCTGGACCGCACGAGCGGGTCCTTGGACGTGCTGGGCCTGGATCCCGGCGTCCGGGGCCCGGCGGTCCGGGCCCATCTGGGGGTGGTCCCGCAGCAGGACAACCTGGACGAGGAACTGCGGGTCCGGGAGAACATCGTGATGTACGGCCGCTACTTCGGGCTGCCCCGGTCCTTCCTCGCGGCGAAGGCCGACGAACTGCTGGCCTTCGCCCAGCTGGAGGCCAAGGCCCAGGAGAAGGTGGTCAACCTGTCCGGCGGCATGAAGCGACGGCTGACCATCGCCCGCGGCCTCGTCAACGAGCCGCGCATCCTGCTCCTGGACGAGCCGACCACCGGTCTGGACCCGCAGGCCCGGCACGTGCTGTGGGACCGTCTCTTCCGGCTCAAGGAGTCCGGCACCACGCTGGTCGTGACCACGCACTTCATGGACGAGGCGGAGCAGCTGTGCGACCGGCTGGTCGTGGTCGACCACGGGCGCATCGTGGCGCACGGCTCGCCGGCTCAGCTCATCCGCGAGCACTCGACGCGGGAGGTGCTCGAGCTGCGCTTCGGGTCGGCCCGCAACGCCGCCGTGGTGCAGCAGCTGGACGGGGTGGGGGAGCGCCACGAGGTGCTGCCCGACCGCATCCTCGTCTACGCCCCGGACGGCGAGGCGGCGCTGGAGGAGGTCACGGGCCGGGGTCTGCACCCCACGACCTCGCTGGTGCGTCGGTCCTCGCTGGAGGACGTCTTCCTCCGGCTCACCGGGAGGTCGCTCGTTGAGTGAGGTCGACAACGCCCTGGTCACGACCGGCGTCGGGGGTGCCCCCGCCCACACCGAGATGGCGGCGCGGGCGCGACGCTGCGGCATCTGGTTCTACGCCGAGACCGTGCTGCGGGGCATGCGCGCCTTCGCGCTGCCCATCGCCCTGTATGCCGTGGCCCAGCCGCTGCTCTACATGATCGCCCTCGGGGTGGGCCTGGGGGCGCTCGTCGACCGCGGCGTCGGGTCGGTGGCGGGCGTGGACTACCTCGTCTTCGTCGCCCCCGCGCTGCTCGTCTCGACCGTCGTCATGTCGGTCTCGGCGGAGATGACGTTTCCCGTCATGAGCGGCTTCAAGTGGAACCGGCTCTACTACGGGCCCGTCGCCTCGCCGCTGGAGCCGAGCCAGGTGGCGCTGGGCCACTTCACCGCGGTGATGCTGCGCTTCCTGGCGCAGGGCCTCATCTTCTGGCTGGTGATGCTCGCCTTCGGCGCCGCGCCGGCGGGGTGGGTGCAGTCGGTCCTGGTGGTGCCGGTCGGCATGCTCGCGGCGGCCGCCTTCGGCGCACCGCTCCAGGCGTATGCCGCGACCCTGGACGACGGCTTCCAGTTCTCGCTGATCCAGCGTTTCGTCGTCATGCCGATGTTCCTCTTCTCCGGCACCTTCTTCCCGCTCTCGGCGATGCCGGGCTACCTGCACTGGATCGGCTGGATCTCCCCCGTGTGGCACGGCACCGAGCTGGCCCGCTGGGCGTCCTACGGTGCCGACCTGCCGCCGCTGCAGGCCGCGGTCCACCTGCTGTTCCTGCTCACCTGCTCCGCGCTCGGCCTGTGGTGGGGCGTGCGGAACTACACGCGCAGGTTGCGCTCGTGAGCACGGCGACCGGCGGTCCTCGCGAGGTCGCGGCGAGGGTGCGGACGGGCATACCGGTGCTCGCGTCGCTGTCCTCGGGCAACGTGCGCTCGGTCGTGGAGCGCAACGCCAGGGTGATCCGCAACCAGAACGGCGTCATCCTCGTCTCCGGCTTCTTCGAGCCGGTGCTCTACCTGCTCGCGATGGGGCTGGGGATGGGTGCGCTGGTCGGCGAGGTCAGCGGGCCGGGCGGGGAGCCGGTCGAGTATGCCGCCTACATCGCCCCGGCGCTGCTCGCGACCTCGGCGATGAACGGGGCGGTCTACGACTCCACCTGGAACGTCTTCTTCAAGCTGCGGCTGTCCAAGCTCTACCAGGCGATGCTGCAGACCTCGCTGGGGCCGTTGGACGTGGCGCTCGGGGAGATCCTCATGGCGCTCTTCCGCGGTCTGCTCTACGCCCTGGGCTTCCTCGGGGTCATCGCCGTGCTCGGCCTGGTGACGTCGTGGTGGGCGCTGCTCATGGTGCCGGCGGCGCTGGTCATCGCCCTCGGCTTCGCCGCCTTCGGCATGGCGGTCACGAGCTATCTGACGACGTTCCAGCAGATGGACCTCGTCAACTTCGGGCTGCTGCCGATGTTCCTCTTCTCCGCGACGCTCTACCCCATCGCGATCTACCCGGAGTGGATCCAGTGGCTCATCATGGCGATGCCGCTGTGGCACGGGGTGGAGCTCATGCGGGCACTCTCGGTGGGCTATCTCGACACCTCCACCGTGGTGCACGCCGGCTACTTCGTGGGGATGACGGTGGTCGGGCTGGTGCTGACGACGCTGCGGCTGCGGACGCTCTTCCTGCGCTGACCGAGGTGGGGGCCTCAGCGCAACCAGCTGGTCATCTGCCGCACCGCGCGACCGGCGCGCTCGAGCGGGTGGCTCCGGCGGCGCCTCCCGGCGGGAGGTCGCTGCCGATTCGCCGGCTGCTTGCCCCGAGGGACCGTGGTGGCTGGCGAAGCCGGCGGAGTAGATCTGGTCGACGTGCGTCTTGAGCTCGTGGACCAGCGCGACATAGGCCACCTCCGGCTCGACGCCGCGTGCCGCCAGCTCGTCGTAGGCGGACTCCAGGGCCTCCTGCAACGGCGTCTGGACGCGCTCGCGGGCAGCCTCCATGGCCAGGGCCTCGTGCTCGACCGTCGTGACGACGGCGCCCGAGCGCAGCGCACCCATGGCGGCGGCGTAGGCGGTCAGCGTGGCCCAGGCCGCGCCGCTGCGGTCGTGCTCGACCGCCACCATGGCGGGGCAGCCGCGACCGTCGAGGTACTCCTCGCGCACCCGGTCGCCGTCGCCGATGGTGCGGAGCATGGCGAGGTCCACGCCCGCGGGGACGGTCAGCCGGCCGCTGTGCACGGCGTCCGCGCCGGTGACGACGACCAGGTCGCCGGGCTCGGTGTGCTCTCGCACGAGCCGTTGCACGGTGTCGATGTCCTGCTCACCGCGCGCCCCGCCGGGCACCAGCATGATGTCGCACCGCTGCACCGCCTCCTGCGGCGGGACGACCGGCAGGCCCTCGATCTCGGCGCGGGCCGCCAGCCGGCTCTCCGGGTCGGTGCCGACCCAGACGTCGACCCCGCTGTCGCGCAGGTTGAGCGCGTGCGCCGCGGCGACGGCGTCGAAGCCCAGCACAGCCACCTGGCGGTCCTGGAGCAGGGTCAGGTCGGCGCTGTCCGGGTCGAGGGTCGTCACGGCGCCTAGCCTACGAGTGCGTGCCGGGCCTGCTGGGTCCGGCTGTGTGCCCAGGGCCCGAGGGGGTATGCGTGACGGAGCCGACGATGCTTGTGCGCGGCGTCGTGCGTCTCCTGGGGACGCAGGCGTGCCCAGAAGCACGCGTGCGACACATGCTTCGGCGCACGACGAAGCACCTTCGTGCGGGCGGCGTGGGATCAGGCATACCCGGAGGTCAGCGGTCCAGCGTGACGCTGCGTCAACCTTGCCGCTGGCGGTGACGCCTCGTCAGGTGGATACCCTGACGCCCATGACCCAGACAGCGTCGTCCCCGTCCTTCGCGGTCACCGAGGTGAGCGACCGTCGCTCGCCCGAGGAGATCGCCGAGCTGCTGCGCAACCCCGGCTTCGGCAGCCTGTTCTCCGAGCACATGGTGATGGTCGAGTGGGACCGGGAGCAGGGCTGGCACGACGCCCGGGTGGTGCCCTACGGGCCGATCCCGCTGGACCCCTCGGCCGCGGTCTTCCACTACGCGCAGGAGATCTTCGAGGGGATGAAGGCCTACCGGCACGAGGACGGCACGGTCTGGACCTTCCGGCCCGAGCGCAACGCCGAGCGCTTCAACAGCTCGGCACGCCGCCTGGCCATGCCCGAGCTGCCGCCGACGCTCTTCCTCGACGCGATCAAGGAGCTGGTCAGCCTCGACGAGGCCTGGGTCCCGGGCGCCGACGCGGGTGAGATGTCGCTCTACCTGCGGCCCTTCATGATCGCCACCGAGGAGGCGCTGGGGGTGCGACCCAGCAACCGCTATCTCTTCAGCGTCATCGCCTCCCCGGCCGGCGCCTACTTCTCCGGCGGGCTCAAGCCGGTCAGCCTGTGGGTCAGCGACCAGTACGTCCGCGCCGCAGCGGGAGGCACCGGGGCGGCCAAGTGCGGCGGCAACTACGCCGCGTCCCTCGCGAGCCAGGCCGAGGGCATCGAGCACGGCTGCGACCAGGTGGTCTTCCTCGACGCGGTGGAGCACCGCTACGTCGAGGAGCTCGGCGGGATGAACCTCTTCTTCCTGTATGCCGACGGCCGGGTCGTCACCCCCGAGCTCACCGGCACGATCCTCCCGGGGGTGACCCGCTCCTCGCTGCTCGACCTGCTCCGCGAGCGCGGCCACCAGGTGGAGGAGCGCCGCTTCACCCTCGACGAGTGGCGCGACGGGGTCGCCTCGGGGGAGATCACCGAGGTCTTCGCCTGCGGCACGGCGGCCGTCATCACGCCGGTCGGGCGGCTGGCGTGGAGCGGCGGCGAGCTCGACATGCCGGAGGAGCACAAGCTCACCGAGGACCTGCGCGCCGAGCTGCTCGACATCCAGTACGGTCGCGCCGAGGACCGGCACGGCTGGCTCTACCAGCTCGTCTGAGCGCGAGGGAGTGGACCTCGGTCACCGGACCGTCGCCTCGGCGCACCTCAGCCCAGCTCCGGTCCGAGCCCGTCGAGCACGTCCAGCAGCCGCTGGCGCAGCGCGTTCGACCGGCGGGCGAAGGCGCGCTGCGCCTCGGCATACTCGCGCTTGCCCTCGGTCGTCTCGATCCGCACCGGCGCGTAGCCCAGCGCGCGCAGGTCGTAGGGCGCCGCCCGCATGTCGAGCTCGCGGATGTCCCGGGCGAGCAGGAAGGCGTCGAGGGTGAGGTCGCTGGGCACCGCGGGGGCGAGCTTGAAGCACCACTTGTAGACGTCCATCCCCGCGTGCAGGCAGCCCGGCTGCTCGTGCTCGACCTGGCTCTCCCGGGTCGGGCGCAGCGCGTTGCGCGGGGCGGCGTCCGGGGTGAAGAAGCGGTAGGCGTCGAAGTGCGAGCACGCGACCTGGTGGCCCTCGACCACCGCGTCGGTGCCCTCGCGCCCCAGCCGCAGCGGCCAGTCGTGCCTCGTCTCGTCGGCGCGGTAGACCATCGCCCACTCGTGCAGCCCGAAGCAGCCGAAGCGTCCCGGCCGGGACAGCGTCGCGGTCAGCAGGTCGCGGACGAAGCCGACGGTCCGGCCCCGTCGGCGCACGAAGCCGGCCACGTCGAGGTATGCCGTCCCGCTCCCGTCGACGAGATAGCCGCTCCACGCCGCGCGCTCGTGGGCGTCGGCGAGCCCGACGCCCGGCCCGGGGTGCCAGCGCGCGAGCTGCGCCGGGCGGAAGGCGTAGTACTCCCAGAGGAAGTCGTCGACGGGGTGGGTCCGCCCCTCCACCTGGCGGGCGAGGCGGCCGGCGGTCAGCGCGTCCACGGCTTCCGCGTGCGCGGTGGCGCGCGCCCGCCATACCTCTGCCTCGAGGAGCTGGAGGTCGGTGGTGGGGGTCGGCACGGCGGCCCAGCCTAGCGCCGACCCGGTGCCGCGAGGGCGCGCGGAGCTGGCCCCGATCGTCGCCCGTGTGAGATTCTTGACGTGGACGCCCGCGGTGGGCGGTTCCCCGGACGAGGCACGTCGTACCCGGCTCCGACGACGACGTGGCGCGCCCGAGGAGGGCGTCATCATGGTGGCCATCTCCTGGATCGTCCTCATCCTGTCCGGTGTCCTCGAGAGCGTCTGGGCCGCGGCCCTCACCGCCTCGGACGGCTTCACCAAGCTGTGGCCCAGCGTGCTCTTCGGCGTCGCGCTCGCCGTGAGCATGATCGGGCTCGGCTGGTCGCTGCGGACCATCCCGCTCGGCACGGGGTATGCCGTCTGGGTGGGGATCGGTGTCGTCGGCACCGCGCTCTGGGGGATCCTCGCCCTGGGTGAGCCGGTCTCGGTGGCCCGGGTGATCTGCCTGGTCGCCATCGTCGGCGGCATCGTCGGCCTGCAGCTCACCGGCTCGGGTGGCCACTGACGCCGCGCTCGGACGGTGGCGCGGCACGGCATACCCTGGCGGTATGCGTATCTGCCGCTTCACCGACGGTGACGACCCCCGCTTCGGCCTCGTCGACGGGGCCGGGGAGCGGATCGCCGAGATCTCCGGCGACCCGCTCTACACCAGGATCGACCTGACCGGCGAGACCGTCGACGTCGCCGACGTGCGGCTGCTGGCGCCGGTCATCCCGCGCAGCAAGGTGGTCGCCGTGGGCCGCAACTACGCCGACCACGCGCGCGAGATGGGCAACGAGCTGCCCGCCGAGCCGATGATGTTCTTCATCCCCAACACCTCGGTGTGCGGCCCCGGCGACCCGGTCGTCATCCCCCCTTTCGCGACCGAGATCTCCTACGAGGCCGAGCTCGCCGTCGTCATCGGGCGGATGTGCAAGGACGTCGCGGCGGAGGACGCCAAGTCGGTGGTCTTCGGCTACACCTGCGCCAACGACGTCACCGCGCGCGACCTGCAGCGCGGCGACGGGCAGTGGGCGCGCGCCAAGGGGATGGACACCTTCACCCCGCTGGGGCCGTGGCTCGAGACCGACCTCGACACCTCCGACCTGCGGATCTCCTGCACGGTCGACGAGGAGGTGCGCCAGGACGGCACGACCGCCGACATGCACTTCGGCATCGGTGAGGTCATCGCGCACGCCTCGGCCGCCTTCACGCTGCTGCCGGGCGACGTCATCCTCACCGGCACGCCCGCGGGGGTCGGTCTGATCACCGCCGGGCAGCGGTGCGAGGTGGAGATCGAGGGCATCGGGACGCTCGCCAACCCCTTCGTGGCTGGCGACGCATCTTGATGCCACACGCACGATGCATCATGATGTCTTCATGAGGACCACGCTGACCCTGGACGCGGACGTGGTCCGGCTGCTCGAGCAGGCCGTCCATGACCGGCGGACCTCCATGAAGAGCGTCGTCAACGACGCCCTGCGGCAGGCCCTTCGACCAGCGCAGGCTCCCCGTCCCTATCGCGTCGACGTGCACCACAGCGAGCTGGTGGTCGGGGTCGACCCAGCACGACTCAACCAGCTCGCCGACGAGCTGGAGGACGAGACGATCGTGGACAAGCGCCACCGATGATCGTCCCCGATGTCAATGTCCTCCTCTATGCGCACGTCGATGCCTTCCCGGAGCACGACCGAGCCCGTACGTGGTGGGAGGAGACCTTGTCGGCGGGCCGGCCAGTGGGCCTGGCGCCCGTCGTGGTGTTCGGCTTCATCCGCATCGCGACCAGCCGTCGAGTGCTCACCCGACCCTTCAGCGTCCAGCAGGCGCAGGCCGTCGTCGAGTCGTGGCTCGCTCAGCCAGGCGTCCAGATCCTGGAAAGCGGGAGAGAACACCTCGGCCGCACGCTCGAGGTCCTGACGGGTGTCGGCACGGCCGCGGCGCTGACCACGGACGCCCAGATCGCCGCCCACGCCTTCATCGAAGGTGCTGCGGTCGCGACGCACGACACCGATTTCGGCCGTTTCGCCGAACTGGACGTCGTGGACCCGGTCCGATGATCGGGCGTCGATCATGACCGAGGCGCCCATCGGGGTCTTCGACTCCGGCTTCGGCGGGCTCACGGTCGCCCGCGAGGTGCTGGACCAGCTGCCGCACGAGTCGGTGCTCTACCTCGGCGACACCGCGCGCACCCCCTACGGGCCGCGCCCCATCGCGCAGGTCCGCGAGTTCTCCCTCGAGTGCCTGGACCGGCTCGTCGAGCACGGGGTGAAGGCGCTGGTCATCGCGTGCAACAGCGCGTCCGCTGCGGTGCTCGCCGACGCCCGGGAGCGGTATGCCGTCCCCGTCGTCGAGGTCATCCGACCCGCCGTGCGGCGCGCGATGGCGGTGACCCGCAACGGGCAGATCGGGGTGATCTCGACGGCTGCGACGCACCAGTCACGGGCCTACCTCGACTCCTTCGTCGCGGCCCCGCCCTCGGTGCACGTCGCGAGCCAGGCCTGCCCGCGCTTCGTCGAGCTGGTCGAGGCGGGGGTGACGAGCGGTCCGGAGGTGATCGAGGTGGCGCGCGACTACCTCGCGCCGCTGCAGGAGCGCGACGTCGACACCCTCATCCTGGGGTGCACGCACTACCCGCTGCTGACGCAGGCGCTGCAGTACGTCCTCGGCGAGCAGGTCCAGCTCGTCTCGTCCGCGGCGGCGACCGCGGCCGACCTCTTCCGGGTGCTCACCGACTCCGGGCTGCTCGCGGCGCAGGACAACGAGCCGGTGCACCAGTGGCTCACGACCGGGGACCCGGACGGCTTCCACTACCTCGCGCGCCGGTTCCTCGGGCCGGAGGTGGAGCAGGTGCACCGCGCCTTCGTGGGGCGGGCCGACGAGCGGCTCGCCGCTCAGTAGGGCGCCGCGAGGTCAGGGAACATGGGGAAGTGCTTGACGTTGCGCGTCAGCAGCGGGACCTCGAGGTGCACCGCCGTGGCGGCGATGACGAGATCGGCGGTGTCGATGCCGCGGTGGCTGGGCAGCCAGCGACGCCCGAGATCCCCAGCCAGCTCTGCGAGGCCGGCGTCGAGGGGGTGCCAGGTGAGGGTGGAGAGAAGGCTCTCGGTGGCCCGCCGCTCGCGAGGGCGCATCCCGCAGAGCACCTCGGCTCGCGTGATCTCGCTGGCATGAACCGGTCCGGCCCGGCGGCAGGACAGCAGCAGCGAGGTCGCGGCAGCGTCACCGCGCAGCGTGTCGATGAGCACGGAGGTGTCGACGAGCGCGGTCATGCCTTCTCGCGCAGCCGAGACCCGGAGCGCAGCGTCTCGACGTAGTCGCGCCGTCGACGTCGCGGCCGACCCATGCACCGCTGGCCGAGGCGATGGCCGCGAGGTCGTCGTCGGCGTCGCGGCCCGCACCGTAGGTCTGGTTCACCGCATCGCGGATCAGGCGGGACAGCGACAGGCCGGTGCGGGCGGCTGCGGCGTCGAGCAGGCGCCGGTCCTCTGCCGTGAGGGAGATCTGCGTCCGTTGCATGATGTAAGACTACATCATTCTGGCCGGTGGTCTCTGCCCGGTGGCTCGGCGTGACCCCACCGCCGCGCACCACGGTGGGTTAGTGTTCACCGGACGTTCGACCGCACGACAGGCGAGAGCAGGTGACTGGTGACCCAGGTGGACTTCCGGCCCGTGGAGAAGGCCACCAGGAGCACCGCCGGAGAGGTGGGGCGGATCGGCGTCGCCATCCTCTTCATCGTCGGCGTGATCGTCTTCACCGGCGCGGCCTTCGGTCACGTGGAGCAGGCATACCTGCTCATCGCGGCGGCGGTCATCGGTGGCTACATGGCGCTCAACATCGGTGCCAACGACGTCGCCAACAACGTCGGCCCCGCGGTCGGGTCGATGGCGATGACGATGGCGACCGCGATCGGGATCGCGGCCGTCTTCGAGGCGGCGGGGGCGATCATCGCCGGCGGCGACGTCGTCGACACGGTGAAGAACGGCATCATCGATCCGGACAGCATCGGCGACCCGCAGATCTTCGTCTGGGTGATGCTGGGCTCGCTGCTGGGGGCGGCGCTCTGGCTCAACATCGCGACCTTCATGGGGGCCCCGGTCTCGACCACCCACGCCATCGTCGGCGGGGTGCTCGGCGGCGGCGTGGCCTCCTCCGGCTGGGCGATCGTCAACTGGGACGTCATGGGCTCGATCGCCATGAGCTGGGTGATCTCGCCGCTCGTGGGGGGTCTCATCGCGGCCGGCACGCTCTATCTCCTCAAGCGCACCGTGCTCTTCCGCGACGAGCCCGTCGACGCCGCCACCCGGGTGGTGCCGCTGCTCATCGCAGTCATGGCCTGGGCGTTCACCACCTACCTGGCGCTCAAGGGCCTGTCCAACCTGGTCAGCATCTCCTTCCCGGTCGCGCTGCTCGGGGGGCTGGTGATCGCCGTCATCACGTATGCCGTCGTCCGCCCCATGGTCATCCGCGCCGCGCCCGGGCTCACGCAGGACACCGAGGGGGTCAACAGCCTCTTCACGATCCCGTTGATCTGCGCCGCGGCGCTGCTGAGCTTCGCGCACGGCGCCAACGACGTCGCCAACGCGGTCGGGCCGCTGGCCGGCATCGTCGAGGTGCTCGACGGGGGAGCGGCCGGGGGTGAGGCCGGCATACCGCTCTGGGTCCTCGTCATCGGTGCCGTCGGCATCTCGGTGGGTCTGGCCCTCTTCGGCCCCCGCCTCATCCGCACCGTCGGCTCCGAGATCACCGACCTGGACCGCTCCCGGGCCTTCTGCATCGCGCTGGCCGCCGCCGTCACGGTCATCGTCGCCAGCCAGCTCGGCCTGCCGGTGAGCTCGACCCACGTCGCGCTCGGCGGGATCTTCGGCGTCGGCTTCCTCCGGGAGTTCCTCGACGACCGGATGAACCGGGCGATCGAGAAGGTGCTCCGCGCCCACCGCGACGACACCGACTTCGCCAAGGTCGAGGGGATGCTCGAGGCCTTCCGCGAGGCGCGGCCCGAGGACAAGCGGCGGATGCTGGACACGCTGCAGGAGATGGGCCCGGAGGCCGTCATCACCGCCGCCCAGGGCAAGAAGCTGCGCAAGGCGCTCAAGCGCCAGCTGGTCCGCCGCTCGCACATCCTCAAGATCGCCTCCGCCTGGGTCATCACCGTCCCGGTGGCGGGGCTGCTCTCGGCGCTGTTCTTCTTCGCGCTGCGGGGGATGCTGCTCCCCTGACCGGGGCGGCTCGCTTCGCTGCGCTCACGTATCCTGGATCCTCGCCCCGACCCTCGCACCGAAGAACGGTTCCATGCCCCCTGGCTGTCCTGACGGCCCGTCCCTGCCCGCCCCGACCACGGCGGTGCTCTCGTGACGACCGCCATCCTGCTGCTGCTCGTCGGCATGCTCGCCATCGCCGTCATCATCGCGGCCAACGGCTACTTCGTGGCCCAGGAGTTCGCCTACATGTCGGTGGACCGGCTGCGGCTCGCGGCAGAGGCCGAGAGCGGGGACGAGGCCGCCGAGCGTGCGCTGCGGGTGACCCGCCGCACCTCCTTCATGCTCTCCGGCGCCCAGCTCGGCATCACGGTCACCGGCCTGCTCGTCGGGTATGTCGCCGAGCCCCTCGTCGGGCGCGGCCTGTCGGTCATCCTCGGGGGCACGGGCGTGCCGGAAGCGCTGAGCATCACCGTCGGCACGGTGGCGGCGCTGGCCATCGCGACCGTCGTCCAGATGATCTTCGGCGAGCTCTACCCCAAGAACCTCGCCATCGCCAACGCCGGCCCGCTCGCCCGCGCGCTCGCCCGGTCGACCCTCATCTACCTCGCCGTCTTCGGCTGGCTCATCAAGGTCTTCGACTGGTCGGCCAACGCGTTGCTGCGGCTGGTGGGGATAGAGCCCATCCACGACCTCGACACCACGGCGACCGCGGAGGACCTCGAGCGGATCGTCGCCGACTCTCGCGACAGCGGCGACCTGCCGGCCGAGCTGTCGGTGCTGCTCGACCGGATCCTGGACTTCCCCGACCAGGACGTCGAGCACGCCCAGATGCCGCGCTCGCGGGTCGACACCATCGCCCCCGCCACCCCGGTCGGTGAGCTGCGGGAGCTCATGGCGCGCGGGCATACCCGCTATCCGGTCATCGACGACGAGGGCCAGCCGGTGGGCGTGGTCAACCTCGTCGACGTGCTCCGGCACCCCGACGCCGAGCACGCCAGTCAGATCATGCGGGAGCCGCTCATCGTGCCCACGCTGATGGCGCTGCCGGACGCGGTCGCCGAGCTGAGCAGCTCGGGCCAGCAGCTGGCCTGCGTGGTGGACGAGTGGGGCGGCTTCGCCGGCGTCCTGACCATGGAGGACCTGGCCGAGGAGCTGCTCGGCGAGATCACCGACGAGCACGACGACGAGGTGCCGGAGGGGATCGTCGGCGAGGACGAGCACCTGTGGCGGATGGACGGCGACGTCCACGTCGACGAGCTGCAGCGCGCCCTCGGCCACGACCTGCCGGAGGGCGACTACGAGACCGTCTCGGGCCTGGTCATCGCCGAGCTCGGGGCGCTGCCGGAGGTCGGCCAGACCGTGGTCGTCGACCTCGCCGAGGACCCCGCCGAGATGGTGCTCGACGAGCGGGTCACCCGGTCGGTCGAGATCGAGGTGCGGGAGATCGACCGGCACGTGCCCAGCCTGCTGGGAGTGCGGCTGGTGGAGCGGGCGCTGTCGCAGGACCCGGAGTCGATGGACGACGACACCGAGGCCGCCGGGCGCGAGGAGGAGCAGCGATGAACGGACTGACCGTCACCCTCGTCACGGTGCTGCTCATCGTGCTGAGCGCGCTCTTCGTCATCGTCGAGTTCGCCCTCCTGGGTGCCCGCCGCAGCCGGCTGGAGAACGAGGCCGAGCACTCGGCCTCGGCCCGGGCCGCCCTGCGCGGCATGAACGAGCTCACCGTCATGCTCGCCGGCGCCCAGCTGGGCATCACGGCCTGCACCTTCGCCCTCGGCGCGGTCACCAAACCGGCGCTCGACTACTGGCTCGGCCCGATCCTCGCCGACCTCGGGCTGCCCGGCTGGCTGGCCGGGGGTATGTCCTTCGGCCTGTCCCTGCTCTTCGTCACCTTCCTGCACCTCGTGGTCGGCGAGATGGCGCCCAAGTCGTGGGCGATCGCGCACCCCGAGCGGGCGGCGCGGCTCATCGCGCTGCCGATGCGCGGCTTCATCACCGTCGTCCGGCCACTGCTGGTCTGGGTCAACGCCGTCGCCAACCGCCTGGTGTCCGCCAGCGGGGTCACCCCGGTGGACCGTGCCGCCGTCGGCGGGCAGGACGCGCAGACGATCCGCGTCCTCGTCGAGCAGTCGGCGGCCGAGGGGGCGCTGGAGAGCACCTACCAGGAGCAGATCTCCGAGGCCCTCGAGCTGCAGGACCTCACCCTGGCGCAGGTGGCGCCGGAGGAGCTCGATCTGGCGGCGGTGGGCTCCAGCGCCTCGATCGGCGAGGTGCAGGAGGCGTCGGCGCGCACCGGCCACAAGCGCATCCTCATGCTCGACGACGACACCACCGACCCCCGCGTGGTCCACGTGCGGGACACGCTGCTGCACTCCGGTGAGGAGCGCGCCGAGCCGCTGGCCCGAGCCGCGCTCGTGCTGCCGGCGCAGACGCCGGTCTACGAGGCGCTCACGACCATGCGCGGCTCGGGCGAGCAGCTCGTGGTGCTGCGCGGCGAGGGGCGGCTGGTCGGGCTGGTGAGCATCGCCGACATCATGCACCGGGTGCTGCCGCTAGAGCGGTCGGCCGGCTGAGGTCGCGGACGTCGCCGGAGGCGGGGTCGCGGCCAGCGCGGCCACGAACAGCGCCGACGCCCACGCGGTCCGGGTCTGTCTGATCGGTGCGGCAGCATGGGGACATGAAACTCACGGTGATCGGCTGCTCCGGCTCGCTGCCGGGGCCGCGCGGCGCCGCGAGCTGCTACCTCCTCAGCGCGCACGGCGGCGACCGGGAGTGGCGGGTGCTGCTCGACCTGGGCTCGGGGGCGCTCGGGCCGCTGCAACGGCATACCGATCCGCTCGCGCTCGACGCCGTGCTGCTCACGCACCTGCACCCGGACCACTGCCTCGACCTCACCGGCCTGCACGTGCTGCGCCGGCACGGTCCCACCCCGGCGAGGGACGCCTTGCCGGTGTGGGGTCCGCCGGGCGTGGCGGAGCGGATGGCCCGGGCGCACGGGGTGCGCGCCGCGGAGCCGCTGCGGGGCATCGCCTGGGGTGAGCTCACCGACCGGGTCGCGGTGCGCGTCGGACCCTTCACCATCACCCCGTATGCCGTGCGCCACCCTGTCGCGGCCTTCGGCTTCCGGGTCGAGGCGGGTGGGCGGGTGCTGGCCTACACCGGTGACACCGACAGCTGCGAGGCTCTGGTGCCGCTGCTGCAGGGCGCCGACCTCGCCCTGGTCGAGGCGGGCTTCGAGTCCGCGGAGGCGACGCGGGGCATACACCTCACGCCGGAGCGGGCCGGGCAGGCGGTCGCCGGGGCAGGAGGCGTGGGCCGGCTCGTCCTCACCCACCTGCCGCCCTGGGCCGACCGGAAGGAGGCGCGGCGGCAGGCGGGAGAAGCGTGGGCTGGCTCGACGACGTTGGCTGAGGAAGGAGGGATGTGGGAGTTCTGAGTGACCTCAAAAGCCCCAAGTGCCACACCAGTCACGGCAGATAGTGATGTTTCGGGGGGTTTCGGCTCTCAGGTTGGTGTCAGGTTTTTTCCCCTGCGGCGAGGTCCATGCCATCTGGCGGGCCGTGACCGGGCAGACTTCGACCCAAGGAGAGATGGATACCTGGCGGGACTGCGACTGGGTGGGGCTGGCCGAGAAGGCCGGGATCGCCCTCATCATCCTCATCGTCACGTGGATCGAGGCGCGTCTGGTGAAGGCGGGCTCCACCAAGCTGGTGGGCAGGGCCAAGTTCCTGCAGCGCCAGTCCTCCGACGGTCACGCTGGGGGCGGCGCTGGGGCAGATCGCCTCGCTGCTGGTCTGGCTGTTCGGCGCGCCGCGGGCGTCGTCCCCTCCACGGGGTCGGCGCCCGCGCCGCGTCCGGAGGTGGGGCCCGCGCCGCGTCCAGAGATCTTCCCCTGGGCCGACCAGGGCAAGGTTCCGCACCGCATACCCCTCTCGAGAGTGCTGCCTGCGGTGCAGAGCCTTGCCCAGGTGGCGTCCCGTCGCCCCGGGCCACGTCTGACGAAACGATGACGATCCACGGCTCCGGTGCGCGGACGGGCCTCGGGGCGCGCATCATGGAGGTATGTCCGTGCTGACCCGTCCCGAGCCGACCTCGACCCAGCGACCCCAGGGCCGCGGCCTGCTCGCGGCCCTCGCCGGGATCGCTGCCGGGGCCCTGACCCTGGGTCTGGCCGAGGTCCTGGCCGCGGTGTGGACCGGCTGGCTGGGCTCGGCCGGGACCTCCTCGCCCCTGCTGGCCGTCGGTGGCGCCTTCGTCGACCGCACACCGCCGTGGCTCAAGGACTGGGCCATCGAGACTTTCGGCACCGCGGACAAGCTGGCGCTGGGCGTCGGCATGGCGATCACCCTCACCGTCGTGTGCGCGCTCATCGGCGTCCTCGCGCTGCGTCGCCGGGGGCCAGGGATCGGCGCCTTCGCGGTGGTGGGCCTGGTGGGGCTGGCGGCCGTCTACAGCCGTCCGGCCACGGGTCTGCTCGACCTCGTGCCCACCGCCCTCGGCGTGGTGGTCGGCGGACGGGTGCTGCTGTGGCTGCTCGACCGGGTGGCCGGCGTGCGGGACGGCGGCCCGAGCTCGTCGCACCACCCGTCCGCGGCGCCAGCGAGCGGATCCACCCGGCGCAGCGTCCTGCTCCTCGGTGGTGGCCTCACCGGCCTCGGTGTGCTGGGCGTCGTCGCGGGTCAGGTGCTGTCCACGGGTGGCCGCGCGGTGCAGCGCACCGCCGAGGCGCTCGGTCTGCCCACGCCGACCCGGACGGTGAGCGTGCCCGGGGGCGCGACCAGCGACATCACCGGGCACACGCCATACCTCGTCGACAACGAGGACTTCTATCGCATCGACACCGCGCTGCGCGTGCCCCGCGTCGACGCGGCCGGGTGGACGCTGCGCGTCACCGGTCTGGTCGACCAGGAGGTCGAGATCACGTATGCCGACCTGCTCGCTGAGGAGCACGTCGAAGCACTCGTGACCCTCACCTGCGTGTCGAACCAGGTCGGCGGCGACCTCGTCGGCAACGCGCGGTGGCTCGGCTGGCCGGTGCGCGAGCTGCTCGCCCGTGCGGGGGTGCAGCCGGAGGCCGACATGGTGCTCTCGCGCAGCACCGACGGCTGGACCGCCGGCACCCCGATCGAGGCGCTGACCGACGACCGCGACGCGCTGCTCGCGGTGGCGATGAACGGCGAGCCGCTGCCGGCCGAGCACGGCTACCCGGTGCGGCTGGTGGTGCCGGGGCTCTACGGCTACGTCTCGGCGACCAAGTGGGTGACCGAGCTCAAGGTGACCCGCTTCGACGCGGACGAGGGGTACTGGACGCCGCGCGGTTGGTCGGCCCGGGGCCCGATCAAGACGGCCTCCCGGATCGACGTGCCGCGCTCGGGGGGTCGGCTCGAGCCGGACGCCGACGGCGCCGTCGTCCTCGCCGGGGTCGCCTGGGCCCAGCACCGCGGCATCGAGCGGGTCGAGGTGCAGGTCGACGACGGCGACTGGCAGGAGGCCACCCTGCTGGAGGAGCCGACCGTGGACGCTGGCGGCTGTGGACGTATGCCTGGCCCGAGGCGACCTCCGGCGACCACCAGGTGCGGGTGCGCGCGACCGACGCCGACGGACAGACGCAGACCGAGGAGAGCGCCGCCCCGGCGCCGAACGGCGCGAGCGGCTGGCACACGGTCGACTTCACCGTCGCCTGACCCCCGACCGGGCGCCGCGGATGGTTGCTCGCGGTATGCCTACTGCGCCGTGGGCGCCAGTTCCGTCCTGGGTGCCGGCGCAGGAGTCTGCGCCTGACTGCGCACGACACCTGCACCCGCCCAGGCCAGCCCTGCCGCGAGCGCCGTGGCCGCGACGGTGACAGCGAACGCGGGCAGATGTCCGCCGAGGTCCGCGAAGCGACCGGCGAGAGCCGCGCCGAGTGCATACCCGGCGCCGGTCGACGCGGCGAGGGCGGTCATGGCCGCGCCGAGCCGCCGGACCGGCGTGGTCCGCTCGGCCAGCGTGAACGTCGTGATCATGGAGGGCGCGATCGCGATGCCGAGACCCAGGAGTGCCAGCGACAGCGACCCCACGGAGTCGACCAGCAGCAGCGGCAGGGCCAGGACCACCAGCGCGAGGCTGAAGACGCGCAGCCGGGTCAGGTGCCCGACGCGCTCGGGGAGCGCGACGACCGCCAGCCCAGCCAGGACGCTGCCGACGCCGAGCAGCGCGTGCAGCAGACCGGTGAGCCCGGGGGCGCCGGCCTGGGTGGCGAGCACCGAGGTCCCCGTCTGGATCGAGCCGAAGACCATGCCGATGCTGAGCTGGATGCCGGCCAGCACGAGGAGGGCGGGGGTGACCAGGCGGCCTCGGCCCGCACCGCCGCTGGTGTCGCGACCGACGAGGGCGACCGTCGGGTGCAGCGCGAACCACGTGCCGAAGACACCGAGCAGAGCCGCCGCCACGACGAGCGAGGTCACCGGGGCGGCGGCCGCGACGATGAGGCCGACGAGCGCGGGGCCGAGCACGAAGGACGCCTCGTCGGCTGCTCCCTCGTAGGAGAAGGCGGCGTCCATGACACGGGCGTCGGCGGCGGTCCGGGGAGGTGCATGGTCTGCTGCCGCCGCGCTGGTCGGGCCGATTCGCAGGCCGGCCGCACTGATCGGCCGCCAGCGCACGCGGGCCATCGTGCCGACCTGCGGGACGAAGGCTCCGCCGAGGGCGGCCGCGAGAGGCAGCGGCCACCAGGGATCACCGGCCTCGGTCCGGAGGGTGAGGACGGCGAGAGCCAGGAGGCCGACGGCCCCGAGCACGCTCTGCACCAGCAGGACCGGGCGTTGACCCACCCGGTCGGTGAGGGCCCCGGCGACCGGGGAGCCGAGGGCGTTCGCGACCGCGAGGGCGCCCGCGGTCGCGCCGCCCGCGGCATACGATCCGGTCGCGCCGGATACGGCGAGCAGGGCGGCGATCTGCGACATGGCCAGGGGGAGCCGGCCGAGGAAGGCGATCACGACATACATCGGGCCGGTGAGCGCGAAGAGCTGACGGTAGGACTGGACGGGTGACACGGGTATGCCTCTCGCATCGGTCCGTCGTGGACGGACGCACGCGCCGTCCCAGCCACCCGGCGCGCAGAACCCTTGTCAAGCACGACCAGTCTATCTCGTGAGCCCGGTCTGGCACGAGACGACCACTGGCGGCGCTCGGTGGGGGCTGGGGCAACCACTGGCGGCGCTCGGTGGGGGCTGGGGCAACCACTGGTGGCGCTCGGTGGGGGGCTGGTCAGGCGATGATGCGGGGCTCGACCGGCTGAAGTCCGCGCCGGTCTTCCCGGCCAGCGCTGACCCGGCCTGCCAGCACGTCGGCCCAGGCTTGCGCGAGCCGCGGTGCGACCTGCTCGAGCTGGTCGTGGCCGAGCACGTAGGGCAGTCGGACCCAGCCGTCGAGCCCGCCGCCCGCGGCGAAGTTGGGGCCGGCGGCGAGCGCGACATCATAGGCCCGCGCCGCGGTCGCCAGCGCGGTCGATCCCGGGCGCGGCAGGGCGCACCACAGCGCCATGCCGCCGCTCGCACCCGCACCCGCCAGTCGGGCAGGTGCTCGCGCAGCCCGGCCAGCAGGACGTCGCGGCCCGCCCGGAGCCGGGCCTGCTGCTGCGGAAGGATCTCGGGCGCCGCCTGCAGCATCCGTGCGGCGACGAGCTGTTCCAGAACCGGCACCCCCAGGTCCAGCTTGAGCCGGCTCGCCGCCATGTCTGCGGCGCGGCCCCGAGGCACCCGCAGCCAGCCGACCCGTAGCCCGCCCCACAGCGACTTGCTCACGCTGCCGACGGTGATCGCGTCCGGGACGTGACGGCCCAGCGGCTCAGGGACGACCTGCCCGTCGAGCGGCAGGTCGACGATCGACTCGTCGATGATCGGCACGACGCCCGCGGCCCGCAGCATCCGGCCGATCTCGGCCCGCTGCCCAGCCGGCATGAGAGCGCCGGTGGGGTTGTGGAAGTCGGGGATGAGGTAGGCGACGCGCGCCCCGCTCTGACGCAGCGTCCGGCCCAGCCCTGCGACGTCCCAGTCGTCGTGGGCGTGCTCGATCGGGTGCGCCACGGTGCGCGCACCGGCGCCCTCCAGGGTGGCGATGGCGTTGGGGTAGGTAGGCGTCTCGACGAGCACGCGGCCCCGTGGCGCCAGCAGCGCCCGAGCCGCGATCGCCACTCCGGCCAGGGCCCCCGGCGCGACGATGACCTGGTCCGGTGTCGTCGCCAGGCCACGTGCCGTGAACCGCTCCGCGACGACCTCGCGCAGGACGGGGAGGCCGCCGGGGTAGTAGCCGGTGCCGGGCAGGTAGGCCCCGAGCTCCTCCAGCGCCTGCCCGTAGGCCTCCGAGGTGCCACCCGGCGCACCGGCCGCGGTGCAGGTCAGGTCGATCGCGCCGTCGCTGAGCGCCGAGGGCGTCAGCAGGTGGTCGATGCGCCCGCCCGGCACGTCCGGCACCTGGACCACGCTGCCCGATCCCCGGCGGGTGTGCAGGTAGCCCTGGGCGCGCAGCTCGGTGTAGGCACGGGTGACCGTGGTCCGGCTGAGGCCCAGTGGACCGGGCAGGTCCCGCTCGGAGGGGAGCCGGCTGCCCTCGGGCAGCCGGCCGTCGGCGATGAGGTGCCGCAGCGCCTCGGTGAGGCGGCCGTAGGCCGGCCCGGACGACTCGGCGGCCAGCGCCGGCGCCACGAGGTCGGCGACGGCGCGGGCGGTGAGGACGCGGGGCATACCCCCACTGTGTTCGACAGGTGGCCCTCTCGTCCATAGCCACTTCGTGTCCACCGGCTCGTAAGTGGCTATGGATCGCATAGCCAGTTGCGCCCACCCTGGAGGTATGAGCATCCTCACCCACGTGGAGAACTCCCGGGCCGTCACGAGCGCGCGGCGCCGCGCGGCCGACCCGCGCCGCCAGCTCGCCGCGCTCGGTCCGGTCGAGCAGCTGCGCGCCGGGCGGCTCGGTCGCCGCATCCCGCAGCTGCTCGTCGGGCTCGCCCTCTACGGCGCCTCGATCGCTCTCATGGTGCACGGCGTGCTCGGCAACATGCCGTGGGACGTGCTGCACCAGGCGTCGCCCGGCACGTGCCGCTCAGCCTCGGCGTCATCATCATCGTGGTGTCGGTGCTCGTGCTGCTCCTGTGGGTGCCGCTGCGCCAGTCGCCAGGGCTCGGCACCATCGCCAACGCCCTCCTCGTGGGCCTCGCGGCGGACGCGACACTGTGGCTCGTCGCGCCGGGCGAGGGCTGGGTCGAGCGCAGCGCGCTCATGACCGCGGGGGTGCTGCTCAACGGGGTCGCCAGCGCGATGTACATCGGCGCCCAGCTCGGCCCGGGCCCGCGCGACGGCCTGATGACGGGGCTGGCGCGCCGCACGGGGTGGTCGCTGCGGCTGGTGCGCACGGGCATCGAGGTGACGGTCATCGCGCTCGGCTGGCTGCTCGGCGGCGTGGTCGGCCTCGGCACGGTGGTGTATGCCGTGGCCATCGGCCCGCTGACCCAGGCGCTGCTGCCGTGGTTCACCGTCGACCTCGGGGACCGCGCCCGGCGGTGACGGTGCCCGCCGGTCGGCCGGCCTGCTCTTGTGCGCGTCGGCTCAGTGCTCGCGCAGGGCCTCGATGAGCTCGTCCTTGGTCATGGAGGAGCGGCCCTCGATGTCGAGCTCGGCGGCCCGCTCGCGCAGCTCCTCGACGGTGCGGTCCTCGTAGTCGGAGGCCTCACCGCCGCGCTCGCCGACCTCGGAGCGGGAGGAGTTCGCCGCGGCGTTGGCGATCCGCGCCGCCTTCTCCTTGCTCGCGCCGTCCTCGCGCACCGCCTCGTAGACCTCGGGGTCCTTGACGCTCGGGCCTGGGTCGTCCTGCGTCTTCTTCTCGCCTGCCATGCTCCCGACGGTATGCCGTGCCACGCTGGGCCGCATGGCGACATGGCGCGGACCGTCGACCACGTCAGCGGAGGGCGGCTGATCCTCGGGATCGGGTCGGGGTGGTTCGAACGGGACTACGCGGAGTACGGCTACGACATCGGCGCGATCGAGGTGTCGGTCGCCGGCGGCGCGCTCGACGGTCCCGGGCCGGGGCAGGCGGCGCAGGACCTGTATGCCGAGGGCGCACGGCTCGTCACGGTCACCACGGGCGGCCCGGACCACCCGCTCGACCAGCTCGACGCCTGGCTCGCGTGGCGGGACGAGCGGAACGGCTGACGCAACCATTCGCGGCGCTCGGTGAGGTTGAGGGCAACCGTTGGCGGCGCTCGCTCGGGGGGAACGGGGTCGAGCGCCTACCCTGGCTGCCATGACCTCACGCCACGACGGCCGTAGCGCCGACCAGCTCCGCGAGATCCGGATCACCCGCAACTGGCTCGACCACGCCGAGGGCAGCGTCCTCGTGGAGTTCGGCAAGACCCGGGTGCTGTGCGCCGCGTCGTTCACCGGGGGCGTCCCGCGCTGGCGCAAGGGCAGCGGCAAGGGCTGGACGACGGCGGAGTACGCCATGCTCCCGCGCTCCACGCACACCCGGTCGGACCGTGAGTCGGTCAAGGGTCGGCTCGGGGGCCGGACGCACGAGATCAGCCGGCTCATCGGCCGCTCGCTGCGCGCTGTCGTCGACCTGGACGCCTGGGGGAGAACACGATCCAGCTCGACTGCGACGTGCTGCAGGCCGACGGCGGCACCCGTACGGCGGCGATCACCGGCGCCTACGTCGCGCTGGTCGACGCCGTCGAGACGGCCCGCGCCAAGGGGCTCATCGCCAAGAAGGCCGAGCCCATCACCGGCTCGGTCGCGGCCGTGAGCGTCGGCGTCGTCGAGGGTGAGCCGGTGCTCGACCTGGACTACCCGGAGGACTCGACCGCCGAGACCGACATGAACGTCGTCATGACCGGCGACGGTCGCTTCATCGAGGTGCAGGGCACCGCCGAGGGCACGCCCTTCGACCGCGAGCTGCTCGACGCGCTGCTGGACCTGGCCGCCGAGGCTGCGCCGAGCTGACCGCCCGCCAGGCCGCCGCCTTCGGGGCCGACGACATGGCCGGGTCGGACAGCCACGAGGCCGGCGCCGACGTGGACCAGGGCCCGCCCACGTGGTGAGCGACCCCACCTCGGGCGCGGACCGTCCTGGCCAGGTCGTCCTCGCCACCCGCAACCCGGGCAAGGTGGGCGAGCTGCGCGACATCCTCGCGGGCGTGCTCGACCGGGCCGGGCTCGAGCTCGTCGGGCTGGACGCCTTCCCCGGGCTCGAGGACGTCGTCGAGTCCGGCGTCACGTTCGCGCAGAACGCCCTGCTCAAGGCCCGGTATGCCGCAGCCGCCACGCGCGTTCCCGCGCTCGCCGACGACTCCGGGCTGGCCGTCGACGTGCTGCACGGTGCGCCGGGGATCTTCTCCGCCCGCTGGTCCGGCCCGCTCGGCGAGGCCACCGGCCGCAGCAAGGACGAGGCCAACAACGATCTGCTCCTGGCCCAGCTCGCCGACGTGCCCGACGAGCACCGCGGGGCGGAGTTCGTCTGTGCGGCGGCGCTCGTGCTGCCCGATCGCCGCACCCCCGAGGCGGTCGTCGCCGCCGGGGGCGTCAGCCCTCAGGTGCCGGGGACCGAGTGGGTCCGTGAGGGCCGGTGCCGCGGCGTGCTCGGCCGGGAGCCGCGCGGGAGCAACGGCTTCGGCTACGACCCGCTGCTCGTCCGCCCGGACGGCCGCACCCTCGCCGAGCACACGGCTGCGGAGAAGCACGCGATCTCCCACCGCGGCGAGGCCTTCCGGACGCTGGCCCGAGACCTGGAGGCCCTGCTCGGCCCCGACTCCGGACCGTGGTCGGGATAGCACGACCGTCATCAGCAACGTCGGCGATGACGGTCGTGCCAGGCCGTGGTCACTCCCGCAGTGGGGCGTGGTCGCTTCCCGGGTGAGGTGCAGGACGGGGCGCGCGACCCCATACCCTTGTCCCTTGACCCGTGGTCACCTGCGACGAAAGACACCCCACGATGGCCCACCAGTGGCGCGGCGTGATCGCCGAGTATGCCGACCGCCTGCCCGCCTCGATCACCGAGCAGGTCGTGACCCTGCGCGAGGGCGGGACGCCGCTCATCCCGGCCGAGCACCTCAGTGAGCTCGTCGGGGCGCACGTGCACGTGAAGTACGAGGGCCTCAACCCCACCGGCTCGTTCAAGGACCGGGGCATGACCGCGGCCATCAGCGACGCCGCGCGGCAGGGCGCCAAGGCCGTCATCTGCGCCTCGACCGGCAACACCAGCGCGAGCGCCGCGGCCTACGCCACGAAGGCCGGGATGGAGTGCGGCGTGCTCGTGCCCGACGGCAAGATCGCGATGGGCAAGCTGAGCCAGGCCATCGCCGGGGGCGCGACGCTCATCCAGGTGCAGGGCAACTTCGACGACTGCCTCACGCTCGCGCGCAAGCTGGCCGAGGCCTACCCGGTCGAGCTGGTCAACTCGGTCAACCCGGCCCGCATCGAGGGGCAGAAGACCGCCGCCTTCGAGGTCGTCGACGCCCTCGGCGACGCCCCGGACATCCACTGCCTCCCGGTGGGCAACGCCGGCAACATCACGGCCTACTGGAAGGGCTACGGCGAGTATGCCGACCCGCAGGCTCCCGGCGCCGGCGGCACCGCTCCCGCCTCGCGCCGACCGCGCATGTGGGGATTCCAGGCCGCCGGGGCCGCACCGATCGTCATGGGTCACCCGGTCGACGACCCGGAGACCATCGCCACCGCCATCCGCATCGGCAACCCGGCCTCCTGGGAGCAGGCCGAGGCGGCCCGCGACGAGTCGGGAGGGCTCGTCGACGCCGTCACCGACGAGGAGATCCTCGCCGCGCACCGGCTGCTGTCCTCGCGCGAAGGGATCTTCGTCGAGCCCGCGTCGGCAGCCTCGGTCGCCGGGCTGCTGAAGCGGCACGCCGCGGGGCAGGTCCCGGCCGGCGCCACGATCGTGTGCACGGTCACCGGGCACGGGCTCAAGGACCCGCAGTGGGCGCTCAAGGGAGCCGACGGCAGCGACGTCGACCCGGTGCGGGTCTCGGTCGACGTCGTCAGCGTCGCCGACGCCTCGGGCTGGAGTGATGGCGCCGCTCACCCCCGGCGCGACCGCCCGGGTGCGGGTGCCTGCCAGCAGCGCCAACCTCGGCCCGGGCTTCGACAGCGTCGGGCTGGCCCTCGGGATCTGGGACGAGTATGCCGTCGAGGTCCTCCCCGAGCCCGGCGCCCTGGAGCTCGTGCTCGCGGGCGAGGGGGCGGGCGACCTGCCCGCGGACGAGCGGCACCTCGTCGCGACCCGGCTGCGGGAGGCGCTGCAGGCGTGCGGGGTCGGCTGGCTCGACGGCTTTGGGCTGCGGCTGACCTGCGCCAACACCATCCCGATGGCCGCCGGCATGGGCAGCTCGGCGACGGCGATCGTGGGCGGCTTGGGGCTCGGCTTCGCGCTGGTGCGCGGCGGCGACCTGACCGAGGCCGACCTGGGCCTCGTCAACACGCACGCCGGAGTCGCCGAGGGGCACCCCGACAACTCCTCCGCCTCCGTCCACGGCGGGCTCACCGTGTCGTGGATGCCCAGCGCGCAGGTGGTGCGCACCGCGCGGCCCCCGCTGCACCGCGACGTCGTGCCGGTCGTGCTGCTGCCGGAGGGGCAGCGCCTCGACACGGCCACCGCCCGCGCGGTGCTGACGCCCACGGTGCCCCGGACCGACGCGGTGCGGCAGGCGGGCCGGGCCGCGCTGCTCGTGCACGCGCTGACCAGCGACCCCACCCTGCTGCTCGACGCCACGAGCGACTGGCTGCACCAGGAGCAGCGGCGCCAGGCATACCCCGTCACGATGGGGGCGGTCGACACCCTGCGGGCCCTCGGGCACGCAGCCGTCGTCTCGGGGGCCGGCCCGACGGTCCTCTGCCTCACGACCGCCGACCTCCTCACCACGTGCTCGCCGAGGCCCGCTCGTGGGGACTCGGCTGGCGGGTCCTGACCCCGGGCATACCGAGCACCGGGCTGCACGTGGTGACCGACGCGGCTGGCTAGGCTGGTCCCTCACGCGCTCGTGGTGGAACTGGTAGACACGCAGGATTTAGGTTCCTGTGCCTTGTGGGTGTGCGGGTTCGAGTCCCGCCGAGCGCACCGCACGCTGGTGCGGCTCCCTGTGACCTGGGCGTCGCCATGGTGACGCCTGCGTCACCAGCGAGCGCACCACCAGGCGCACAGGTATACCCTCAGCCGGCTCCCGGCAGCTCGACGCCGAGCTGCTTGGCCAGGGAGGCGACGTGGCCCTTGGCGCGCACGTTGTATTTCGCGACCTCGACGACACCCTCCTCGTCGAGGACGAAGGTCGAGCGGATGACGCCGACGACGGTCTTGCCGTAGTTCCGCTTCTCGCCGTAGGCCCCGTAGGCGGTGAGCATCTCCTTGCTCTCGTCGGACACGAGCGGGAAGCCGAGCGACTCCTGCTCGGCGAAGGTCGCGAGCTTGCCCACCGGGTCGGGGGAGACGCCGACGACCGCATACCCCTCGCGGGTGAAGACCGCCTCGTTGTCGCGGAAGTCGCAGGCTTGCGTCGTGCAGCCCGGCGTCATCGCGGCGGGGTAGACGTAGAGGACGACCTTGCGGCCGGCGAGGTCGGCGAGGCTCAGCTCGCCGCCGTCGGCGGTGGGCAGGGTCCAGGCGGGGGCGGGCTGGCCAGGCTCGAGGCGGGGCACGGGGGTCCTTTCGACGTCACCAACGGGGCAGGCCTAAGTTATCGTCTCAGCAGACAGCACGACCACGTCGACCCGAGGACTTCACCACATGGCCAACAAGCAGCCTGCCCGCTCCGTCAAGGAGATCGAGGCCGACATCTCGGCGACCCGCAGCCGGCTCGCGCGCACCGTCGACGAGCTGACCTACCGGGTGAGCCCGGACACCATCAAGGCCAACGCGGTCGCGTCGCTCAAGGGCAAGGTCAACGACGCGACCATGGACGCCGAGGGCAACCCGCGCTTCGACCGGCTCGCGACCGTGCTCGGGGGCGTCGCCGTCCTGGCGGTCACCCTCGGCAGCCTGCGTCGGGTCTTCAACCGCAGCTGAGCGGTATGCGGGGCCGCGCCGCGGCTGCGTGATCAGGCCCGCTCGCGCACCCGGCCGGCGCTCGCCTCGGGGGAGAGGTCGAGCCCCCGCAGCAGCTGGGCGTTGAGCGCCACGACGACCGTCGAGGCCGACATGAGAATGGCGCCCACGCTCATGGGGAGCACGAAGCCCACGGGGGCGAGGATCCCGGCCGCGAGCGGGACCGAGACCAGGTTGTAGCCGGCGGCCCACCAGAGGTTCTGCGTCATCTTCCGGTAGCTCGCGCGGGAGAGCTCCATCACCGACAGCACCGACCGCGGGTCGGAGCCGGCGAGGACGACCCCGGCACTGCCGATGGCCACGTCCGTGCCGGCGCCGATCGCGAGACCGACGTCGGCCTGGGCCAGGGCCGGGGCGTCGTTGACGCCGTCGCCGACCATGGCCACCGTGCGGCCCTCGGCCTGCAGCTCGGCGACCTTGTCCGACTTGTCCTCGGGGCGGACCCCGGCGAAGACCCGGTCGATGCCCAGCTCGCCGGCGACCGACTCGGCCACCGCTCGGGCGTCACCGGTGATCATGACGACCTCGACGCCCTGCGCGTGCAGCGCGTCGACCGCCTCGCGGGACTCCTCGCGGACGCCGTCGGCGAGCCGGAGCGCGCCGGCGACCTCGCCGTCGACGACGACGTGCAGGATGATCGCGCCCTCCTCCCGCCAGGCGTCGGCCACCGGCAGCTCGTCGAGTCCCTCCTGCTCGAGGAGGTAGGGGCCACCGACCTGCACCGTCGTCCCGTCCACGGTGGCGCGCACCCCCACCGCGGGTGAGGAGGAGAAGTCGGCCGCGCGCGGCAGGTCGAGGTCGCGGTCCTGCGCGGCGCGGACGATCGCGCGGGCGAGCGGGTGCTCGCTGTCGGCCTCCGCCGCGGCGGCGAGCCGGAGCAGGTCGTCCTCGCCGGCCTCGCCTGCGGGCTCCACGGCGGTGACCCGGGGCTCGCCCTCGGTGAGTGTGCCGGTCTTGTCGAAGAGCACTGTGTCGACCCCGCGCATCGCCTCCAGCGCCAGCCGGTCGGTGACGAGCACCCCTCCGCGCGCCGCCCGCTCGGTCGCGATCGAGACCACCAGCGGGATGGCCAGACCCAGCGCGTGCGGGCAGGCGATGACCAGGACGGTGACCGCCCGCACGACGGCGGAGTCGGGCATACCGAGCGTCGACCACACGATCGCCGTGACGACCGCGGCGACCAGGGCGAACCAGAACAACCAGCCCGCGGCGCGGTCGGCGAGCCGCTGGGTGCGGGTCGAGGAGGACTGCGCATCGCTCACCAGGCGCTGGATGCCGGCGAGGGTCGTCTCGTCACCGGTCGCGGTGACCTCGACGCGGAGGCCGGAGTCGGTCGCGACCGTCCCGGCGACCACGTCGTCGCCCTGCTCGCGGCGCACCGGGGTGGACTCACCCGTGACCATCGACTCATCCATGCTGGCCGAGCCGTCGACGACGCGACCGTCCACGGGCACGGCGGCTCCGGGGCGCACGACGACGACATCGCCGACCTCGAGGTCGGCGGGGGAGACGGTGACGGTGGTGTCGCCCTCGACCTTCTCCGCCTCGTCCGGCAGCAGGGCGGCGAGGCTGTCCAGGGCCGAGCTCGTGGCGGCCAGCGAGCGCATCTCGATCCAGTGGCCGAGCAGCATGATGACGACGAGGAGCGCCAGCTCCCACCAGAAGTCGAGGCTGCCGTCGAGCAGGCCGAGCGTGGCCCCCCACGACGCGAGGAAGGCGACGGTGATCGCCATGCCGATGAGCAGCATCATCCCCGGCTGCCGCGAGCGGAGCTCCGCGATCCCCCCGGTGAGGAAGGGCCGCCCGCCCCAGGCATACATCACCGTGCCGAGCAGCGGCGAGACCCAGCTCACCCAAGCGGCGTCGGGCAGGTGGTAGCCGAGCAGGTGCGCGAAGGCCCCGCTCGCGAGCACCGTGGGGACGGCCAGGACGAGCATGATCCAGAAGAGGCGGCGGAACTGCGCCACGTGATCGCCGTGCCCCCCGTGGCCCGCGTGGTCGCCGTGACCCTCGCTCGCAGGGTGCTCGTGCCTGTCGTGGCCCTGGCCCTGGCCCGCATGCTGCTCGTGGCCGTCGTGGCCGTCGTGGCCGTCGTGGCCGCCGTGGCCGCCGCTGTCGTGCTGCTGTTGCGTGTGCCGGGCGTGCTCCATGGCCCGAACATATACCCCTAGGGGGTATATGTCAACCAGCTCACGGACCTGGGCAAGGCTCTGCACCGTAGGCAGCGTCGAGAAGGGTGCTTGTGGTGCAGAACGTTGCCCAGGTCCCGTCGCTGACGCCCGGACAGGGCATACCGGGGTGTGCGGCGGCCGCCAGGTCGTGCGCTGGCGGGGTATGCCGGCGTGCCTGCTCAGGCGGCGCTGCCCCGCACCGTCAGGACGGGACGCGTGCTGCTGACGTGCTCCGGGACGACCAGACCCATGGAGTTGCCGTAGTCCAGGCGGGGGCAGACCAGCACCGTGTCGCCGCGGCGGAACCCGGAGGTGCCGCGTGGCATCACCACACGCACGCTGACGTCGCCCCGCGCCAGCACGACGACCTCGCCACGAGACTCCGCAGTCCCGACCCGCTCGACCCGAGCCTCCACCAGCGGACCTCCCGGCCGCCGGACCCAGACCGGCCCGAGGAAGAGGTACTGCACCAACCCGATCCCGGCGAGGAGCACGATGCCGAACCTGAGGGACTCACCCAGGGGCCGGCCGAGCAGCCAGACCTCGAAGCCGAGATAGAGGCCGAGGACGAACAGGACCGAGAGGGCGAGGAGAAGCCGCGTGCGTCGCGCCTCGGCCCGCAGGATCCGCCTGGCCTGCGCCTCTGACATGGGGTCCGCGCTGTCTCGCCTGCTCACACTCACCTCCTGCGTCGTCCTGGCGCGCCGGCATGACCGTCCGGTCGCGCCGCGGCCTCGACCGCGTCAGACCGGCTGCCGACGACGTCCTGCGTCAGACCGAAGGACCGGGCGGCCCGGACCAGGACGATCCACTCGCCCGGCGCGATCCGCGGCGCGGCCCAGACCTGCTGACCGGCCCGGAGGCCCAAGGTCGAGTCGGGCCGCCACGTCACCTCGTGCCGCTCGCCCCGCACCGTCACCGTGCCGCGCTCCGTGGCCGTGACGACACCCGGCTCCACCTCGGTGGCGTCGAGCGCCGAGGAGCGGGTGGCCCGTCGGCGGCGCTCGGCCCAGGCCCACATCACCACGAAGACGGTCGCGTAGATCGTCGAGAAGATCGCCGCCTCGGCCACGGGATCGTCGGCCCACACGGCACGGAAGACGAACATCAGGCCGCCGAGCACGACGAACATGAACGCCAGCTCGCCGCGGGACGCCCGGTGCGACACGCCTCGCGCCAGCGTGCGAAGGGCCTCTCGTTCGTCGCGCTGCGGGGCCACGTCAACCCACGGCGTCGCGCGCGTCGACGAAGGCGTCGACGCAGGCGCGCACGTCCTCCTCGGAGTGCGAGGCCGACAGCTGCACCCGGATCCGGGCCTGCCCCTTGGGGACGACGGGGTAGGAGAAGGCGATGACGTAGACACCGCGCTCGAGCATGGCGTCGGCGACCTCGCTGGCCGTGCGGGCCCCGTCCTCGCCGGGGAACATCACCGGCACGATCGCGTGCTCGCCAGGCAGCAGCTCGAAGCCGGCCTCGCCCATGAGCGACCGGAAGAGCTCGGCGTTGCGCCGCAGCTGCGCGCGCGGCTCGTCGCTGTCGCGGGCGATCTCCAGGGCCTTGAGCGAGCCGGCGACGACCGAGGGGGCGACCGCGTTGGAGAAGAGGTAGGGCCGGGCCCGCTGCTTGAGCAGGTCGACGATCTCCTGGTGCGCCGCGACGAAGCCGCCGCTGCCGCCACCGAGGGCCTTGCCCAGGGTGCCGGTGACGATGTCGACCCGGTCCATGACGCCGCACGCCTCGTGCGACCCGCGGCCCCCTTCGCCGACGAAGCCGGTGGCGTGGCTGTCGTCGACCATGACCATCGCGCCGAACTCCTCGGCCAGGTCGCAGATCTGCTCCAGCGGCGCGAGGTAGCCGTCCATCGAGAAGGCGCCGTCGGTGACGACGAGCACCCGCCGCGCCCCGCCGTCCCGCGCGGCCTGCAGCTGGGTGCGCAGGTCGTCCGTGTCGCGGTTGGCGTAGCGGAAGCGCTGCGCCTTGGACAGCCGCACCCCGTCGATGATCGAGGCGTGGTTGAGCTGGTCGGAGATGATCGCGTCGTCCTTGCCGCAGATCACCTCGAAGATGCCGCCGTTGGCATCGAAGCAGGACGGGAAGAGGATCGAGTCCTGCGCGCCCACGAAGTCGGCGATCGCCCGCTCCAGGTCGCGGTGCTGGGTCTGGGTGCCGCAGATGAAGCGGACCGAGGCCATCCCGAAGCCCCAGTCGTCCAGCGCCTGCCGCGCGGCGCCCACGACGTCCGGGTGGTCGGCGAGCCCGAGGTAGTTGTTGGCGCAGAAGTTCAGCGCCTCGCCGGCCGTCGTCGCGATGTGCGCCGACTGCGGCGTGGTGATCTGCCGCTCGGCCTTGGTGAGCCCGTCGGCCTCGATCTGCGCGAGCTCCTCGCTCAGCTGGTCCTTGACATCGGCATACATCTGATCGCTCCTAGCTCCAGTCCATGATGATCTTGCCGCCCTGCCCCGCGCGGGCGGCGGCGAAGGCGTCCTGCCACCGCTCGGCGGAAAAGCGGTCGGTGATGACCGAACGCACGCGATCGCGCAGCAGCTCCGAGCTCTGCAGCATGGCGGTCATCTTGTACCACGTCTCGTACATCTCGCGGCCGTAGATCCCCTTGAGGGTGATCATGTGCGAGATCACCTTGCCCCAGTCGATCGCGAACGGCTCGGCGGGTATGCCCAGCATCGCCACCCTGGCGCCGTGGGTGCAGTTGTCGATGAGCTCGGCCATGGCGCGCGGGTTGCCCGACATCTCCATCACCACGTCGAAGCCCTCGTCCATCCCGAGCCGCTCCTGCGCCGTGGCGATGCGGTCGCCGGAGACGTCGACGCCGAGGTCGGCGCCGACGCGGCGGGCCAGCTCGAGCCGCGCCTCGGAGACATCGGTGACCACGACATACCTCGCGCCGGCGTGCCGGGCGATCGCCGCGGCCATGACGCCGATCGGTCCGGCGCCGGTGATGAGCACGTCCTCGCCCTCCAGCGGGAACGACAGCGCGGTATGCACGGCGTTGCCGAGCGGGTCGAAGACCGACCCGAGGTCGGGGTCGATCAGCTCCGGCTGCACCCAGACGTTGGTGTGCGGCACGACGACGAAGTCGGCGAAGCAGCCGTCCCGGTTGACCCCGAGGTTGGAGGTGCGCACGCACATGTGACGCCGGCCGGCGCGGCAGTTGCGGCAGACGCCGCAGACGACGTGGCCCTCGACCGAGCAGCGCTGCCCGACCTGCAGGCCGTAGCGCTCGTCGGTCGGCACCCCGTTGCCGAGCTCGACGATCTCGCCGTAGAACTCGTGGCCCACGACGAGCGGCGGCTCAAGCATCGAGGCGGCCCAGTCGTCCCACGCCTCGAGGTGCAGGTCGGTGCCACACAGCCCGGCGCGCAGCACCCGGATCTTGACCTCGCCCGGTCCGGGCGCGGCTCGGGCACGTCGGTGAGCTCGAGTCCCGGCCCGGTGCTGGGCTTGATCAGGGCACGCATGGGTCCATCTTGACGCATGGGTCAAGCCGTCGCGGGAGGTGGGCGGGGCGGCGCGCTTAGGCTGACGCGATGGACTGGGACACGCGAGTGGGCTGCTACGCCTGGGTGGAGCGCGATGGGGCGGTCCTGCTGAGCACTGGTCGGGGGGACGCACCGACGACGGGCGCGTGATCCGGGCGGCGTGGTCGCTCGTGGGGGGCGGGCTCGAGCTCGGGGAGACGCCGGAGCGGACCGTGGTCCGGGAGGTGTGGGAGGAGAGCGGCTACGACGTCGAGGTCGGCCCGCTGCTGACCTCCCAGGGGTATGCCGTCGCCCCGCACGACCGCGCCCGGCAGCCGGGGAAGGCGCTGCAGATCGTGCAGGTCGTCTTCCGCGCCGAGGTCGTGTCGGGCGAGCTGCGGGTGGAGCGTGACGGCAGCAGTGACGACGTGCGCTGGGTGCCGCTCGACGAGCTGGACACCCTGCCGTGCGCCTCGGTCGTGGACGTGGCCTGGCGCGCGGCAGGCGGGCCAGGGCTGCGCCAGCCGCCGTTGCGCGGCGTGCCCGTCGACGAGGGTCACGTGGCAGGGGTCCGCGAGCTCGTGGACGCCTCCTCGCCGCGGCGGGGAGACGTGCGGGTGGTCGCGATCGACGGTCTGAGCGGATCGGGGAAGACCTCGCTGGCCACGGCTCTGGCCCGCGACCTGCGGGCCCCGTTGGTGCAGATGGACGACCTCTACCCCGGCTGGGACGGGCTGGCCGCCTCGCCCGCGCTGCTGGCCGAGCAGGTGCTCGAGCCGCTCTCACGGGGCGAGCGCGCGGCATACCGGCGGTGGGACTGGTATGCCGATCGCTGGGCCGCCGAGCCGGTGCCGGTCGTGGTGGAGCCCGGCGGGGTGCTCGTGGTGGAGGGCTGCGGGTCCAGCGTCGGGCCGGCGTCGGAGCACGCCGACGTGCGGGTGTGGGTCGAGGCGGAGGAGGGCCTGCGCCGGCGCCGGGGGCTCGCTCGCGACCGCGAGACGTTCCGCCCGCACTGGGAGCGCTGGGCGGACCAGGAGCAGCAGGTCTTCGGCGCCGACGGCACACGCGAGCGCGCCGACCTGGTTCTCGACACCACCCCGGCGCCGCGCTGACCGGGAAAGTCCGGCCCCGGCGGGCTTTCCACGGTCACCCCCGCGCCCCGACCGGCGAAGTGCTGCCCCGGCAGACATTCCACGGTCACCTCGGGCGCCCTGCGCGGATTTCGTCGCCCGGCTGACCCGGTGGTAAAGTTCTGCGCTGTTGCGCGCCTATAGCTCAATTGGCAGAGCAGCTGACTCTTAATCAGCGGGTTCGGGGTTCGAGTCCCTGTGGGCGCACCACGGGTAGTTCGCGATGAACTGCCACCTGAGTTCACGAAACCCCTGGTCAGATCGTTTCTGACCGGGGGTTTCGCCGTCTGGTGCTCACGTGAGTTGTAGTGCCGTCACGGGCTCTCTCGGGGGACGGGCGAGCGCGGACCACCGACCGGCCAGCGCGGATAGGCATGACGAAGCCCCTGCCTCGCGGGCTGCGGGGCAGGGGCTATCGGCCTCGGCGGTCAGTCGGTCTTGGTGTTGTCCTTCAGCGGCTCCCAGGCGGTGGTACTGCCCAGTCGCGGTCCGGAGCGTGGCGGGCCCGACCCGGGTGGTCGGCTCTTTGCCCGGCGCTGGCGGCGCTTGAACGGAAGCCTGCGGTGCAGCGCCTGGCTTGTCGACGGCTGCGACTTGATCTCGGTCCCCTCGGGCGGAGGGTTCCCGATGTCGTAGCCATAGCAGGCCATGAGGATGCGCACGTTGGTCGCGGCCAGGATGAACCCGAGCAGGATGCCGGTCCGGTGCGTGCCGAGCACGCGGGTGGAGCCGCGCCTCAGGTGCCCGTGGTGCTCGGAGAGCGAGGCGTTTAGCGACTCGACTCCACCGCGCCGACCGTAGGACGCCCGCCAGGCTGTGGTCCCAAACAGGTCCCGCTGCCGCAGTTGGGCCATCTCCTCCCGGGCAAGGGTGAGCGTCCTCCCGCAGGCGCAGGTCTCACCCTTCCGGCAGGAGGTAGTCGGCTTGCTCGCGGGGTTCAGGCGCATCGAGCGGCTGATATTGACGCAGCGCACTCGTCCAGCCAAGGCCGGACCTCGGAAGCGCTGCGTGCCTCGCTCTGGGTGTGGCCCGCCCATGGGTGTGAACGCCCAGGGCTGACGTCGGTCGTAGGTCTGCGCGAGTTGTGCCTTCGCCGTGGCGGTCATCCCGAGGCTGTAGCCCGGGAGGTCGCGCAGGTCCTTCGGGAGGTGGTCCAGGAACAGGCCACCGTCCACCCAGATCGTGCCGTTGATCGGCCCGGGTCGGGTGCCGCGCTGCGAGGGGTGCAGGTCGAAGACCTGCTCCACGTCACGCTCGACCAGCGGAAGTGCCCAGGCGTCCTGCTTGGCGTAGGAGTAGCCCCGGTCCACCAGGAGCGTCTCCGGTGCCATCCCTGCACGGACGAGCGAGTCGACCACCTCGACGCCAGCCGCCGCCTTGTAGGAGCCTGCCGGAGCGAGGCACACCGCTTGGGTGAGCGCAGCCTCGGCCTGTCCTCCGTGCTCGGGGATGTGCGTCGCCAGGTGGACGTCCCAGCCGGAGAAGATGCCTTTGCGGGCGAGGTTCTTCCCGCTGCGGTAGCCATCGCGCGCGTCTGGATCGACGGTGTGCTGAAGCCTGCCGTCGTGACCAGGCTTGGGCCACCCGGGCTCGTTCACGGCACGCTTCTTCGGCGGCTCGAAGTCCGGCTCTGGCAACGACCCAGGCGCGTCGTCGGCCCTCATGTGGCTGGCCCAGGACCGTCTTCTTGACCAGGCCTCGTAGTCCGTGGAGTCCAGGGCCAGCGTCGCTCGTCCGCGCAGTGAACGAGGAATGACCTGGGAGACCAGGCTCGTCATGAAGTCGGTCAGGGAGAGGGAGAGCCGTGTTTCCTGGACCTCGCCGGTCTCAGGGTGCACTTGCTCGGTCATGGCGTCCGCGAGGTCGGAGACCGCGCTCTCCACCTGGCTGTAGGTGACGGGCAACCGCAACCCGATCTGCTCCACCTGCTTTCTGCTCAGACGATCGCTGACCTCATGCACCGACGTCAGGTGAAGGTCTCCGCAACCCTCGATGGCCGCGACCATGAAGAGGACGAACATGGCGTCCCAACGCTGGGACCTGGTGCGTCCCACCGTGGAGGTCATGTCCTGCTGGACGACGCTCGCGAGGTCTCCGCCACGGACGGCGGCGACGGCTCGGCGGAAGACGTACTTGGTGACGGGATCGTGCTGCTTCACAGTCCCGCCCCCTTGAACAGATAGGCGTCGCCGTCCCAACGGCCAGGGACATCGGGGGCGATGACCTCCAGCGACTTGGACGAGACAGTCCCTGCGATCACCATGAACTCGCTGATCCGCAGGTCGAGAGTGAGCACGTCCGCCATCCAGGTGGTGCGTAGGCGGGACGGGCGGAACCTCGGGAGCCAGTCCGGCCAGGCCACGTCTTGCCGAAGGGCACCGAGCGGGTCCTTCGCCGTGGCTCGGTGCTTGCCGACCAGCGGCTCCTCGCAGTAGCGGGAGCACAGGTCCCGCAGTCTGTCGGTGTACTTCGCCAGCACCGGGGTGGTTCTGGACTCTAGGCGGATCACCATGAGGCGGTGGTCGTCCGGGTGGATGCCCACGTGGTCGGCAGTTACCCGCAACATCTCGCCGGGCTGGACACCAGCCCCGAGGCCCAGCGTCAGCATGGCGAGGGCGACACGAGTGCGCAGCGGGGTGCTCTGCGCCTCCGCAGCCTTCCAGAATCCTTCGACCTCCTCCGGCGTGTAGGGCGGGAGGATTGTGTTGTTGCCCGAGAACGGCCTCGGCTCAGCGGGCCACGGCGCATCCTTCGTGCAGGCCCGACCCACCCTCCTGAGGTAGCCGCGACGGGTCGAGCGCGACTCGGGCGATAGGGACTGCATTGTGCTTGCGCAGTAATGCTCGACGTGCTCCGGTAGGAAGCACTCCTCCAGTTCGAGGCCGAGTCCCTGGCCGTACGTCCACACCAGGAAGTGCGTGACGGCGCTCATGGAGTTGAGCGCCGAAGCGACGCTCACGTAGTCGGCGGCTCGGGTTGCCTCGACGGCGTGGGGGCGGACCTTGGTCCAGAGGTCGGGGTCTACGAGATGCGGCTTCGGGCGATAGTGCGCGAAGACCTCTTCGGGAGTCGTCACGATGCGACCTCCGATGACGCGGTGCTTCGGCATACCCAGGCTCCCAATCGTCGGTGGGTCTTATAAGACCCGTGCCAACTATAGTAAAGCCTGAGGCCGACATGGCAAGCGTGCTGCTGATCTAGGGTGTGGGCATGCCCAGGTCCGGAGGTGACGCCGCGCCACGGGAGTACATTGCGCGGGGGTCGTGGCCGACTGGACGGCTGAAGAAGGGCGCGCCGGTCTCGGCGGCCTACGCTCAGCAGTTCGTGCTGCGACTGCGGCAAGCCCTCGATGACGGTGACGGCCTCTCGCTGCGGGCTGCGGAGCGCGAGGCTCAGGTGAGCCGCAAGACCATCGAGCGCACGCTCGACGGCGAGGTGCTCCCCGACTTCGGTGCCATCGCACGGCTGGAGGAGTGGTTGAGCCGTGATCTGTGGCCTGGGCCGGAGATCAGGGCAGGACGGGATCGACACGCGGCAGAAGAATGAGCCCTTGACTCTGGCGATCTGACGGGTAGCCTGGTAGGTGGTTCCAATACCTAGAAGGCCCCTGCGGTTCGCCGTGGGGGTTTCTTCATGTCCGCGCGCCCAAGGGCGCGTGTGCATGGTGTGTGATCATTCCTTTCTGAGGATGCGACGTCGCTGGAAGATGTCGCGGCGCACGGTACTGACAAGGGTGTGTTCACCCTCCTGACTCTCAACCTCCTCTCCGGCGCGTAGGTAGGTGAGCGCCTCGGTGATCTGGCGACGTGTGGCAGGGATGAGCGGCCAGTCATGCTCTGCTTGGAGAACGCGGGCTCGCTTGTTGACCCCGTGCCAGATCGTGCGGACCGGGGTGGGGCCGCCCGAGTCTCGCAAGACCTCGCGAACGAGTTCGACGATGCTCAGTCCCTGGCTCCTGAGTTGGCGCGCCAAGGTTGCTGGCGGCGCCGGCTCAGCCGGGATTGCCGGTGGCACGGGCGCGTCCCAGGACTGTTCTGCCGAGCCCGTCGAGACATCGTCTTCCATGCCCTCCACGATGCTGGCCTGGACGGGTGACCCGCTGACATCGGCCAGATTTGGCCGAGGAGCAAATGTGCTCACCCCCAACGTTCGGAAGCGCTCGCGGAGACGTTCTCCCATCCTGGCGTGGCCCACGAGACGTTCGAGTTCGGGAATCGTGACCCACCGCTGGCCCGCCTCCAGGCGACGCAACGTCCGCTCGGTGATGCCTACCTCTTTTCCCAGGTCTTCCATCACGTCCTTGCGATAGACGAAACCCTCCCGCTGTGACCTCATGCTCGTGATTTCGCCGTCCAAGGCGCAGGTCACGGCGAGAGCGATTCGCAAGGCGAGCGGCGTGTGGTCGGGGACGTCCCGTCGCCATGCTTGCTCAACGAAGGGGATGTCCCTGTGCCGGGGCCTGAGGGAGTCCAGCACCTCGCGAGGCTTTCTCTCGCCAGCGGGTTCGCCCGGAGCGGCAGGCGTCACTACTTCGTGCCGCCTTTCGTGTGCTCCCACACGGGCGCGAGCAACTCGTCCAGGCTGATCTGCCAGGCCTTCGACAGCCGCAACCAGGTGCGGAGGTCGCCGTGGTAGCGCCCGTGTGCGACGTTCATCAGTGTCGTCCTGGTCAGGCCACTGCGGTTTGCGAGTTGGTCGTAGGACAGCCCGCTGGCCGTCTTCCGCTCGGAGAAGATCGCAGGTAGGCGGTCAAGTTCGGGCTCAGGGACCGGGAAGATGCTCACCGGGATAGCCCACTGGTTTTGGGGGGCGAGCACAGTACAAGCCCTTGCACCAATCTGGTCAAAGGTGCTTCACTGAGGGTGTCTCACCACTTGACGGTCCCCCTTGGGGCGGTCACGCCAGTGCGCAGGGAGGACTCACTTATGACTCACACCCGCACCGCCACGCTGATGGCCGTAACGCTCGTTACGGTTTCCGCTTGTTCGAGCGCGTCCGGAGGGGACTCGACCCCGAGCACGGCAGACGCGCAGGCCGTCACGAGCAGCACCGCAGAACCATCGGAGCCCGCTGTCTCGCTGCCGGTGGCGGAGGTCTTCGCGGAGCCTGCCTGGGGGATCACGCTCGGGCTTCAGGAGGCTCCGTGGACGCCTGTTGTGACTGCCGAGCGGGTCGTGGTGCTCGACGGGACGCAGGTGCGTGCCCTGGACGCGGAGGGCCAGGAAGCGTGGTCAGAGGGCTGGGAGGCCTTCACCGCCGACGAACGGAATCCGGGCTCGCCTTACCCGCTGTTGCGTCAGGTCGCGCCAGAGGTCGTCGCGGTGGTCGATGGGGGGAGGTCTGACGGCGAAGGCCTGGACGCCGACACTCAGGAAGTACGGGTGACTCTGCTCGACATCACCTCGGGAACCGTGATCGAGGAGGTCTCTGTCGAGGGTGGCGAGAGATTTCTTCCAAAGATCGGTGAGAGCGGCCTCGGATTCCTGGTCCGCACCGATGCGGGTGAGCGCGAGGCGGTCGCGGTCACTGCCTCCGGGGAGGTGGAGGCACTCCCGGCGACCGACGACCTCGTGGGTGTGGTGACGGTCGGAGATCACGCCTTCACACTCAGCGGCGGCACCGAGGAGGCTCCCGAGCGGTTCGCCGGGGAGTCCTACGACTCGGAGGACCTCGCCCCAGGACCAGAGTTCGAGATCGGGGCCATGGAAGCCAGCAACGCCGAGGACCTTCTGCTGGTGCGCTTCGCTGTCCCCTACGGCGAGGGCGTGTTGCAGGTGCTGGACGTCGAGACCGGGGAGGTGCTCTCCAACCCAGAGTGCGATCCACCGACACCCACGCAGTTCGTCACCAGCCCAGGTCGTGAGTGGGGCGTCCTCGACTCCATGCGCATCGACGCCAACGGCGAGGTGGAGTGCGTCGGTGGCGGCGAGGGTGAGCGTCGCGTGATTCTGCACGCCATTACGGACTCGGGGCGAGCATTCGGGGTCGCCCACCAAGGAGCCAACGAGACGCGCTTCGTGGACCTGCCGCCGTCCGGCGAGCCCGTGGTGTCTGATCTGGCTGAAGGGGCACGGCTGCCCATAGGCGTCATGGACGGCGACATCGCCATCCACTGGGACCCCGAAGACGCCATCCTCACCGCCAACCAGATCAAGGAGTGAGCCATGAAAGCCAGCAGCGGAGCAGCACTCGGCCTCGGAGCCGGGATGTTCGGCGCAACTGTCGGAGCCGCGAACCGCGCCTTCGAGAGGGCCGCGCAGGCCATGAACGCGCAGATCGAGCAGGACCTCTTCGTGCTCGGGCGGGACGGCCACCTGCCGTCCGCGCAGCCCGTCCTCCCGCTGACCCAGAAGAAGCGCTCGCTACCGCTGCGCGTGCTCTCCAGCCTCGCCCTTGGGATGTTGGTCGTCGCCGTGCCGGTGAGCATCTTCATGCTCGTCTTCGGCCTGGCCGACCCCGAGTGGCCACTCGCCATGGACATCCTCGGAGCCGTGATGGGCGCATTCATCGCCGCCGTCCTCACCGGCTGGCTCCCCGGCGCTGCGATCTTCGTTGTCCGTCAGTTGCGGGAGAACAACAGACGCATCTGCTGGAACCTCAACGAGCGCTACGCCGCCTTCTGGGCGGAGCGCGAGTGGGCCGAGCAGGCAGTGCGCTCAGGCGACCTGACGGCCTTTGAGGCCGCACAGCGTCTCCAAGCCCACCACCTCGATCACCTGGTCGACGTGTGAGCAGGCCAGAGTCACTGCCGGACTGGATGGCCGATCTGGAGTCTCAGATCGCCGCCGACGAGCGCGAGGACCGGCGAGCGATAGACGCTGAGAAGCGGTTCGACAACCCCCAGACGTTCGAGGGCTGGGCGGACATGGGAGTCCAAGCGCGGTGGTCAGACGCACGAAAAAGGCGTGGCTGAAGCACTGACGCACTGAATCTTGCGACGGTCGGGGGGAGGATCGGTCGCGCGATGCTCGGCCAGCCTTCTCCGGCTCGTCAGTCCTGCTGTCTACTCTTGCCCAGAGCGGGTCGAAGGGCACTCGCGAGCCATCTGTAGGGAGCACCAGCGAGTGTCGACATTGACTGACCTCATCGCGCGCGCCAAAGCCAAGGACCCGTCCCTGGGGCGGGACCTGGAGAAAGAAGTCGGGGCGCTCATGAAGCGGCGCACCTTCGGCCTGGTCTTCGAGCAGCATCAGCCCGAGGCCGTCGAGTTACCGGGCCGTGCTGTGCGGCGTGGCGACAAGGTGCGGGTGCTGCCCCCTCGTGGCGAAGTCAAGGCCGGTGACCAGCGGCTGTGGCGGGTGGAGCGGATCGAGCGCGCGGAGGGAAGGCGAGTCGCGCACCTGCTCGAACTGGACGCGGAGGAGCCGGAGACGCAAGCGGTGGTCGCTGAGGACCTCGTGGTGGTCGCAGAGTTCAACGACCGCATCTACCCGGGGCTCGTTGAGACCGGACGAGTAGAGCGCGGCGGCGACAAGCCCTTCCACACCGTCATCAACGCGGAGAACTACCACGCCCTGGAGATGTTGACGTACACCCATCGCGGCAAGGTCGATGCCATCTACATCGACCCTCCGTACAACACGGGTGCGAAGGACTGGAAGTACAACAACAACTACGTCGAAGGCGACGACGACTACCGACACAGCAAGTGGCTGGCGTTCATGGAGCGACGGCTGGAGGTCGCCCGGGAACTACTCAACCCCGAGGACTCGGTGCTCATTGTCACGATTGACGAGAAGGAGTACCTGAGGCTGGGGCTGCTCCTGGAACAGACGTTCCCAGAGGCACGGATTCAGATGGTGAGTGTTGTCATCAAGGCTGAGGGCACAAGTCGCGCAAACGAGTTCTCACGGACGAATGAGTTTTACTACTTCGTACGGCTTGGAGCGTCGCAACTGCACCCGATCACAGTGACCGGGGGTGACATAGAGATCCCTTGGCGAACACTCCGCAGAACTGACTACGAATCTCGGCGGGGCACCACAAAAGGGGGCAGTGCCCAGTTCTACCCCATTTACGTCAACTGCTCCACGCAAGAGATTGAGCAGGTCGGAGAAGCGCTCGACCACCGCACCGAAAGGTCGACGGCACCAGAGGTCGAGGGGTGTGTAGCAGTGTTCCCGATTAGGCCCGATGGGACAGAAATGAACTGGTCCTTGACTAGAGAATCTCTGCTAACCCGCATGAAGGACGGTTTCGTTCGCGTGGGACGGCATGAGCCCGACAAGCCTCAAACGTACGTCATCTCATATCTTAAAAGCGGTGCCGTTGCGGACATCAAGGAGGGCAAGGCGGCAGTTTTAGGAAACAATCCTGACGGCTCGGTGCGAGCCGTCTATCGCGGAGGCGGAACCCGGAACCCTACAACCCATTGGTCCGAAGTGGCCCATGACGCGCAGCGCGGTGGTACGGGTGTACTCCGAGCCACGCTGGGACCCCGCCGTCGCTTCCCGTTCCCGAAGAGCCTCTACGCGGTGGAGGATTCTCTGAGACTCTTCCTAAAGGAGAAGAAGGACTCCATAGTCCTCGACTTCTTCTCTGGCTCCGGCACGACCGCTCACGCCGTCATGCGGCTCAACCGGCAGGACGGCGGCCAGCGTCAGTGCATCTCGGTGACCAACAACGAGGTGAGTGCTGCCGAACAGAAGACGCTGCGCAAGCAGGGTCTGCGCCCGGGTGACCCGGAGTGGGAGGCGCTCGGCATCTGCGATCACGTGACCAAGCCTCGCGTTACGGCAGCGATCACGGGGACGACGCCGGAGGGCGAGCCGATCAAGGGTGATTACAAGTTCACTGACGAGTTCCCGATGAGCGATGGGTTCGAGGAGAACGCGGCATTCTTCACGCTGACCTACGAGGACCCGCTGTCGGTGCGACACGACCGAGCGTTCGCGAGGATCGCGCCAATGCTGTGGCTGCGAGCGGGCTCAGTTGGCCGGGTGATCGAGGAACTCGGTGACGAAGGCTGGGATGTTGCTGAGGCGTATGGCGTCCTGCGTGACCTGGACAAGATGCCGGACTTCCTTGGGCGCGTCGCAGAGGTCGAGACAGTGGGGACCGCCTTTGTCGTGACCGACAGCGACGCGGCGTTTCAGATGGCGTGCCGCGATCTGCCTTCTAGGGTGACTCCGGTCCGGCTGTATGAGTCGTACTTGAACAACTTCGCCATCAACCGGAGGTCCTGACGATGCGCTACACCCTGAAGGACTACCAGGCGGAGGCTGTCCGGGATGCGCTCCAGCGGCTGACGCAGGCTCGGGACATGTACCACCGCTATGGCTCGCTCTCACAGTTTTCGCTCGCGGCGACGACTGGAGCGGGTAAGACGGTCATGGCAGCGGCGATCATCGAGGCGCTGTTCTTCGGCTCTGACGAGTTCGACTTCCAGGCCGACCCCGGTGCGACGGTGCTGTGGTTCTCGGACTCTCCGGACTTGAACGAGCAGTCGCGGGCCCGCATCCAGGCAGCGGCGAGTGAGTTGGACTCCCGCCTGCGGGTGGTGGAGTCGACTTTCTCGGAAGCCTCGTTCAAGCCGGGGATGGTGTACTTCCTCAACGCGCAGAAGTTGTCGAAGAACTCGCGGCTCGTGCGAGGGGAACGGACGTCGCCGGGGCAGGAGCGGCTGTTCGAGCCTGCTCCGGACATGGTGCAGCAGACGATCTACGACGTGATCTCGAACACCGTGCAAGCGGAGGGCAGGACGCTCTACTTCATCCTTGACGAGGCGCACCGGGGGATGCGGACCACCTCGGAGCGGCAGACCATCGTGCAGCGGCTCATCAACGGAGCCAACGGGACGCCGCCGATGCCAGTCGTCTTCGGCATCTCTGCCACGGTGGATCGCTTCACCGAGGCGATGAAGAAGATCACGAATCGGACGGCGCTTCCTCCGGTCGAGGTGGACTCCTCGCTCGTGCAGGCCTCAGGTCTGCTGAAGGACGACATCGTGCTGACCATCCCGAAGGAGAAGGGCGTCTTCGACACGACGCTGCTGCGGCGGGCAGTGCAGAGGGTCAAGGAGTCGACCGAGGCGTGGGCTGCCTACGGGGTCGAGCAAGAGGAGCCCGACCCGGTGGTACCGCTCATGGTGGTCCAGATGGGCGATGCCCCCTCGCCGGACGACCTGGCCCAGGTGCTCGACGTCATCTACGACGAGTGGCCTGATCTTCCTGGCGATGCGGTGGCGCACGTCTTCGGCTCCCACACCGACCTCCTCGTCGGGCAGCAGCCTGTCCCCTACGTTGAGCCGCAGCGAGTGCAGGACGCGACGCACATCCGGGTGCTGCTGGCCATCGAGGCGATCTCCACGGGGTGGGACTGCCCACGGGCGGAGGTGCTCGTGTCGTTCCGCACCAGGAACGAGCCAACCTACATCCACCAGTTGCTGGGGCGCATGCTCCGCACGCCGTTGGCTCGGCGCATCCCCGGCAACGAGGTCCTGAACTCGGTCGACTGCCTGCTGCCGCACTTCGACCGCGAGACGTCCACAGTCATCGCGCAGATGCTCATGAAGGGCAAGACCGCACTGGACTCCGATGACACCGACGAGGACCGCGAGGACGACACACGCAGGGTGCTCTTCGACCCGGTGCGGCTTGACCAGAACCCTGACGTCCCGCAGGAGGTCTGGGACCTGCTCGTGACGATCCCCTCGGTGACCATCCCCAAGGCGCACGTCAAGCCGATCAGGCGGCTCGACGCTCTGGCCGTAGCGCTGTCCAACGACCGGATCGTCCCTGGCGCGGTCGAGCAGGCGCGGCAGCACCTGTGCAAGGTCCTCGACGGTCAGGCAGCCCAGCACGACGAGAAGGTCGCTTCCGCGCGCACCGATGTCCTCACGATGACCGGAGAGGAGGTGCGCGGTCGCCTCGGCGCTGAAGGCTTCTCCTACGACGGCTTCGAGATGGGCGCGGACGAGCGCGCCATCCACGACTCCTACCGGCTTGCTGGCCAGGCGCTGACCCCCGCCCTGGCCAAGGCCTACGTGGAGCACGACACGCCTCCGGACGCCGAGCCTGAAGAACTGCTGGAGGCCGAGGTCAAGGTCGCCTCTCTCGGTGCGGTGCCAGAGGTCGTAGGTGCCGTCGAGCGCGCCGCAGACGACCTCGCCAAGGAGTGGCTGAGCGAGACCCGCGTTGCCCGCAAGGGGCTCCCCGACGAGCGCCAGGCCGAATACGACCGCCTCGAAGGCATGTCGACCGAGCCCGAGCGGGTAGCCCTGACCGAGCCGAAGACGGCGCAAGCCGACACCAAGGTCCGTGAGAAGGACGGCACCGAGCGCGACCTCCCGACGCGCCGTCTGCATCTCATGGCAGCCGAGGACCGCACGTATCCCATCGACCTCAACGACTGGGAGCGCAAGGTTCTCGACTCCGAGATGAAGCAGCCAGGCTTCGCCGCCTGGTATCGCAACCCGTCCCGCGCCACCAAGGAGTCCCTCGCAGTCGCCTACAAGGACGCCGAAGGCACCTGGAGAGCGTTGCGCCCAGACTTCATCTTCTTCGCCACCCAGCACGATGGAACGGTCGTCGCGGACTTGGTGGACCCGCACGGGCACCACCTTGCGGACGCGCTGCCCAAGTTGCGCGGCCTGGTCGAGTTCGCAGAGCAGTTCAAGGGCGACTTCCGGCGCATCGAGTCCGTGGCAGAGACGAACGGAAGGCTGCGAGTGCTCGACCTCACGCAGGCTAACGTGCGGCAGGCCATCCGTGACGCGACCAGCGCCAAGGGGCTCTATGACTCCAAGATCGCCAGCGATTACTGATGAGCAGCCATGATGCAGGAGGGAGCGCCCGTGCAGAGTATGGACCCGCCCATCGGCAGCAGGCACAGGAAGTCATCAGCGCCCACATTCGGGGTGACGTCGACCTTCGGGACTCCCTGCTCTCAGAGTATTGCTGCGACGAGAACATGCTCGCCTGCTTCTTGGACTTCTTCTTCGCCTCCACTGTTGTCGGGTCGACAGACACTGCTAGCGCGAGGTTCAACTTCCTCCAGTGGATGCTCGGAGACGTCCTGGACGCAGTGGCGAGGGAGCGCGGAGTCGACCCCCGGTCTCTGGCCATCACCGTCATAGGGACAGAGTTCGAGGGGCTTCCGCCGTCGTTGGAACGTGCGGTTCGCGCAGCCCAGACCGCGCTGGCTAGTCATCTGCTCGTCAGGTCGGGACGACAGCCGTGGGGCATTCGAGACCGTCTGACACCTGAAGCGTTGGGGCAACTCGCAACGGGTGTGCACATCCTGCACTGGGTGCTCTGCTTCGATGCTCGCGATGAGTTGGGAGACGCCCAACTGATCACCTTGCTGCTGCCGCGGGTCACTGCGGTCCTCCAGATGTCCGCTGACGCCCACGACATGACCCTGGAGCAGTTCACGGCTGACCTCTGGCTGCTACACCTCCAGTTGGACGCCGGTCTGCGGCTGTTCTGACGAGTGTCCAAATCGTAACCAAAATCTTGCCCATGATCTTGGTGCGCAGGCTATGCTGAGTGCATGAGCGTCGACACCCACCACATCTACCAGAGTTCCGACTTGGCTGGCTCCCGACGCAAGGAGATCGTGGAGGCCGCCCAGCGTGGGCCTACCCTGCTCCGAACCCCCAGCGGGGACGCGCTGGCGTTTCTGCCTCACGCAGAACTGGAGCGACTGTCCCACATCAAGGACCACGCACTCGGCTTCGTCATGCTGGATAGTGCCCTTCGTCGGCCCCGCGAAGAGCGTCGAGCGGCTGACTTCGGCGCGTGGGCGTTCGCGTTCTCACTGGACGAGGACCAACTTGTCGAGTTCCGCGACGAGATGAGCGATGCCCTCATGCGTGCATGCTCCGGCGTCGACACCGTGGACAGCCTTCTGGACGAGTGGCGAGCCACTGCCTCCTTCATGGCTGACGAGGATGCCGTTGCAGCACTTGACGGCGGCATCGAGGACTTCAGTGAGGTCTTGCGCCCAGAGCAAGCGGAGGACTGAGTGGAGTGAGCCCGGGTACCAGTAGTGCCTACTCTCCCTACACGCCCGCCCGCAGGCCGGGGGGCAGGCCAAGCACCAAGCCGGAGTACCGGGTCCTCGTCCATCACAAGTGGCTCGATGAGTGGGACGTGCTGGTGGATCGGCTAGGGCTGGCGAATGCACAGCGAGCCTGGGACCACCTCGCGATGCAGCCGGGGAAGCAGCCATCCATCGGACGGTGCAGCAAGTTGAAGGGCATGAAGAAGTACGCCAAGGACGGCTGGTCGCCCATCTACCACTATGAGGCGAGTTCCATGGCCCGGATCGACTATCAGTTTCACGCTGGCCTCCAGGTGTCGGAAGGGCTGACGCCGCATCCCGTGGTTCGTATCCTGAAATTGGACCTCGGGAGCCACTAGCGATCCGGGATGCGGGCCCTCTCAAGTGCGAGCGTGGGTTCTGCGACCCGATGCCCCACTTCACCCTCTCGGTGCATGGCACGGGCTACGACTGCTTCGCGAGCGCGCCAATGACCGACTGCCACGAACCTCACAGGATGCTGTCAGGCGTCCGGAGGGCAGGTTCGGCGCGTCGCTCTATGGGTCGGTGTACAAATCCCGCCCGACTTACGTACCCGCCCCGACCGGAGGGTCTGCATACCCCGTGGTCAGGGGATTTCGTGAAGTACCCACCACATGTACATCGCGGTGAACTGTCACCTAGATTCACGAAGCCCCTGGTCAGATCACATCTGACCGGGGGTTTCGCCGTGTCCGAGCAAGTTTCCTGGGGGGCAGCAACCGACGCGGCGAAGGACACCGACAGCCGTCCTCATCTAAGGTGCTGTCTGCAGGGAGCAGACGAAGGAGGGGCGCCATGCAACAGCCCGCCGGGACCGAGGGCCAGCACCCGCTCATCGAGGTACGTGGCGTCACCAAGTCCTACGGACGGCACGCGGTGCTGGACGACGTCTCGTTCGAGGTGCGGCCCGGGCGCTCCCTCGCAATCATCGGAGCCAACGGTTGCGGCAAGTCGACGGTGCTCAAGATCTGTGCGGGCCTGCTGTCACCGGACGCAGGCATCGTCAGGGTCTCCGGGCGAGTGGGCTACTGCCCGCAGCAGGCGGACCTCGGCCACTTCCTGACATCGGACGATCACTTCACATGGTTCGGGGCGGCCGGGGGCCTGAGGGCGCGGGGAAGCCGTCGGCGCGGTCGGGCCCTCGCGGCCTCCCTCGACTGGCAGGTGACGTCCAAGCAGGTCGGCGACTTGAGCGGCGGCACGACGCAGAAGCTCAATGTGGCCTGCTCCGTGCTCGGCGATCCGCAGGTGATCCTGCTCGACGAGCCCTACCAAGGCTTCGACGAGGGCAGCTACCTCGACTTCTGGGACATGGTCGACAGATGGTGCGCCGGCGGTGCTGCAGTGATCGTGGTCACTCATCTGCTGCGAGAACTGCACCGTGTGGATGAGGTGCTCGATCTCGGCGCGGGGAGGGCGGCATGAGCGCTTTCCTCCGGACGGCGGAGATGACCATGCGCGATCTTGTCGGGCGTCGATGGGCGTTGCTCCTCCTCATTCTGGTGCCGCTGGTCTTCTATGGCGCTCGCCGGGGGGACGCTAGCTGGCAGGGCATCCGGTTCGCCTGCATGGGTCTCGCGTGGGCCTTGAGCACGGTCGCACTGTTCTCCACGATCAGCGCCAAATCACTTGAACCGCGACTTCGACTGGCCGGTGCCCGGGTCAGCGCGCTGCTGGCGGGCCGGGTCCTCGCGCTGGTGATAGTGGCATTGGTGGTCGGTGGGGTGTATGCCGCGCTCATCGCTGCCGATCAGGCGCCGGAGAACCCGTGGTCGATCACGGCGGCGCTGCTGCTGTCGGCGGTGATCTCCGTGCCGCTGGGCATGCTCATCGCTCGACTCGTCCCACGGGACTTCGAGGGAATGCTCGTCCTGATCACCGTCGTCGGGCTCCAGACCATCGTCGACCCCGAGTCCGCTGTGGCGAAGTTGCTGCCGCTCTGGTCCATCAGAGAATTGCTCACTCACGGGGTCGAGGGCGCGGGCGACCTGAGATCCGCCGCGATCCACGCCAGCGTCTACGGAGCCGCGCTGGTGCTGCTGAGTCTCATGCTCGCCTGGCGCAGCCTGCGTGCTCGTCCTCACGTCGTGAGACACGCCGCTCCTGCGTGACGTACTTGCCTCAGCCCGCCCAGGCGGCGGCGACCAGCCGTCGCAGCGCGGCGAGGTCGATGTCCTCCAGCTTGTTGACGTAGATGCAGCCCTTGCCGAGCCTCGTCCTGCCGAGCGCCTCGACCAGGTCCTCGCGCGAGCCATAGGACTGCAGGCCGTAGAGGGTGATCGCGCCCTTGCGGGGGGAGAAGCCCACGCGGGCGGTGTCGCCCTCGCGGCCGGTGGCGTACTGGTAGTGCGCCTCGCCGAAGCCCACCATCGACGGGCCCCACATGCGGGGTGGTGCCCCGGTGACGTCCTCGAAGAGCTCCAGCAGCTCCAGCCCCTGCTCCACCCGCTTGGGCCAGGGGAGCGACTCGATCCAGGCACGGGGCGACTCGCCGGTCGGGGTCGTCTTCGCCTCCGCCGTGCGGCCGCCGCTGCCGGCGAGCGGCCGCTCCCCGCGGTCGGTCGCGCTCCAGACCGCGTGCCCGTCCCGCAGCGCCAGCCCTTCGTCACCCATCGCCTCCTTCAGCCGTGACGGCGCTCAGGTGATTCTCCCCAGTTCTGCTCACTGAAATTCCCCACCCTGTGGCCCCAATCCGGGGACGGAGCGGGGCTCCTTCGATGATGGCGGTCTCTGACCACACGCCTACTCGAAGGA
>NZ_MKJZ01000001.1:0-113161 GCF_001942225.1 Serinicoccus sp. CUA-874 | reverse complement strand
GTGCTGACCCCACCGCCGCAAGACGGCCCTGGTGGCGCTCCGCCAGCCCCTTCACGCCAAACCCGCCCCGCGATCGCGCCTTGTTCAGCGCCCTCCTAGGCGAAGGAGCCGCCGGGACGGCCGCGCTCGCGGGCGGACCAGCAGACGGTGTGCCAGTGCCGCCGGTTCTCCGCCTGCTGCATCCCGTCGACCGGCCAGGCGACGGTATGCGCGACGCCGGCGCCGACCTCCTGCTGGCAGCCCGGGCAGCGGTAGCTCCGGCCGCTGTCGTTGGGGCGGACCTGCCGCACCGCCCAGACCTGCCCGGCGTAGCGGACCTCCTCGGGCCCGCGGCGCGGCGGCAGGCCACCTCCCCCGCCACCCGCCCCGGCCGGGCGCCGGGGTCTGCCCCCGCGGCGCGGCCGGTTGGACCGGGGCACGCTCAGCCCGTGAACGGACGGTCGAGCAGCACGTGCTCGATGAGCAGCGGGGAGGGCTCGACCGACTCGCGGGGCAGTCCTCCAGCCTCGGTGAGCTCCTCGCACACGGTGAGGACCTCCTCGGCCCCGATCTGGTCGATCATCGCGAACGGTCCGACGGGGTAGCCCAGCCCGTGCTGCAGCGCGGTGTCGATGTCGGCCACGCCGGCATAGCCCTCGTCGAGCATCCGGACGGCGTCCATGAGGTGCGGCATGAGGAGGGCGTCCACCACCAGGCCCGGGCGGTCCCGGCAGACGACCGGCTCGGCACCGATGCTGGTGACCAGGGCGCGCAGCGTGGCGACCGTGGCGTCGTCGGTCGCGCTCGAGCGCCCGATCTCCACGGCCTGGCCGTTGCCGGTCGGCGCGTGGATGCGCAGCACCGCGGCCTTCTCGGGTCGCCCGGACAGCGCGCCGACGGCCACGGCGAGGTCCTCGTTGACGGTGGTCAGCACGGTCTCCGGGCCGCAGATCTCGCCCAGGACCTCCCAGAGCTCCTGCCCCGGCACCGGCGCGGGCGCGACCCGGTCTCCTCCTCGCCCAGCGCCCCGGCGGCCTCGATCTGGTGCGCCTCGACGACGACCCCGACGTCCGCCAGACCCCGCAGCTCCTCGGTGTCCTGCGGGTCGGAGACCTGGGTCACGGCATACCCTCCGTCGCGCAGCCGGGAGACCAGCTCATCGGCGATCTCCCCGGCGCCGACCACGCCGACCGCCGAGACCGCGGCTGTTGCCGGCGCAGGCCCGTCGTCGGTGTCCGGCACGACCTGCCCGCTGCCGGGCTTGGCGTAGGTGTAGAAGCCCGCTCCGCTCTTGCGGCCGAGCAGGCCGGCGGTGACCATCCGCTCCAGCATCGCGCTCGGCGCGTGCATGGGGCTGCGGCTGTGGGCATAGATGACGTCGCCGATGTGGTGACAGACGTCCAGCCCGACGAGGTCCATGAGGGTGCACGGGCCCATCGGCAGGCCGGCGCCGACCCGCATCGCGGTGTCGAGGTCCTCGCGCGACACGTGCCCCTGCTCCAGCATCCGCAGCGCGGAGACGAAGTAGCCGAACAGCAGGTAGTTGGCGACGAAGCCGGCGCGGTCGGCGACCACCACCGGTCGCTTGCCGATCCGCTCGGAGAGCTCGACCACCCCGTCCCGCACCGAGTCCTCGGTGCGCACGGTCGTGATGACCTCGACCAGCTTGAGCACCGGCGCGGGGTTGAAGAAGTGCATGCCGACGACCCGCTCGGGGTGGGCCGTGCCCGCCGCGATCGCGGTGATGGACAGGCTGGAGGTGTTGGAGGCCAGGACGGCGTCCTGCGCGACGATGCCGTCGAGGGTGGAGAACACCTGGTGCTTGAGGTCCATGACCTCGGGCACCGCCTCCACGACCAGGTCGGCCGGGGCGAGGTCCTCCATCCGGGTGGTGATCGTGACGCGCCCCAGGATCTCGCTCTGCTCGGCCTCGTCGAGCCTGCCCTTGGCCACCGCCCGGTCGGTCGAGGCCTGCAGGATCCCCCGCCCGCGCTCGGCGAGCTCCTCGGTGGTCTCCACCCCGACGACCTCCAGCCCCCCTCTCGCGAAGACCTCGACGATGCCCGCACCCATGGTGCCCAGCCCGATGACCCCGACCGTGGTGATCTGACGCATACCGCGATCATGTCACGCGTCCCGACGGCTAGGGTGAGGCCCGTGCGCGTCGTCATCGCCCGGTGCTCGGTGGACTACCACGGGGCCCTCGAGGCCCATCTGCCGCTGGCCACCCGGCTGCTCATGGTCAAGGCCGACGGGTCGGTCCTCATCCACTCCGACGGCGGGTCCTACAAGCCGCTCAACTGGATGGCGCCGCCGTGCGCGATGGCCACGACCGAGCCGGACGAGGTCGAGGCCGAGCAGGGCGTGGAGCAGGTCTGGCAGGTCTCGCACGCCAAGCGCGAGGACACGCTGCGGGTGAAGATCCACGAGGTGCTCTCCGACACCAGCCACGACCTGGGCATCGACCCGGGCCTGGTCAAGGACGGCGTGGAGGCCCAGCTGCAGGCGCTGCTCGCCGAGCACATCGGCACCCTCGGCGACGGCTACACGCTGCTGCGGCGGGAGTACCCGACGGCCATCGGGCCGGTCGACATCCTGTGCCGGGACGCCGACGGCGCCACGATCGCCGTCGAGATCAAGCGTCGCGGCGACATCGACGGGGTCGAGCAGCTCACCCGCTACCTCGAGCTGCTCAACCGGGACCCCCACCTGGCCCCGGTCGAGGGGGTCTTCGCGGCGCAGCTCATCAAGCCGCAGGCGCGGGTGCTCGCGGGCGACCGCGGCATCCGCTGCGTCACCCTCGACTACGAGGCGCTGCGCGGGCTGGACGACGCCGAGGCCCGTCTCTTCTGAGCTAGCGTGAGCGGCATGCCTGCCCTGTCCGTCGTGGTCCCGTGCCTCAACGAGGAGGCACCCTGGTCGAGCTGCACGGCCGGCTGCACGAGGTCGCCGCGGGCCTGGGCCTGGGCCAGGGAGGGCTCGAGGTGGTGCTCGTCGACGACGGCTCGACCGACGCCACGCTGGACCTCGCCCGGGGGCTCGCCGACACCGACCCCTCCACCGTGGTGCTGCGGCTGTCGCGCAACTTCGGCAAGGAGGCCGCGATGCTCGCGGGGCTGCGGGCGGCCACCGGGGACGCGGTCGCGCTCCTCGACGGCGACCTGCAACACCCGCCCGAGCTGCTGGCCTCGATGTACACCCTGCTCACGACGACCGACGCCGAGCAGGTCGTGGCCCGCCGCGACCGCGCCGAGGACCCCTTCGTGCGCTCGGTGCTCTCCCGGCTCTACTACCGGCTGATCAACGGCCTCATCGAGACCGTCCGCATCCAGGACGGCGTAGGCGACTTCCGGGTCATGAGCAGGGCGTTCCTCGACGCACTGCTCGCGCTGCCCGAGCGCAACCGCTTCTCCAAGGGGCTCTTCTCCTGGGTCGGCTTCCCCACCGCGACGGTGAGCTACCGCAACGTCTCGCGCGGCGAGGGCCGGTCGGCCTGGACGCTGCGCTCGCTGCTCAACTACGGGATCGACGGGGCGCTGGCCTTCAACACCCGTCCGCTGCGCCTGCTCATGCACCTCGGCGGCTGGGCCGTCCTGGCGGCCGTGGCCTACCTGGTCTGGCTGCTCGTCGGCTACCTGCTGCACGGCGTCACCCAGCCCGGCTACATCACGACGATCGCGGTCATCACCGGCCTGTCCGGCGTCCAGCTGCTCGCCGTGGGCGTCATGGGCGAGTACGTCGGCCGGATCTACCAGGAGGTCAAGGCCCGTCCGAGCTACCTCGTGCAAGAGGTCATCCGGCACGAGGACGGAGGCAGTGACGACGGCACCGGCGGGGTCGGATGAGGTCGCTGCTGCGCTTCGTGCTGGTGGGGGTCGCCAACACGGCGGTCTACTACCTGCTCTACCGCCTGCTCCTGCTGGGTATGCCCTATGTCCCGGCGCACCTGCTCGGCTGGTCCGGGGCGGTGGTCTTCTCCTTCTTCGCCAACAGCCTGTTCACCTTCGGGGTGCGCCCCACCTGGCGCCGCTTCCTCGCCTACCCCCTCACGACCGTGGTCAACCTGACGTTCACGACGGTGGGCTCGGTGCTGCTGGTCGAGGCCGCCGGCGTGGACGAGCGCTACGCCACCCTGATCATGGGCATCGCCGCGGTGCCGCTGACCTTCGTCCTGACCCGCTACGTCCTCACGGCTGGTCGGGAGCAGCCCGCTGCCCCGCCCGACTGAGGGTGCGCTGCCAGGTCGTCTCGCAGCCGGTCGTCCGGGTGGTCGCGCGGTCATCGCGGCGCTCGGGGTCGGTCAGCAGGACCCCGTCGGCAGGTCGTAGAAGTGGCGGAGGTCGCAGGCGTAGCGCGCGAGGTAGAAGGCGCGGCGGTAGGCATACCCCTCCTCCGGCAGCTCGGGCACGACGACCTCCCCGGAGCCGGCGGACCGCGCCGCCTCGACCTCGGTCACGAAGGCGTCGTAGGCCGCGGCGTTGCGGGCCGCCCGGGAGGAGGTGACCGCGACGTAGGCGCCCGCCGAGACGACCGCGCCGAGCACGCCGAGCACGAGCAGCGAGCGGGCGGCACGCTCCCCACGGACCCCGCGGTCCGCCAGCGCACCGAGGACGAGCCGCAGCGCACAACCGGCGGCCAGCACCAGCGCCGTGGTCGGCAGGAAGAACGCGCGCTGCCCGCACACCGACGCCACGATCGGCACGCCGGCCGCCACCACGGCCGCACCGGTCAGCGCCAGGACGGGGTATGCCGCCCGCACCCCCCACGCGTGGACGGTCAGGGCCAGCACGCTCACCGGGAGCACCGCGGCGGCGCAGATGGTGAGCACGGCGAGGGCGGTCGCCGGGACGGCGGTGTCGGCGTCGGCGCAGAGGTCGGCGAGCCGGGGCCACCGGCGGCGGACGAGCCACAGCGCGACCCAGGCGGCCAGGCCGGTCACGACGGCGACCCAGCGGGTGCCGCGCCCGGCGAGCACGGCGCCGACCACCGCCAGGGTCCCGAGGACCAGCCACCAGCCGAGGGTGAGGGAGGCGAACATCAGCGTGGTCCGCGACAGCGTCTGCAGCAGCGGCAGCACGAGGTCCTCCTCGGTGGTCCGGCGCCACAGCCCGGGGGCGGTGGCCAGGACGGCGAAGCGGCGAGGGAGACGACCACTGCGGCCCAGGTGCCCCGCTGCCCACGGCCGGGCCGGCGCAGCGCGAGCGCCAGCAGGGTGACCACGAGGGTCGCGACGGCCGACACCTCGTGGCCGATGTGGGCATACAGGACCACGGGGAGTGCCAGCCAGGCGCCCCGCCCGCGCAGCGCGCCGCTGACGGCCGCGGCGGCGACGAGGAAGGACAGCGTCGCGAGCGGGTAGTTGGCCAGGCCGGACACCCACAGCAGGCCCTCGCCGGTCAGCCAGGAGTGCGCCTGGACGGCGAGGAAGGGTAGCGCCAGCCCGAGGGCCGCCCAGGACGCGACGAGGCGCCGGGACCCGCCGGCCATCCGCAGCCAGGGCCAGGTGGCCAGCCCCATGAGCACCATGACGAGCGTCCCGACCACGGCGGCCCCGGGGCGGCCCCCGAGCAGGATCAGACGGGCCACCGCGTCGGCCGCGCGGCCGTTGCGCCAGGAGTAGTCGAAGTGCCACGACGCCAGCCAGCCCTCCACCGTCCGCACGTCGCCCGGCCGCTGGCCGGCCATCGCGTGCAGGACGTCGTCGCCGTGCGGGAAGCCGTGGCGGAGCACGAGCGCCCAGCCGCAGCCGGCCGCGAGCACGGCCACCACGACCGCCACCCTGCCGACGCGGGACGGGGTGGCCCCGTCCACGGGCCGCGCGGGAGCAGTCGTCACGCCGCACACCCTGCCAGAGCCGCCGGCCCGGGCTCGGAGTGGCTCCGGCGGGAGCACCCTCGCCCTGCGGCACAATCGGACCGTGACCCGTCCCGCCGCGATCGCCGCCCCCAACACCTACGCCACCGAGGCCGCCCGGCACGCCCTGGACTCCGGCGGCACCGCGGTGGACGCGGCGGTGGCAGCGATGATGACCGCCACGGTGACCGAGCCGGGCGTCATCTCCACGCTCGGCGGGTGCTTCATCAACGTGTGGGCCGACGGCGCGGACCCGGTGGTCGTCGACGGCAACGTCGAGATGCCCGGCCGCGGCATGAGCGCCGACGTCCGCGGGGCCGGGCTCATCGAGGCCGCCTCCGACTACGGCGGCGGCATGGTCACCTACGTCGGACCCGGCTCGGTCGCCACCCCGGGGATGCTCGCGGCCATGGGCTGGGCGCACCAGCGCTTCGGTGCCGCGCCCTGGTCCGAGCTCATGCAGCCCGCGGCCGACGCCGCGCGCCGCGGCTACCCGCTGGGCCGCACCGCGCAGTCCTACCTCGTCCTCGTGACCGACACGATCCTGGCCTGGGACCCGGCGACCCGCGCGCTGCTCACCGTGGACGGCGGACCACCGCCGGTCGGGCACCACGTCGCCGACCCCGTGCTCGCCGACACCCTGGAGCACCTCGGCGCCGAGGGCGCCGCCACGGCCTACCGCGGGGACGTCGCCCGGGCGATCGACGCCGACATGCGCGAGCGCGGCGGCCTGCTCTCGCTCGCCGACCTCGAGGCATACCAACCGGTCGTCCGGACCGCCCTGCGCAGCCGCCTCGGCCCGTGGGACCTCGGCTGCAACCCTCCGCCGTCGATCGGCGGCCCGGTGCTCACCGCGCTGCTGCGGCTGCTGGGGGCGACCAGCGGCGAGATCGAGCCGGCCCAGGCCGCGCTGGTGATGAAGGAGGTGCTCGACATCCGGCTGGACCGGATCGACACCGCCGAGGACCTCGAGGCCGCCGGCGCCGAGCTGCTGCAGACGCTGCACCAGATCGGGGCGACCGGGCTGCCGACCTCGCCCTCGACCGCACACGTGTCGGTGGTGGACGGCGACGGTATGGCGTGCGCGCTCACCGCGTCGGCGGGCTACGGCTCGGGCATGACGATCCAGGGCACCGGCCTGGTCGCCAACAACTCCCTCGGCGAGCTGGAGCTCAACCGGCTCGGCCTGCACGCGCTGGCACCCGGCACCCGGCTCGCCTCCAACATGGCCCCGACGACCGCCCGCCGCGACGACGGCGCGGTCCTGGCCATCGGCACCCCCGGCGCCGACCGGATCACGACGGCACTGGCCCAGGTGCTCACCCACATGGCCCGGCACGGCGAGGACCTCCAGACGGCGGTGGACCGCCCCCGGATGCACCCGCGCCGGATGCAGGACGGGAGCACCCGGATCGACCACGAGAGCGACGAGGCGATCGCCGCCAGCCTCGACGCCGCCGGGCTGACCCGGTTCGAGCACCCGCCGAGCTCGATGTACTTCGGCGGGGTCGGCGCCGCCCTGCGGGCGCCGGACGGCGTGCTCACGGCGGCGGCGGACGACCGTCGGGTCGCGGCGACCCTGGTCACCTGAGCCACGCGGAGCGGGGCGTGACAGCATGCGGGTCATGGTCAACCTGACGCGCATCTACACCCGCACCGGCGACGACGGCAGCACCGCGCTGGGCGACAACGGCCGGACGTCCAAGACCGACGTGCGGCTGGCCGCCTACGCGGACACCGACGAGACCAACTCGGTGATCGGGGTCGCGCTGGCCTGCGGTGACCTTCCGGAGGAGATCCGGAGCACCCTCGCCCGCATCCAGAACGACCTCTTCGACGTCGGGGCCGACCTGTGCATGCCGCTGCGGGCGAGCTACCCCTGGGAGCCGCTGCGCGTCCGGGCCGAGTGGGTCGAGGAGCTGGAGGCCGACTGCGACCGCTACAACGCCGACCTGCCGACGCTGCGCTCGTTCGTCCTGCCCGGTGGTTCGGCCGGGGCGGCCCTGCTCCACCAGGCGCGCACCGTCGCCCGACGCGCCGAGCGGTCCACCTGGGCAGCCCTCGGGGAGTACGGCGACCAGCCTCGGGCGAGGGCGCGGAGAAGGGCGAGGGCGGAGTCAACCCACTCACCGCGACCTACCTCAACCGGCTCTCCGACCTGCTCTTCATCCTCGCCCGCGTCGCAGCGACGACCGGCACCGGCGAGGTGCTCTGGCAGCCCGGCGGCGGCCGGGAGCAGTCCTAGGCGACCTGGGAGTTCCAGCCCGGGGGGACCGCCTCGACCCAGGAGCGCAGCGCGGTGTAGTGCTGCTCGCCGAGTGCCAGCTCGAAGCGTGCGGTGCCGTAGCGCACCGGCACCCGGATGAGGTGGGTCCCACCGAGGTCGGAGGCGTCCTGCGGGTCCAGCGGACCGGCCACGCCCAGGTCGAGGTTGCCACGCATCCACGGCCCGACGGACAGACCACCCCGTCCCTTGAGGGAGAGGCGGTCCTCGGTGAAGCGCAGCGTGCCCCGGCGCCACCCGTCAGACTCGGCGTCGGCGTCGCCACCGGCGCGGTAGGCGGCGGGCATCGACGGGCAGGTGCTGCCGCGCTGCGCCGCCAGGTGGAAGGAGAACAGCCCCAGTCCCAGGATGACCAGGCCGCCGACGACGGCCAGGAGCACCAGGACGAGGGATGCGGTCATACGGTCAGGTATGCCCTCAGCTCGCGGCCAGCGAGCCGGCGTCGACCCGGTCGGCGACGATGACCACCTTGTCCTCGTCGACGGAGAGGAATCCCCCGTCGATGGTGACCTCCTGCGCCGACCCACCTGTCTGGATGCGGACCTGCCCCTCGACCAGGACCGCCAGCACCGGGGTGTGACCGGGCAGGATGCCGAGGTCGCCCTCGATGCTGCGGGCGCTCACCATCGACGCCTCGCCCTCCCAGACCTTGCGTTCCGCGGCGACGAGCTCGACCTGCAGTGCACTCACGAGTGATGTCCCTTCGGGTGGGTGGTTCGGTCGTCGAGTCTACCGGCTCGCGCCGCGGCCTCGGCACCGGCCGACGGTCCGGTCTCGACCGCCCGGGTCAGCCGGTTGACCGCGTGCATGCCGTGGTGGACCAGGAGTGCGGCGGCGGTGCCGAGCGCGATGCCCTCGAACGTCAGGGCCCCGGCGGACCAGGTGTAGTTGGCGATCCCGACGACGAGGGCGACCGCCGCCGTCGCCAGGTTGATCGGGTTGCCGAAGTCGACCCGGTGCTCAACCCAGATCCTCACCCCGAGGACGCCGATCATGCCGTAGAGCACCGTGGCCGCCCCACCGAGGACACCCGCGGGCACGGTCTGGATGAGGGCCCCGAACTTCGGCAGGAAGGCCAGTGCGACCGCTGTCAGCGCGGCCACCCAGTAGGCCGCCGTGGAGTAGACCCGGGTCGCCGCCATCACGCCGATGTTCTCCGCATAGGTCGTCGTCCCCGAACCACCACCGCGCCGGCGAGCGTGGTCGCGAGGCCGTCCGAGAGCAGGGTGCGACCCAGCAGGTGGTCGAGCGCGTCGGCCGAGTCCCCGGTCATCTGCGCCACCGACTTGACGTGCCCGATGTTCTCGGCGACGAGGACCAGCACGACGGGCAGGAAGAGCCCGACCACGCCGAGGTGGAACTCCGGTGCCATGAGCGGCGGGAGGCCCAGCCAGCGCGCCTCGGCCACCGCGGAGGTGTCGACCTCGCCGCGGAGCAGGGCGACGACATACCCGAGCAGCACGCCGAGCAGGATCGACAGCCGGCCGAGCAGCCCGCGGAAGAGGACCGTGCAGAGCAGGATCGCCACGAGGGTCGCCAGCGCCGTCACCGGGGCCTGCTCGACATTGCCCCAGGCGGCCGGGGCGAGGTTGAGCCCGATGAGCGCGACGATCGCGCCGGTGACGACCGGCGGCATGAGCCGGGCGACCCACCCGTGCCCCACGAGCTGGACGACCAGACCGACCGCCGCCAGGCCGACACCGGCCATGACCACCCCGCCCAGGGCGCCCGCCGGGCCGTGCTGCGACTGGGCTGCGGCGATCGGGGCCAGGAAGGCGAAGCTGGACCCGAGGTAGGACGGCACCTGGCCCGCCGTGACGAGCAGGAAGAGCATCGTGCCGAGCCCGCTGAAGAGCAGGGTCGTGCTCGGTGGGAAGCCGGTGATGAGCGGCACCAGGAAGGTGGCGCCGAACATCGCCACCACGTGCTGCATCCCGATCCCGACGGTCGGCAGCCAGGCCAGCCGCTCCTGCGGCCCGACCACCTCGCCCGGGGCGATCCGGTGTCCGTCACCGTGCACGGTCCACATGGGTCAGGGCCTCCTCGAGGTCACGGCAACCATTCACGGCGCTCGGTGGGCAGGAGAGCAACCATTCGCGGCGCTCGGTGGGCACTGGACAGGCCTTGTGCCCCCGGCGCGGGGGACACAAGGCCTGTCCGGTGACGATCAGACGGTGGCGCCTGCGGTCAGCTGTTCTTCTCCAGCTCGGCCGCCTGCCGCTCGACGTCCTCGAGCCCACCACACATGAAGAAGGCCTGCTCGGGGAGGTGGTCGTAGTCGCCGTCCGCGACCTTGGTGAAGGCCTCGATGGTCTCGCTCAGCGGCACGGTCGAGCCCTCGATACCGGTGAACTGCTTGGCGACGTAGGTGTTCTGCGACAGGAACCGCTGGATGCGACGGGCGCGGCCGACGAGGATCTTGTCCTCCTCGGAGAGCTCGTCGATACCGAGGATCGCGATGATGTCCTGCAGCTCCTTGTATCGCTGCAGGATCGACTTGATCCGGACCGCGGTGTCGTAGTGCTCCTGGGTGATGTAGCGCGGGTCGAGGATCCGGCTGGTCGAGGTCAGCGGGTCCACGGCCGGGTAGATGCCCTGCGAGGCGATCGGGCGGGACAGCTCGGTCGTCGCGTCCAGGTGGGCGAAGGTGGTCGCCGGGGCCGGGTCGGTGTAGTCGTCGGCCGGCACGTAGATCGCCTGCATCGAGGTGATCGAGTGACCACGGGTCGAGGTGATCCGCTCCTGCAGCGTGCCCATCTCGTCGGCGAGGTTCGGCTGGTAGCCCACCGCGGACGGCATACGCCCGAGCAGCGTCGAGACCTCGGAGCCGGCCTGGGTGAAGCGGAAGATGTTGTCGATGAAGAGCAGCACGTCCTGCTTCTGCACGTCGCGGAAGTACTCCGCCATCGTCAGGGCGGACAGCGCGACCCGCAGCCGGGTGCCGGGGGGCTCGTCCATCTGGCCGAAGACGAGCGCGGTCTGGCCGAGGACGCCGGCCTCCTCCATCTCGACGATGAGGTCGTTGCCCTCACGAGTGCGCTCTCCGACGCCGGCGAAGACCGACACACCACCGTGGTCCCGGGCGACGCGGGCGATCATCTCCTGGATGAGCACCGTCTTGCCGACGCCGGCGCCGCCGAACAGGCCGATCTTGCCGCCCTGGACGTACGGAGTCAGCAGGTCGATGACCTTGATGCCGGTCTCGAACATCTGGGTCTTGGACTCCAGCTGGTCGAAGGCCGGGGCCTGGCGGTGGATGCCCCAGCGCTCGTTGACCTCGAGGGTCTCCCCCTCGGGCAGGTCGAGCACGTCGCCGGTGGCGTTGAAGACGTGACCCAGGGTCACGTCGCCCACGGGCACGGTGATCGGGCCGCCGGTGTCCTGCACCTGCGCGCCGCGGACCAGGCCGTCGGTCGGCTGCAAGGAGATGGCGCGGACCATGTTGTCGCCGATGTCCTGGGCGACCTCGAGGTTGACGGTCTTGGTCTCCCCGTCGATCTCGACCTCGGTCTTCAGCAGGTTGTAGAGCGCCGGCATCTGCCCCGGGGGGAACTCGACGTCGACGACGGGGCCGATGATCCGGGCCAGGCGACCCGCGGCGCCTGGGTCTGCTCCGTGGTGGGAGCCTCGGTGGTGGCAGTCATGGCTGCGTGCTTCCTCTCACTTGGCGTCGGCGAGGGCGCTCGCGCCGCCCACGATTTCGCTGATCTCTTGGGTGATCTCGGCCTGGCGGGCCTGGTTGGCAAGACGCGTGTAGGTCTTGATGAGCTCCTCGGCGTTGTCCGTCGCCGACTTCATCGCCCGCTGGCGGGCGGCGAGCTCGGAGGCTGCGGACTGGAGCAGCGCGTTCCAGACCCGGGAGGTGATGTAGCGCGGCAGGAGCGCGTCGAGCACCTCGGCGGCGTCCGGCTCGAAATCGTAGAGCGGGAAGCCGTTCTCCGGGGTCTTCGGCGCCGCGTCCTCCACGACCTCCAGCGGCAGCAGGCGGGTGACCTGCACCTCCTGGGTCACCATGTTGACGAACCGGGTGTAGACGAGGTGCAGCTCGTCGAAGCCACCCTCCTGCGAACCCTTGACGAACTCGCCGATCAGCCGCTCGGAGATCTCCTGCGCGACGTCGAACGTCGGGGAGTCCGAGAAGCCGCTCCAGGAGTCCTCGAACGGGCGGCTGCGGAAGTTGTAGTAGGACTCCGCCTTGCGCCCGGTCAGGTAGGGCACGAACTCCATGCCGGAGTCCTGCACCAGCTCACGCAGCTGCTCGCTGCGCTTGAGCACGTTGGCGGCGTAGGCCCCGGCGAGGCCGCGGTCGGAGGTGATGACCAGCACCCCCGCCCGCTTCGGCGCCTCCCGCTGTGTGGTGAGCGGGTGGTCGACGTCGGCGTGGGTGGCCACGGCCGACGCCGCGTGGGTGATCGCCCGGGCGTACGGCGTCGTCTCCGCGACCCGCTGCCGGGCCTTGACCACCCGGGAGGCCGCGATGAGCTCCATCGCGCGGGTGATCTTCTTGGTCGACTGGACGGACCGGCTGCGCTGGCGGTACTCCCGCTGCTGCGCTCCCATATCTCGCCTCTCTCGTCTTCGATGGTGGTCGTTCGGTCAGCTGGTATGCCCGGCGCGTCAGCTGCGCTGGACGGTCAGCTGCTCCTGGCCGACCTCGTCATCGTCCATGGCCTCGGCCGGGTCCTCCTCGGCGGAGCCGAGACCGACCTCGGCGCTGTCGTCCGGGGTGAACTCGGACTGGAAGGCCGACATGGCGTCGGCCAGCGCCTGCTCGGTGTCGTCCCCGAGCTTGCCGGTCTCGCGCACGCCGTCCAGCAGGCCGTCGTGCTCGCGGCGCAGGAACTCGACCCACTCGGTCTCGAACCGGCGCACGTCGCTCACGGGCACCTCGTCGATGTGGCCGTTGGTGCCGGCCCAGATGATCGCCACCTGCTCCTCGACCGAGACCGGCGAGGACTGCGGCTGCTTGAGGATCTCGACCATGCGGGCACCGCGCTCCAGCTGGGCCTTCGACGCCTCGTCGAGGTCGGAGGCGAACATCGCGAAGGCCTCCATCTCCCGGAACTGCGCCAGGTCGACCTTGAGCCGGCCGGAGACCGACTTCATCGCCTTGATCTGCGCGGCGCCGCCGACGCGGGAGACCGAGACACCCACGTCGATCGCCGGACGGACGTTGGAGTTGAACAGGTCCGCCTGCAGGTAGATCTGGCCGTCGGTGATGGAGATGACGTTGGTGGGGATGTAGGCCGACACGTCACCGGCCTTGGTCTCGATGATCGGCAGCCCGGTCATCGAGCCCGCACCCATCTCGTCCGAGAGCTTGGCGCAACGCTCGAGCAGCCGCGAGTGCAGGTAGAAGACGTCGCCCGGGTAGGCCTCGCGGCCCGGCGGACGGCGCAGCAGCAGCGACACGGCGCGGTAGGCCTCGGCCTGCTTGGACAGGTCGTCGAAGACGATGAGGACGTGCTTGCCCTGATACATCCAGTGCTGGCCGATGGCCGAGCCGGTGTAGGGCGCGAGGTACTTGAAGCCGGCGGCGTCCGAGGCGGGCGCGGCCACCACGGTGGTGTAGTCCAGCGCGCCGTTCTCCTCCAGCGTGCCGCGCACCGAGGCGATGGTCGAGCCCTTCTGGCCGATCGCGACGTAGATGCAGCGCACCTGCTTGTCCGGGTCGCCGGACTCCCAGTTGGTTTTCTGGTTGAGGATCGTGTCGATCGCCACCGTGGTCTTGCCGGTCTGGCGGTCGCCGATGATGAGCTGCCGCTGGCCGCGGCCGATCGGGATCATCGAGTCGATCGCCTTGATGCCGGTCTGCAGCGGCTCGTGCACCGACTTGCGAGCCATGACGCCGGGAGCCTGCAGCTCCAGCGCGCGGCGGCCCTCGGTCTCGATGTCGCCCAGGCCGTCGATCGGCTGGCCCAGGGGGTTGACGACGCGGCCCAGGTAGCCGTCGCCGACGGGCACCGAGAGCACCTCACCGGTGCGGCGGACGTCCTGGCCCTCCTCGATCCCGGAGAAGTCGCCGAGGACGATGACGCCGACCTCGTGCACGTCGAGGTTGAGCGCCAGCCCGAGCGTGCCGTCGGCGAACTCGAGCAGCTCGTTGGTCATCACCGAGGGCAGGCCCTCGACGTGGGCGATGCCGTCACCGGCGTCGACCACCCGGCCGACCTCTTCGCGGGAGGCCGTGCCCGGCTCGTAGGACTGGACGAACTGGTCCAGGGCGTCCCGGATCTCCTCGGGACGGATCGAAAGCTCCGTCATGTGTCTTCTCCTCGTCGTGGCCCGGGCTTGTGGGTGGGCCGGTGCTGTGGGGTCTGTCGTCGTCTGTCGGTGGGTGCGGTCAGCCGGTCATGAGGCGTCTGGCCTGGTCGAGCCGGTGGCTCACGGTGCCGTCGATGACCTCGTCGCCGATCTCCACCCGGATGCCACCGACGACACCGGGATCGATGACCACGTTGGTGCGGACCGCGCGGCCGTACTGCCGGCTCAGGGTGGAGCGCAGCGACTCCTCCTGATCGGGCCGCAGCGGCACCGCGGTGGTGACGACCGCCGTCACCTGGTCCTGGAGCTCGGCGGCCTGCTCGATGTATGCCGTGAGCGTGCGCTCGACACGGGACCCACGGACACCGACCGCGGCCTGCTCCACGAGCGTCACGGTCTCCGGCGCGGCCTTGACCGACAGCAGCCGCCCGACGAGCGAGCGCTTGGCCTCGACCGGCGCGCGCCGGTCGCCCAGGGCCGACTGCAGGTCGGGGGTGGACTCCACGATGCGGCTGAAGCGGAAGAGCTCGTCCTCCACCTGGTCCAACCGACCGGCCCGCTGGGCGTGCACGAGCTGCGCCTCGACGCTGACCCGCTCGAGCGCGGTCGCCAGGTCGGTCACGCCGGACCAGCGCTGGGACACCGTGGCCTTCGCGGCGTGCAGCGCCCCGTCACCGATCTTGCCGCTCAGCAGCCGCTGCGCGATCGCGGCGCGCTCCGACCCCTCGCGCGAGGGGTCGGCCAGGGTGCGGGCCAGGACGGCGTTGCTGTCGACGAGACGGGCGACGGCCCACAGCTCCTCCCCCAGGCGGCTGGTGTCGATCGCGCCGCCGTCGTGCTGCAGCACCTCCTGCAGGCCCTCTCGGGCCCCGTGCATGGAGCGGCGGTAGGCGCTGTCCATCAGCGTGCCTCGTCGCCCGCGCCGGCCTTCTCCGGGGCGATGGCGCCGGAGTCGAGGTCGGCGAGGAAGCGGTCGACGATGCTGCGCTGGCGCGCCTCGTCGTCGAGGGACTCCCCGACGATCTTGCTCGCCAGGGCGGTCGAGATCTGTCCGACCTCGCCCCGCAGCTGGACCATGGCCTGCTGGCGCTCGGCCTCGACCTGCTTGTGCGCGGTCTCGGTGATGCGCGCGGCCTCGACGCCCGCCTGCTCGCGCATCTCGGCGATGATCTGCGCGCCCTGCTCCTTGGCCTTCTCACGGATGTGCGCGGCCTCGGCCCGGGCGTCGCCGAGCTGCTCCTCGTACTTCCGCTTGGCGGCGGCGGCCTCGGCCTCCGCCTTCTCGGCACGCTCCATGCCGCCCTCGATCGCGGACGTCCGGTCGGCGTAGGCCTTCTCCAGGTTCGGGACGATCTTGCTCCTCACGAAGAAGAACAGGATGGCGAAGGCGATCAGGCCGAAGATCAGCTCCGGCACGTAGGGCAGGATCGGGATGGCGTTCTCGCCGGCGCCCATGGGCTCGGCGGCGTCCTCCTCGGCCGCGGCCCTCAGCGCGCCCGCAACGATCGTGGTGTAGTCCACGAGCGGCTCCTCACGTGTGCGTGTCCGTCACCGGGGGGACCGGTCGGCGGACGGGTGTCGGGTGGGGCGGGTGATCAGCCGGTGAAGTAGGCGATGAAGAAGAGCACCAGGCCGAAGATGGCCAGCGCCTCGGCCAGCGCGAAGCCGAGGATGGCGATCGGCTGCAGCTTGCCCTGCGCCTCGGGCTGGCGAGCGACGCCGTTGATGTAGGCGGCGAAGATCAGACCCACGGCGATGGCCGGGCCGATCGTGGACACGCCGTAGCCGAGCAGGGTGATGTCACCAGTCACGTCAGTTTCTCTTTCTGTTGAGGTCCCGGCGCCCGCAGGGCTCCGGAGGCTTCTAGTGCGTATTCAGTTGTGGTGGTCGGGCAGCGGGACGGGCTCAGTGCTCGTCCGCGAGCGCGCCGCCGATGTAGGAGGCGGCGAGCAGGGTGAAGACGTAGGCCTGCAGGAACTGGATCAGCCCCTCGAAGACGGTGAGCAGCAGGCCAAGCCCCCAGGCCGGGAGGGCCACCAACATCAGGCCCGGCTCGTAGGTCTTGAAGAGGTACCACCCTCCGACGATGAAGACCACGAGCAACATGTGTCCGGCGAACATGTTGCCGAAGAGTCGCAGCGCCAACGTGAGCGGCCGGGTGATGAAGAAGGTGATGAGCTCGAGGAAGAGGATGAAGGGCTTGATCCAGCCCGGCAGCCCGCTCGGCAGCATGCCGCCCAGGTAGGCCATCACGCTCCCGGCCTTGCGCAACCCCACCCAGTGGTAGACGACGTAGACCAGCAGCGTCAGGCCGATAGGGAAGCCGATCCGCGCCATGGCCGGGTTCTGGAACGGCGGGATGATGCCGAAGAGGTTGTTGAGGAGGATGAAGACGAAGAGCGAGAAGAGGAACGGCACGAAGGGCATGAAGTCCTTGCTGCCGATCATGTCCCGCGCGATGCCGTTGCGCGCGAAGTTGTAGACCTGCTCGGTGATCCACTGCCCCTTGCCGGGGACGATGGCGGCGCGCCGGGTGGTCATCCATAGCCAGACCATGAGGACGACCGTGGCGATGGCGACCAGAGCCATGGGCCGGGTGAAGTAGTAGTCCGTGCCCGGGATGGCGAACATCGGCTGCCAAAAGTCTCCCGGCGTGGGCGGGAAGTGGCTGTCGTCCCCCGCCATCGGCAGGGCGAGGCCAGCGGCCGTCAAGGTCGCACTCACGCGTTCTCCTCCACACAGTTGTTCGGGGACATCGGGCCCTGCGGGCGGGCAGGGACTGGCCCGGGCACCGGCGTCATGACCTACCGTACCTGAGCCAGATGACGTACATCGACGCCACCATGCCGACCACCACGCCCACGGGCAGCAGGAAGACGGTGCCGAGCCACCGGTCCAGCCCGAGGCCGACGAGGCCGAAACCGGCCGGCCCGGCGAGCAGGTAGGCGATGGCGCCGGTGGCGAGGTCGGTCTGGGCGCTCATACCCTCGACCTCCGGCTCGTGACCGCCGTGCGGCGACGGGGTCCTCACGAGGTCCTCGCCACCGTCGGGAGGTCCAGCTCGGAGCGGGACCGCAGGTATCCCACGACCAGCCCGACCTGGAAGACGAGCCCGACCAGCACGAAGGCCACCACCAGCGGGACGATGACCAGCCAGGCCGTCTGCCCCAGCGCCCAGATGACCCCGGCCAGCGCGGCCATCTGCACCACGAAGACCGCGAAGGCGCCGGCCATGGTGCTGGCCGTCGGGCCGGCGAGGACGCCCCTGATCCCCACCACCCCGAGGGCGAAGACGACGACCGACAGCACCGCCCCGATCAGGGCCGACACCCCGGCCCACTCCCCTGCTGCGGCCCAGGCGAGCAACGGGACCACGACGACCAGCGGAAGGCTTCCGGCCAGGCCGGCCACCAGCATCGTCCGCGCAGCCGGGCGGCTGGCGGTCGCGGCGGGTGTCGAGGTCATGGCGTCACGGCTCCGGGTCTGAGGCGGGGTCGTCGGTGCTTGTGAAAGTTATCACAAGCACCGACGACGCGACGAACCCGCTGGTCACGGCCCTACGGACGCGAGCCATCCGTCACCGCCTCGGGGGCGGAGCGCAGGGTCAGGCCGACCGCCAGCACCAGCAGCCCGAGGATGCCGACCAGGGACACCCAGAACGGCAGGTAGGCGAAGGAGACGCTGCCAGCCGCGACGAGCAGCGCCCAGAGGTAGAGCAGGATCACCGCCCGCCGGTGGCTGTGCCCGATGTCGAGCATCCGGTGGTGCAGGTGGCCCCGGTCTGGCTTCCACGGCAGCTGCCCGGCGCGCGTGCGGCGCAGCACGGCCAGGACCATGTCGAGGAAAGGCAGCGCGAGGATGGCCAGCGGCATGAGTATCGGGAGCAGGATGGCGGTAGCCGCGGACACGCTGGCGACCGAGGAGCTCGGATCCACGGACCCCGTCATCGAGATCGTCGCGGCTGCCAGCAGCAGGCCGAGCAGCAGCGCGCCGGCGTCCCCCATGAAGAGCCGGGCGGGATGGAAGTTGTGGGGGAGGAAGCCCAGGCAGACGCCGACCAGCGCGGCGCTGATGAAGGTGGCCTCGGAGAAGACGTTGGGCGGGTCGAAGTTGCGGCTCGCCAGGTAGGTCCAGCCGAAGAACGCGGCGGCCGAGATGAGGACGATGCCGGCCGCCAGTCCGTCCAGCCCGTCGATGAAGTTCACCGCGTTGGTGGAGATGACGACCACCAGGACGGTCAACGTCACCATGACCGGCTCGGGGAGGACCGTGACGCCCAGGATCGGCAGCGACTCCAGCTGCACGCCGTAGAAGGCCATGATCCCGCCGGCGAGGATCTGGCCAGCGAGCTTGGTCAGCCAGTCCAGCTCGCGGATGTCGTCCATGGCCCCGAGCGCGGTGATGAGGACCGCGGCCGCCAGCACGCCGAAGAGTCGGGGCGTCGCCTCGAAGAGCTGCCCGTGGTAGGGCAGCTGGGAGCCGAGCAGCACCGCCGCCGCGAAGCCCAGCAGCATGGCGACTCCGCCGAGCCGCGGGATCGGCACCGAGTGGACGTCGCGGTCGCGCACCGCCGTGATGGCGCCCACGCGCAGGGCGAGGCGGCGGGCCAGGGGGGTGGCCAGGTAGGTCACGATCGCTGCCGTCAGCAGCACCATCATGAACTCGCGCACCGGCGCCTCTCCCCTCTCGGCGGCTCGCGACGGCGGTGTGCCGCGCGGCCCCGTCCCGAGTCAGCCCGCGGCGGGCTCGGGGTAGGCGGGGTAGGACGTCACGAGCTCGCCGACCTGGGCCCGGATCTCCCGGGCCACCGGGTGCTCCGGGTCGCCGTCGGTCTCGGTGACGGCCCGGTGGATGAGGTCGGCGATGGTGCCCATCTGCTCGGTGCCCATGCCCTGCGTGGTGACCGAGGGGCTGCCCACCCGGATGCCCGAGGCCACGTTGGGCTTCTCCGGGTCGAACGGGATGGCGTTCTTGTTGAGCACGATCCCCGCGGCGTCGCAGCGGGCCTCGGCGTCCCGGCCGGTGACCCCGACGCCGCGCAGGTCGTGCAGGGACAGGTGGGTGTCGGTCCCTCCCGTGATGGGACGGATGTCGCGGGCGTCGAGCGCACCCGCCAGCGCGGCGGCGTTGTCGAGCACCTGCTGGGCATAGGCCTGGTAGGCCGGGGTCATGCACTCGGCGAAGTTGACCGCCTTGCCGGCGACACCGTGCATGAGCGGGCCACCCTGCATCATGGGGAAGACCGCGCGGTCGATCTTCGTGGCGTGCTCCTCCTTGCAGACGATCGCCCCGCCGCGCGGACCGCGCAGCACCTTGTGCGTCGTGAACGACACGATGTCGGCGTGGGGCACCGGCGACGGGATGACCTTGCCGGCGACCAGCCCGATGAAGTGGGCGGCGTCCACCCAGAAGATCGCGCCGACCTCGTCGCGATCGCGCGGAATCGCTCGAAGTCGATGAGCCGCGGGATCGCCGAGCCGCCCGCGAGGATGATCTTGGGCCGGTGCTCCTTGGCCAGCGCCTCGACCTGGTCGTAGTCGATGTCCTCGGTGTCCTGGGCGACGCCGTAGTGCACGGCGTTGAACCACTTGCCCGAGAAGCTCACCTTGAAGCCGTGCGTGAGGTGCCCGCCGTGGTCCAGGGACATGGCCAGGATGGTGTCCCCCGGGGAGGCGAAGGCGCCGTAGACCGCCTGGTTGGCGCTCGCCCCGGAGTGCGGCTGCACGTTGGCGTGGTCGGCGCCGAAGAGCTCCTTGGCCCGCTCGATCGCGAGCTTCTCCACCGTGTCGACCTCGGCGCACCCGCCGTAGTAGCGGGCGTCCGGGTAGCCTCGGCGTACTTGTTGGACAGCGTGGACCCGAGGGCGGCGAGGACCGCCGGGCTCGTCTGGTTCTCGCTGGCGATGAGCTGGATCCCGGCCCGCTGCCGGTCCAGCTCGGAGACGAGGAGCCCGGCGATGTCCGGGTCCTGCTCCAGCAGCGCGGAGAACGAGGGGCCGTAGTAGGTGTCCGGACTCACACGGGTCGTCATGGGCCTCACTCTAGGGGGTGGCCGGTAGACCCCGGGGACGAGGACGCCGCGGAGGAGGGCGCCGGGATGGTGCGCACCGCGTCCCGCACCGCCACGACACCGCTGGGCGTGATCGAGCCGACCAGCGCGGCCTGGTCCTCGCTCGCTCCCCCGGCGGCAGCGTCGGGCGCTGCCTGCGACGGGTCCCCGCCGGCCTGCGCGCGGCCTGCGGCCTCCGGTGAGTCGTGCAGGACGGTGGTGCCGAGCACGGCCCGGAGGTCCTCGGCACCCAGCGCTCCCCGCCGCAGCACCACCGGCTCCTCACCGGTGCAGTCCACGATCGTCGACGGTTCACCGCCGGTCCGCGGCCCACCGTCGAGGTAGGCCGCGACCGCGCCCCCGAGCTGGTCCAGCGCCTCCTGCGCGGTCGTGGCGGCTGGCCGGCCGGTGACGTTCGCGCTCGTGACCGCGAGCGGCCCGACCTCCGCCAGCAGCGTCAGGGCGATCTCGTCGTCCGGCATGCGCAGGGCGACGGTGCCGTTGGTCTCGCCCAGGTCCCACTGCAGCGACGGCTGGGCGCGCAGCACGAGGGTGAGCGGGCCGGGCCAGAACTGCCGCATGAGGATGCGGGCATACATCGGCAGGTCGGTCGCCAGGCCGTCCACCGTGCGCGGGTTCGGCACCAGCACGGGTGGGGGCATCTCCCGCCCGCGGTGCTTGGCCGCCAGGACCATGGCCACCGCGACGACATCGAAGGCATCCGCCCCGACGCCGTAGACCGTGTCGGTCGGCAGGACCACGACCTTGCCCTCGCGGACCACCTCGGCAGCACGCGAGAGGGAAGCCTCACGCTGCTCCGCGGTGCAGTCGAGCAGGCGGTCCTGCAGCGGCGTGGCGGACATGGGGCCTCCGGGATCGGGCAGGGACGTGGAGCCGAACCATCTTCCCACGACCGGGCCGGGGCGCTTCGACTTGCAGGGGTCAGCAGGCGGCAGTTGGCTGGAGCATTCCCGACGCGGGCGGCCACCCGGCGCCCGCCCGATTTGAAGGACGTGGACCGTATGCGTGGAAGCAACCTCATCTGGACCATCGTGGGCATCCTGCTCATCATCGCCCTGCTGATCTTCATCTTCTGATCGTCAGTTTCTGACCTTCAGCTTCTGACCCACCGGAATTCGACCCTGAATCTCGCCGCGATGGCGACGGAGCCCAAGGTCGACTTCGTGCAGGGACCGTGCCTCAGCGGGCGGGACGCGTTGCCCTCACCACCCGGGGACGCCCGGTGAGGTCCTCGTGGTCGAGCACCGACTCCCAGCCCGCCCCCGTGAGCAGCTCGACCACGGCGTCACCCTGGACGTCGGCGTGCTCCATGAGGAGGGCGCCGGACGGACGCAGCAGGTCCCAGGCACGGGCCGCCACCTGCGCCGGGACCTCGAGCCCGTCGGCCCCACCGCCGTAGAGCGCCAGCCCCGGGTCGTGCTCGCGCACCTCGACGTCGACCGGCACGGCGTCCGGCGGGATGTAGGGCGGGTTACTCACCACGACGTCGACCCGGCCCAGCAGGTCGGCGAAGGCCTCCTGCGCCTCCCCCAGCCGCAGGTCGACGTCGGCACCGAGCGCGGCGACGTTGGCGCGGGCATAACGGTATGCCTCGGGAGCCAGCTCCACGGCGCCCACCCGGGCGTCCGGTCGGGCCACGGCGATCGCGAGTGCGACCGCCCCGCTGCCGGTGCACAGGTCGACGACGACCGGCTCCCGCAGCGGTGGCAGGTGCCGCAGCGCGAGGTCGACCAGCGTCTCGGTCTCGGGACGCGGGACGAAGACCCCCGGCCCCACGCCCAGGTCCAGCCCGTGGAAGTGCGCGGTGCCGGTGAGGTGCTGGAGCGGCTCCCGCTCCGCGCGTCGGACCACCAGCTCGAGGAAGCGGGCGTGCGCCTGCGCCCCGACGCTCTCGCGCAGCACCCGGCCACGCCGGACCTGGGAGACGTCCTGCCCGAGCGCGTGCGCGAGCAGCAGCTCGGCGTCGACCCCCGGGCTCGGCACCCCCGCGCCGGCCAGCCGCCGGGTGGCGGCGCGGACCAGCTCGTCGACGGTCACCGCCGGCCGACGGCGTCCAGCCGCGCCGCCTCGTCCGCGTCCACGGCGGACTGCACCACCGGGTCGAGGTCGCCGTCGAGCACCTGGTCCAGGTTGTAGGCCTTGAAGCCGGTGCGGTGGTCGGCGATCCGGTTCTCGCCGAAGTTGTAGGTGCGGATGCGCTCGCTGCGGTCCACGGTCCGCACCTGGCTGCGCCGGGCCTGGCTGGCCGCCGCCTCGGCCTCCTCCACCGCGACCTGGTGCAGGCGCGCGCGGAGCACGCGCAGGGCCGACTCCTTGTTCTGCAGCTGGCTCTTCTCGTTCTGGCAGGAGACGACGAGGCCGGTCGGCAGGTGCGTGATCCGGACGGCCGAGTCGGTGGTGTTGACCGACTGCCCGCCGGGTCCGGAGGAGCGGAAGACGTCGATCTTGAGGTCGTGCGGGTCGAGGTCGACCTCGGCCGGGTCCTCGATCTCGGGCATGACGAGCACCCCGGCCGCCGAGGTGTGCACCCGACCCTGGCTCTCGGTGACCGGCACCCGCTGCACCCGGTGGACGCCGCCCTCGTACTTCAGCCGGGCCCACGGCGCGTCTCCCGGCTGCGGCGTGCCCGGCGCCGCCACCGACACTCGGGCCTCCTTGTAGCCACCGAGGTCCGAGGGGGTGGCGTCGAGCATCTCGGTCCGCCAGCCCCGCCGCTCGGCGTAACGCAGGTACATGCGCATGAGGTCCGCGGCGAAGAGTGCGGACTCCTCGCCGCCCTCCCCGGCCTTGACCTCAAGGATCACGTCGCGGTCGTCGTCCGGGTCGCGCGGCACGAGCTGGCGCCGCAGGTGCTCCGCCGCGTCGCCGGCCGCCTGCTCCAGGTCGGGCAGCTCGGCCGCGAAGGCCGGGTCCTCCTGCGCCAGCTCGCGCGCAGCCTCGAGGTCACCGGTCGCCGCCTCCCAGGACCGGTATGCCGCGACGACCGGCCCGAGGGCGGCATACCTCTTGTTCAGCCGCCGCAGCGCCGAGGGGTCTCCGTGCACCGCGGGGTCGGCGAGCTGCCGCTCGATGTCCGCGTGCTCCTCGAGCAGCGGTCGGGCGGAGTCGAACACCGTGTCCTCCTGGGTGACGTCGGTCCAGATCGCCGGGAACGGCGAACGCCGGCCCCGCGAGCATCTCGCGGGACCGGCGCTGCACGGGTCCTAGCTGGCGGCCTTCTTGCCGTAGCGCTCCTGGAAGCGGGCCACGCGGCCGCCGGTGTCCAGGATCTTCTGCTTGCCCGTGTAGAACGGGTGGCAGTTGGAGCAGACGTCGGCGTTGATGCGGCCGGACGTGGCGGTGCTCCGGGTGGTGAACGACGCGCCGCAGGTGCAGGTGACCTGGGTCTCGACGTACTCCGGGTGGATGTCCTTCTGCATGTCTCTCCTCGGGATGGCGTGTGTCCCCGGGTCGCCCGCGCGGCTGCGCGGACGTGAACCGGTGGGCCAGCGGATCAGTCTACGTGATCTGGACGGTCCGGCGGACCGCTCAGTCCTCGTCGTCCAGCCGGACCGAGCTGGTCTGCTGGACCTGGGTGAGGAACTCGTAGTTGTGCTTCGTCTTCTTCAACCGGTCGATGAGCAGTTCGATTCCCTGCTGCTGGTCGAGCGCCGCCAGGACCCGGCGCAGCTTCCACATGATCTTGAGCTCCTCCGAGCTCATGAGGATCTCCTCGCGCCGCGTGCCGGAGGCGTTGATGTCGACCGCCGGGAAGATCCGGCGGTTGGCCAGCTGGCGGTCGAGCTTGAGCTCCATGTTGCCGGTGCCCTTGAACTCCTCGAAGATCACCTCGTCCATCTTGGAGCCGGTCTCCACGAGCGCGGTCGCCAGGATGGTCAGCGAGCCGCCGTTCTCGATGTTGCGCGCGGCGCCGAAGAACTTCTTCGGCGGGTAGAGCGCGGCGGAGTCGACACCTCCGGACAGGATGCGGCCCGAGGCCGGGGCCGCCAGGTTGTAAGCCCGGCCCAGGCGGGTGATGGAGTCCAGGAGCACCACCACGTCGCCCCCCATCTCGACCAGGCGCTTGGCCCGCTCGATCGCCAGCTCGGCGACCGTCGTGTGGTCGCTGGCCGGGCGGTCGAAGGTCGAGGAGATGACCTCGCCCTTGACCGCACGCTGCATGTCCGTGACCTCCTCCGGGCGCTCGTCCACGAGGACGACCATGAGGTGGACCTCGGGGTTGTTCGTGGTGATCGCGTTGGCGATGGCCTGCAGGATCAGGGTCTTGCCCGCCTTGGCCGGCGCCACCAGCAGTCCGCGCTGGCCCTTGCCGATGGGGGCGACCAGGTCGATGATACGGGTGGTGAGGTTCTTCTGCTCGGTCTCGAGCCGCAGCCGCTGCTGCGGGTAGAGCGGGGTGAGGCTGGAGAACTCCGGCCGGCGGCGCGCCTGCTCCGCCTCCTGGCCGTTGATGCTGTCCAGCCGCACGAGCGCGCTGAACTTGCCCTTGTCCCGCTTGTTGCCGGTCGAGGACACGGTGTGCTGCCCGGCGTCGCTGCCCTCCTGCGGTGCCTTGATCGCTCCGGTGACCGCGTCACCCTTGCGCAGACCGTGGCGCTTGACCATGCCCATCGGCACGTAGATGTCGGTCGGGCCGGGCAGGTAGCCGGTGGTGCGGATGAAGGCGTAGCTGTCGAGCAGGTCGACGACACCGCCGACGGGGACGAGCACGTCCTCCTCGGTGTAGCTCTCGGCCTCCTGCTGGCCTCCGCCGCCACCACCCTGCTGACCGCCGCGCCCCCGCTTGCGGTCGCGGTTGCGGTTGCGGTTGCGACGGCGCCCGCGGCGGCCGCCCTCGTCGTCGTCCCAGCCGTCACGGTCGTTCTCGCCCTGGGCCCGCTGGCCCTGGCTGTCGCCGTGCTGCCCCTGGTCGCGGCGGGACTGCCCGCCCTGGTCGCCCTGGCGGGACTGCTGGCCGCCGTCGCCCTGGCGGTCGCGCTGCCCCTGCTGCCGGTCGCGCTGCTCGCCCTGGCGGTCTGCCGACCCGCCGGCGCGGTCGTCACGGCGCTGGTCCCCGCGCTCCTCGGCCTGCGTGGCGCCAACCTGGTCCTGGGCCTGCTCCTGCCCGCGCTCCTGCGCCGAGCGCGGCGCACCCGAGGAGGACCCGCCCCGGCGGCTGCGGCGGGTGCGGGACCCGCCGCCCGCGGCGCCGGTCTCCTCCCGCTCGGCCTGGGCGCGGTCGAGCGCGGCCTCCAGACCCGTGGCGCCGCCGTCCTGCACGGCCGGCCGCTCCTGCGACGGACGGGTGTCGTCGGCGGACCGGTCCTGGCCGGCCTCCGGACGCGCCGCACCGTTGCTGGAGGCAGCGCCCCCACGCCGCTCCCGGATGGCGGACACGAGGTCGGCCTTGCGCATCTTGGGGTTCACGGTGATGCCCATGCCGGACGCGAGCTGCTGCAGCTCGGCCAGGCGCAGGGTGCTCAGCGCGCCCGTGCGGGTCGCGCCGGCGTCGGTGATCTCAGTCACGTGGGATTCCTTCCCCCTCGGCCTGTGCCGTGTCGGGGTCTGAGGTGTCGTGGTGCGCGTGGACGGCACCACGGTCGGTCTCGCACGGGATTGGACCGGAGTGCGGCCTACGGATCAGGACACGTCACTGATGGTCGCAAGGCCCGTGCGTGTGAGGTGCCTCGGAGCCGGCCAGAACCGGTCGGCGTGTGTCACGAGACGCCCTCAAGATAACACGCACGGCGCGCCGATCCATACCGGACCGACCGGTCACGAGCCCGCGACCGCGAGGCCGGCCCGCACGATGTCCGCGAGCACGGCGGAGGCGGTCTCGTCCCCGCCGGCTCCGGCCCCGACGAGCCGCACCGGTCCGGCCAGGGCGGCGTCCAGCTCGACGACGTTGGTGCCGCCGCGGGCCTGGGCGAGCGGGTCGGCGGCCGGGAGCACCTCGGGGCGCACCGTGGTGCGCACCCGGCCCCCCGGGACCCGCTCGGCGGTCGCGACCAGCTTGAGCACCCCGCCCTGCTCGGCGGCCGCGGCGAAGTCGGCGTCGGTCAGCCCCGAGATCCCGGTGACGTCGACCTCGTCCAGCGGCGCGGGCACACCCCAGGCGGTCCGGGCGAGGATGGCGATCTTGGCCGCGGCGTCGAGTCCCTCCAGGTCCTCGGTGGGGTCGGCCTCGAGGTAGCCCAGCTCACCGGCCTGGCGCACGGCGTCGGCGAAGGGGACCCCCTCCCGGGCGACGAGGTCGAGGACGTAGTTGGTCGAGCCGTTGACGATGCCCCGGATGCGGGTGATCTCGTCCCCGGCCAGGGCCTCACGCACCACCGACATCACCGGCACCGCGGCCATGACCGCCGCCTCGAGGTGCAGCCCGCCGCCGTGCTGCTGCGCCAGCGCGTGCAGCTCCACGCCCTCACGCGCGATGAGCTGCTTGTTGGCCGTGACCACCTGGACGCCGCGGCGCAGCGCGCCACCGATCAGCTCACCGGCGGGCTTCAGGCCACCCATCACCTCGACGACCACGTCGGCGCGCTCGGCCAGGGTGCCGGGGTCGTCGGTCAGCAGCGCGGAGGGTATGCCCTCCCGCTCCCGCCGGGTGTCGCGCACCGCAACGCCCCGCAGCTCCACCGGGCGGCCCAGGCGGGCGGCATACCGGTCGGGGTGCTGCAGCAGGCGCGGGCGACGGCCGCGCCGACGGTCCCGCCGCCGAGCAGGGCGACGCGCAGCGGCAAGGACCCTGACGAGGTCGCGGAGGTCGAGGTGGACGAGGACACGTGGGTGCTCCAGGGGTCGGGGACGGGTCGGTCACGGTGCGTGCGAGCGCAGCCGGGCAGCGCCCCGGCTCACATCCGCTCGGGCGCGGTGACGCCGAGAAGCGTGAGCCCGTTGGCGAGGACCTGCCGGGTGGCGTCGTTCAGCCACAGGCGGGTGCGGTGCAGGTCGGTGATCTCCTCGTCGGCGCTCATCGGCCGGACGCGGCACTCGTCGTACCACTTGTGGAAGTGGCCCGCGAGGTCCTCGAGGTAGCGCGCCACCCGGTGCGGCTCGCGCAGCTGGGCCGCCTGCGCCACGACCCGGGGGAAGTCCCCGAGCGCTGCAAGGAGGACCGACTCGGTCGGGTGGTCCAGCAGCGCCGGGTCGAAGCCGTCCTCGCGACGCACCCCGTCCTCGCCGGCGAGCCGGGCGACGTTGCAGGTACGGGCGTGGGCGTACTGCACGTAGAAGACGGGGTTGTCATTGGTCCGGCGGGCCAGCAGGTCCAGGTCGATGTCGATGCTGGTGTCCGACGAGCTCCGGGTCAGCGCGTAGCGCGCGGCGTCCACGCCGACCGCCCCGACGAGGTCCTCGAGGACGACGACGGTGCCCGCACGCTTGGACATCCGGACGGGCCGCCCGTCCTTGACGAGGTTGACCAGCTGGCCGATGAGGATCTCGAGGTTGACCCCCGGCTCGTCGCCGAAGGCCGCACACATCGCCATCATCCGCTGGACGTAGCCGTGGTGGTCGGCGCCGAGCATGATGATGGCGCGGTCGCAGCCGCGTTCCCGCTTGTCGAGGTAGTAGGCGAGATCCCCGGAGATGTAGGCGGGTCGTCCGTCGCTCCTGATGACGACCCGGTCCCTGTCGTCACCGTGCGCGGTCGTGCGCAACCACAGGGCGCCGTCCTGCTCGAACATCTCCCCCTGCTGCTGCAGCCGCTGGACGGCCCGCTCGACCGCCCCGGACTCGTGCAGCGAGTTCTCGTGGAAGAAGACGTCGAAGTTCACCCCGAAGTGCTCCAGCGAGGCCTTGATCTCGTCGAACATCAGCGCGACGCCGGCCTGCCGGAAGGTCTCCTGGGCCTGCGCCTCGTCCTGCTCGAGCACCTCAGGGTGCTGCCGGACGACCTCGGCGGCGATGTCGTCGATGTAGGCACCGGCGTAGCCGTCCTCGGGGGCCTGCTCCTTCCGGGCCGCGGCGAGGAGAGACCGGGCGAAACGGTCGATCTGCGCGCCGTGGTCGTTGAAGTAGTACTCCCGCGTCACCTCCGCGCCGCTGGCCTCCAGCACCCGGCCGAGCGCGTCCCCGACCGCGGCCCACCGGGTGCCTCCGAGGTGGATCGGCCCGGTCGGGTTGGCGGACACGAACTCCAGGTTGATGCGCTCCCCCGCGAAGGTCTCTCCCCGTCCGTAGGCCTCACCCGCCTCGACGATGCCTCGGGCCAGCTCACCCGCGCTCGCGGCGTCCAGCGTGATGTTGAGGAAGCCCGGCCCGGCGACGTCGACCGCCGCGACCCCGTCGACGCGCTGCAGCCGCCCGGCGACGATCTCGGCGAGCCGGCGCGGGGGCATACCCGCGCGCTTGGCCAGCTGCATCGCGACGTTGCTCGCCCAGTCCCCGTGCTCGCGGCTGCGCGGCCGCTCCACGCGCAGCTCCCCGACGGCCGGCAGGTCGGCCTCGGCGAGGGCCAGGTCGCCGGTGCCGACGGCCTCGGTCAGCACGGCATGGATCGCTGCAGCGAGCTGTTCAGGGGTCACCCGCACCAGTCTAGGGGCGCGGTATGCCGGGCCTGAACCGGGATTTCGGCCACCCCACGGGCGCTGCTAGAGTGGTCGGCTGTTGCCCCCGTAGCTCAGGGGATAGAGCACCGCCCTCCGGAGGCGGGTGCGCAGGTTCGAATCCTGCCGGGGGCGCTCCCCTCCTCACCGAGGGTGCGCAGGCAACAGGTCTGCGAGGGAGGTGTCAGGGTTCCTGGTGGGCCCCCCGGGTTTCAACCCCGCGGAACGGCGACTCGTCGTCGTTGGCAGGTTCGATTCCTGTCCGCCTCCGCTCCTCCCGCCTTGCTAGGCTGCCCCGCGACATCGACGCCGCGAGGGGGTGGTGGCCGTGCAGCAGGGTCGCACCAGCAGCACCGCCCTCCTCGTGGCGCTCAGCACCGTCTTCCTCTCCCGCCGACCGCGCGAGCGCGACCTGCTCCCCGCCGTCGCCGAGGGGGCCGAGCAGCTCCTCGTCCTCGGCGTCGGGCTGGACACGCTCGCCACCCGGGTCGCCAGCGACCTCCCCCACGTCCGGTGCGTCGAGGTGGACCACCCGGCCACCCAGGCGGTCAAGCGGCGGGCGCTGGGCAAGGGCATACCGGCGAACCTCCGGCTGCTCCCGGTCGACCTGTCCACCCGCTCGCTGCGGGACGTCGACGAGCTCGACCGGGTGCTGCGCACCGTCGTCGTGCTCGAGGGCGTGAGCATGTATCTCACCGAGGAGGCGGTGCGGGACGTCCTGGGCGCCTGCGCGCAGCTCCCGACCGGTTCGCAGGTGCTCTGGACCTTCGTGCACCCGGACGACGCCGGTCGGCTGCGCTTCCACCGCGCCGGTGGGTGGGTCGACACCTGGCTGGACCGCCAGCACGAGCCCTTCACCTGGGGACTGCCCGTCGACGCGGTCCCCGGATTCGCCGCCCCGCTCGGGCTGGAGGTCGAGGAGATCCTCGACGGCGCCGACCTGCGCACGCGCTACCTCGACCCGCTCGGGCTCGAGGGGGACCTCGCGGAAGGAGAAGCCGTATGCCGGTGCCGGACCAGCCCGTGACCCTCAACGACTTGCACTCCCGGCTCAACGCCACCCGGGTGCGCACCCTGCTGGAGCCGACCTCGACCGCCGAGGTGGTCGACGCCGTGCGCGCGGCCCGGGACCGGGGCCTGCCGGTCTCGGTGTGCGGCGGGCGGCACGCCATGGGCGGCCAGCAGTTCGGCGCCGACGCCGTGCAGCTCGACCTTTCCCGGCTCACCGGGGTGCGCTCCTTCGACCCGGAGCGTCGCCTGCTGACGGTCGGGGCGGGGATCCAGTGGCCCGCGCTGGTGGCCGAGCTGGAGCGCCGGTCGGCGGGGCTCGACACACCCCTGACCTTCCGGCAGAAACAGACCGGCGCCGACCGGCTGAGCCTCGGTGGGGCGCTGTCGGCCAACGTGCACGGTCGCGGCCTGCGCTTCCGCCCCTTCGTCGACGACGTCGAGTCCTTCGTCCTCGTGGACGCCGACGGCGAGGTGCGGCACTGCTCGCGGGAGGAGGACTACGACCTGTTCGCGCTGGCCATCGGCGGCTACGGCCTCTTCGGGGTGATCACCGAGGTGACGCTGCGGCTCGTGCGGCGCCAGCACCTGCGCCGGGACGTCGAGGTCGTCGACCTGCAGGAGATCGAGACCTCCTTCGAGGAGCGCCTCGGTCGCGGCTACACCTACGGCGACTTCCAGTTCATGACCGACCCGGCCGCCCCGGGCTTCCTGGACCGCGGGGTGCTCGCGGCGTATGCCCCCGTGCCCGACGACGTCCCGCTCACCGCGGACCCTCGCGAGCTCACGGCGCAGCGGTGGCAGCAGCTGCTGACCCTCGCGCACACCGACAAGGCCCGGGCCTTCGACCTCTACTCCGAGCACTACCTGGGCACCGACGGGCAGGTCTACCGCTCCGACCGGCAGCAGCTCGGGGTCTACGTCGACGGCTACCACGACTCGCTCGACGGCCCGCCGGCCAGCGAGATGATCACCGAGGTCTACGTGCCACGCACCGAGCTGAGCTCCTTCATGCGGGCCTGCCGCGAGGACTTCCGGGCGCACGAGGTCGAGTGCATCTACGGCACCGTGCGGCTCATCGAGCTCGACGAGGAGAGCTTCCTGCCGTGGGCGCAGGGGCTGCGCGCCTGCATCATCGTCAACCTGCACGTCCAGCACGACGAGGCGGGGATCACCAAGGCCGCCGACGACTTCCGCCGCATCATCGACCGGGCGCTGGAGCGCGGCGGGTCGTTCTACCTCACCTACCACCGCTGGGCGACCCGGGAGCAGCTGCTCGCCGCCCACCCGCGGCTGCCCGCCTTCCTGAAGAAGAAGCACGAGCACGACCCGGGCGACGTCTTCACCAGCGAGTGGTATCGCCACCTGCGGCGGACGCTGGCGGGGTGAGGCGGGTGGTCGACCCGCGCCGCGGCATACCCTCCACCGACGCGGTGCTGCGCGACCCCGCCGTCTCCCCGCACGTGGCCGAGGTGGGACGTGACAGGGCGGTGCCGCTCGTCGCCGACGTGCAGCGACGTGCCCGTGCCGGTGACCTCGACCCGGGCGCGGTCGTACGGACCGTCGCGGCGCAGCTGGCGGCGCTCGACCCGGGCCCGGGGACGCGGCCGGTCCTCAACGCCACCGGTGTCGTCGTGCACACCAACCTCGGTCGTGCACCGCTGAGCGAGGCGGCCCGGGCGGCCCTCGTCGACGCGGCGGGCTACACCGACGTCGAGCTCGACCTCACCACCGCGCCGCGGGCGGCGAGGGGCAGGGACTCTCGAGGCGCTGCTCGCCGCGGTGCCCGAGGCGCAGGACGCGCTCGTCGTGGGCAACGGCGCGGCCGCGCTGCTGCTGGCCACCACCGCGCTCGCCGCCGGTCGCGAGGTGGTCGTGAGCCGGGGCGAGATGATCGAGATCGGCGACGGCTTCCGGCTGCCCGACCTCGTCGAGTCCGGCGGGGCACGGCTGCGCGAGGTCGGCACCACCAACCGCACCCACCTGCGCGACTACGAGCAGGCCCTGGACCGGACCGGCGCGGACGTCGGCGCGCTGCTCAAGGTGCACCCCAGCAACTTCCGGGTGGAGGGCTTCGTGAGCAGCGTCCCCGTGGCCGACCTGGCCGGGCTCGCCGACGCCCGGCAGCGGCCGCTGGTCGTGGACCTCGGCAGCGGCCTGCTCGAGCCGGACGTCGACCTGCCCGAGGAGCCGGATGCCCGCACCACGCTGCGCGCCGGGGCCGGGCTGGTCACCGCGAGCGCCGACAAGCTCCTCGGCGGCCCGCAGGCCGGGGTCGTCCTGGGCCGGGCCGACCTGGTGGCCCGGCTGCGCCGCCACCCGATGGCGCGCGCGCTGCGTGTCGACAAGCTCACCCTCGCCGCGCTCGCCGCGACGGTGCGCGAGCGTGCCACCACGCCGGTGACGCTGGCCCGCCGGGCCCGGGACGGGCAGCTGCGCGAGCGTGCCGAGCGTCTCGCCGCCGCGCTGCGCGACCACGGGATCACCGCCGAGGTGGTCCCGCACGACGGGCGCGTGGGCGGTGGTGGCGCGCCAGGCATACCGTTGGCCGGCTGGGCGGTCGCCGTGCCCGAGCCGCTGGCGGCCCCGCTGCGGGCCGGGCGCCCGGTGGTGCTCCCGCGGGTGCACGACGGGGTCTGCCTGCTCGACCCGCGGTGCGTGCCGACCGAGCAGGACGACGTGCTCGTGCGGGCCGTGGTCGCCGCCGCCCGCGCGGCGCAGCCCGGGCGATGACCGTCGTCGCCACCGCGGGTCATGTCGACCACGGCAAGTCAACCCTGGTCCGCGCGCTGACCGGCATGGAGCCGGACCGCTGGGAGGCGGAGCGCCGCCGCGGCCTCACCCTCGACCTGGGGTATGCCTGGACCGCGCTCCCCCGCTCCGGCGCCCTGGCCTTCGTCGACGTGCCCGGTCACCGCCGCTTCATCGGCAACATGCTCAGCGGTCTGGGGCCGGTGGCCGCGGTCCTGCTCGTCGTCGCCGCCGACGGCGGCTGGAGCGCGCAGTCGGAGGAGCACCTGCGTGCCGCGCACGCGCTGCGGCTGCGGCACGGGGTGCTCGCGGTGACCCGTGCGGATCTCGCCGACCCGACCGTCGCGCTGGGGCAGGCGCGGGAGCGGCTCGTGGGGACGAGCCTCGCGGGCATCCCGGCGACCTCCGTGTCGGCCCGCACCGGCGCCGGTCTGGTCGAGCTGCGCGAGCTGCTGGACTCCTGCGCGGCGGGGATGCCCGCTCCGCCCGCCGACGCGCCGGTCCGGTTCTGGATCGACCGTGCCTTCACCGTCCGCGGCGCCGGCACCGTCGTCACGGGGACCCTGCCCGCGGGGACGGTCGCGGCGCAGGACCGGTTGCTGCTGACCCCGCCCGACGGGTCGCGGCCCCGCGAGGTGGTGGTGCGCGGGGTCCAGACCCTGGGTGAGGACGTCGGGCGCGTGGAGGGCGCGGCGCGGGTCGCGCTCAACCTGCGCGGGGTGGACCTGTCCGACGTCGGTCGGGGACAGTCGCTGCTGGGCGCGAAGCGGCCGTGGTGGCGCACGGACACCAGCGACGTGCTGCTCGACGACGGCGTCGATGCCCTGCCCGCCCAGGTGACGGTGCACGCCGGGACGGTCTCCGTGCCCGGCAGGCTGCGCACCCTCGACGGGCACCACGCCCGGCTGCACACCGAGCTCCCGCTGCCGCTCGTGCTGGGCGACCGCCTCATCCTGCGGGACCCGGGCCGCGAGGGGGCGATCGTCGGGGCGGAGGTGCTCGACCCGGTGGCCCCGCCGCTGCGGCGCAGCGGCGCCGCCCGGCGGCGGGCGGCGGCTCTGCGCGGATCTCCGGGCGCGGACACGTCGGGCGGAGCGTCACGGGGTGCGGACCGCGCGCCGACGCGGGGGACGGACGCCGTGGCGACGAGCGCAGTCACCGGCGTGGAGCTGGGCGGCCGCCGCGTCGCTGCGGCGACCGCCGACCTGTGGGTGGGGGCGCTGACCACGCTGGTGGCTGACCGGGCGGCCGCGGACCCGCTCGACCCCTGGCTGCCGCTCGGCACCACCTTGGCGACCCTGCGCCGCCAGGTCGGGGTGCCCGACCGGCTCGTGCTGGAGGCGGTCGCGGCACGCGCGAGCCTGGTGGTCCGCGACGACCGCGTAGGGCCCTCGCCCGGCAGCAGCCCCGGACCCACGACGACCTCGGGGGCGCTCCCGGGCGACCCGCCGGGCCTGGCCGCGCTCCTGGGGCGGCTCGCCGACGACCCGTTGGACGCCCCCACCCGGCCCGAGATCGAGGTCCTGGGCGTGGGACGGCGGGAGATCGCGACCGCGAGCGCGCGCGGTGCGCTGCTCCGGCTGCCGGGCGAGGTGCTGCTCGGCCCGGACGCCCCGGCCCGGGCCCTGAGGGCGCTCGCCGACCTGCCGCAGCCATGGACGACGAGCGCGGCGCGCGAAGCCCTTGGTGTCAGCCGGCGGGTGACGATCGCGCTGCTCGAGCACCTGGACGCGCGCGGCATACCCGACGCGACCCGGAGGGCACCCGCACGCTGCTCACCTGATCCGCTGCGCAGGGTGGACGTGGCGATCTGGGCGCCGCGCCCCAGAAGGCCCCGTCCACGTCTCCTAGAGTCCCGGTATGCCCGAGCGCACGACCGCAGAACCCTCGACCGCCCCGCGACTCACCGCGCTGGCCGCCGGCGGCGGCTGCGCCTGCAAGATCCCGGCCGCGCCTGGAACGGCTCGTCGACGGGCTGAAGACCCCGGACGGTGACGTCGCCGACCGGCTGCTCGTCGGGCTGGAGCACGGCGACGACGCGGCCGCCGTGCGGCTGGACGGCGGGACCGCCGTGCTGTCGACCGCCGACTTCTTCACCCCCGTCGTCGACGACCCCACCGACTGGGGCCGGATTGCGGCCGCCAACGCGCTCTCCGACGTCTACGCCATGGGCGGCACCCCGGTGCTGGCGATCAACCTGCTCGGCTGGCCCTCGGACCTCGACGACGACCTCGCCCGCGAGGTGCTCCGCGGCGGCGCCGAGGTCGCCGCCCTCGCGGGCTGCCCGCTCGCCGGCGGTCACTCCATCACCGCCCCCGAGCCGCTCTACGGACTCGCCGTGACCGGGACCGCCCGCGCCGACGCGCTGATCCGCAACGACGCCGCGGACCCCGGCCTGCCCGTCACGCTCACCAAGCCGCTCGGCACCGGCATCCTCAGCAACCGCCACGGCCGGACCGGCGAGGTCTTCCCCGAGGCGGTGGCGACCATGACGGCCCTCAACCGGGAGGCCTCGGCCGCCGCCGTCGGCGCGGGGGTGCGCGCCGGCACGGACGTCACCGGGTTCGGGCTGCTGGGGCACCTGTGGAAGTTGTGCCGCGCCTCCGGCGTCGCGGCCGAGATCGACGTCACCGCCGTGCCCACGATCCCCGGCGCGCGGAAGAGCCTGACGGCGGGCTACCTGCCCGGCGGGAGCCGGCGCAACCTGGACTGGGTGCGGCCCCACCTCGAGACCGGCGCCGGCGTCGACGAGGACGACCTTCTCCTCCTCGCCGACGCCCAGACCAGCGGCGGCCTGCTGCTCGTCGGCGAGGTGCCGGACGGCGTCGGCACCCTGATCGGCCGGACCGTGCCGGCCGCGGGGGGAGGCCCGACCCTGCACCTGCGGTGAGCCCGCTCGAGCCCACCCCGGTCCGGGCCATACCGTGACCGGTATGCCCACCGCGCTCCCCCTCGTCGACGGCACCGAGCTCCCGGTCGCGCAGACCTACGACAACATCGACCCCGCCGACGGCTCGGTCCTGGGGCAGGTCGCGCGGTCCGGTCCGGACGAGGTCGACCGGGCGGTGCGGGCCGCGGCGCGGGCCCAGCCGGCGTGGGCGGCGACCTCCCCCGAGCACCGCGCCGACGCTCTGACCCGCTGGGCCGCGCTGGTCGACCGCGACCGGGAGCAGCTGGCCCGCACCGAGTCCGAGGACACCGGCAAGCCGCTGTCCCAGGCCCGCGCCGACGCGACGGTGGCGGCGCGCTACCTGCGCTACTACGGCCGGGTCGTCGAGGCCTTCTACGGCGACGCGATCCCCCTGGGGCCGGAGCTGCACGCCTACACCCGGCGCGAGCCCTACGGCGTCGTGGGTAGCGTCGTCGCCTGGAACTACCCGCTGCAGCTGGCCTCCCGCTCCATGGCGCTGCCGCCGCGACCGGCAACGCCGTCGTCCTCAAGCCCGCGGACGAGACGCCCCGGACCGCCCTCGCGCTCGCCGCGCTCGCGACGGAGGCCGGCGTGCCGGACGGTGTGGTGGGCGTCGTGCCGGGGCTGGGCGCGGAGGCCGGGGCCGCCCTCACCGCCCACCCGCAGGTGGCCCACCTGGGCTTCGTCGGCTCCACGGAGACCGGCCGCGCGGTCGCCCGGGCCGCCGCCGAGCGGGTGGTGCCGGCCGTGCTCGAGCTAGGCGGCAAGTCCGCCCACGTCGTCTTCGCCGACGCCGACCTCGAGGCCGCGGCCGCGGCCATCACCCGCAGCATCCTGCAGAACGCCGGACAGACCTGCTCGGCCGGCTCCCGGCTCGTCGTGCACTCCTCGGTCCGGCGCGACCTCGTCGACGCCGTCGCCGAGCGCTTCCGCGCCACCACGCTGGGCCGCGGGCTGGACGACCCGGACCTCGGCCCGCTCGTCTCGCTGCGGCAGCAGGAGCGGGTCCGCGGCTACGTCGAGGGCGCCCGCAGCGGCGAGCTGGTCGTCGGGGGCTCGGCTCCCACCGACCGCGGCGCGGACGGCGCCTTCTGGCTCCCCACGCTCATCGACGGCGTGGACCCCCGGGAGCCCATCGCCCAGGAGGAGGTCTTCGGGCCGGTGCTGGTCACCACGCCCTTCGAGGACGAGGCGCAGGCGCTGGCGCTCGCGAACGGCACGGCATACGGGCTCATCGCGGCGCTGTGGACCCGCGACCTGTCCCGGGCGCACCGCCTCGCGGGAGCGCTGGAGGCCGGCCAGGTCTTCGTCAACACCTTCGGCGCCGGAGGCGGGGTGGAGCTGCCCTTCGGCGGGGTCAAGGCCTCGGGCTACGGCCGGGAGAAGGGGATCGAGGCGCTCGCCGGCTTCACCCGGACCAAGACCGTCGCGGTCCGGATCGACTGAGGGCCCGACCGGTTCCGACTCAGGGAGGACGCGGGCCCGCCCGATCTCCGACCGGGGTCTGATGCCCGACCTCCCCGCGCGCTGGTTGACTGGACGCATGACGACACCAGATGCGCAGCAGACGCCGGGGACGGGGATCAGCGTCCGGGGACTGACCAAACGCTTCGGCAGCTTCACCGCCGTGGACGACCTGACCTTCGAGGTGGCCCCCGGGCGGGTGACCGGCTTCCTCGGACCCAACGGCGCCGGCAAGACGACGACCCTGCGGATGCTGCTCGGGCTGATCTCCCCCACGGCGGGTGAGTCGCTCATCGGCGGGCGGCGGTATGCCGACCTGCCGCGGCCGATGACCACGGTCGGGGCGGCCCTGGAGGCGACCGGGTTCCACCCCGGGCGCACCGGGCGCAACCACCTCCGGGTCCTCGCCGCCACGCACGGCATACCGGACTCCCGGGTCGACGAGCTGCTTGGCCTGGTCGGCATCCCGGCGGCCGCCCGCAAGAAGGCCGGTGGCTACTCGATGGGGATGCGCCAGCGGCTCGGTCTCGCGGCGGCGCTCCTCGGCGATCCGGACGTGCTGCTGCTCGACGAGCCGGCCAACGGCCTGGACCCCGAGGGTATCCGGTGGATGCGCGGCTTCATGCGCCACCTGGCCGCGGAGCAGGGCAAGACCGTGCTCGTCAGCTCCCACCTCCTCGGGGAGGTCGAGCAGACCGTCGAGGACGTCGTCATCATCGCCAACGGCCGGCTGGTGCGCCGCGGCACCATGGACGAGCTGCACGGCGAGCCGGCCGTGCTGGCGCGCACCGCCGATCCGGGTGCTGGGCCACGCCCTGGAGCAGGCCGGGCTGCAGGTCGAGGTCGCGCCCGACCAGGGCGAGGGCGCGCTGCGGGTCCACACCGGCGACCTGGCCGCCGTGGGCGACGTCGCGCTGGCGGCGGGGCAGCCGGTGCACGAGCTCAGACCGCTCCGGACCGACCTCGAGCGGCTCTTCCTGGAGCTGACCGAGTCGCCCGAGCACCGCAACCGCAACCGCTCGACCGGGACGGAGGCCGCCTGATGATGACGCTCGTGCGCGCCGAGCTGCGCAAGACCAGCACCACCCGCATCTCCTGGACCATGCCGGTGGCGATGTTCCTCGTCGGTGGTCTCTTCGCCGCGCTGCAGGGCTTCGCCCTCGTGAGCTTCGGCGAGATCCCGGGGCCGGACGGGCAGACGATCGCCCCGGTCGAGGCCTTCGGTGAGACCGCGATCGCCCGGCTGGTCTACACCGGCGGCTTCCAGTTCGGCTACCTGCTGGCCCTCGTCCTCGGCATCCTGTCGATGAGCGGGGAGTTCCGGCACCAGACGATCACCGGCACGCTGCTGAGCACCCCGCGGCGGGGCCGGCTCATCCTGGGCAAGCTGCTCGCCCTGGCGGTCGTCGTCACCCTCAACGGGCTGGCCTTCATCGCGGGCAGCCTCGTGGGCGGCGGGCTCATCCTGCTCTCCGGCGACGTCGCCCTCTTCCCCGACGCAGGCGGTCTGGTGCTGACCCTGCTGCGGCTGCTCCTCGTCCTCGTGCTCTGGGGCCTCATCGGGTTCGGGCTCGGCGTGCTCATCACCAACCAGGTCATGGCCCTCTTCGCGGGCATCGCCATCGCCCTGCTCGTCGAGCCGCTGCTGAGCTTCCTCATCCAGTTCCTCGACCCCGTGGCCGAGGCCGCGCGCTACTTCCCGAGCCAGGCCACGACGGCTGCCCTCGACCTCTTCGCCGGCGTGGACGCCGAGGCCGCCGCGGTCTTCGGCGGCGGTGACCTGCTCACGTGGTGGGTGGGTGCGCTGGTGCTGCTGGGCTACGCCCTGGTCATGACGGTGATCGGGTGGGTCGTCACCACCCGTCGCGACGTCGCCTGACGCGCCCGCGCCGCCCTCGGACCACCTCCTGCGTTTCCGTGACGCAGGAGATAGGCTGAGGGCGGCGCGTGCGCTTGTCGGCGCGCGTGCGGCAGTCCCCGGACGTGAGATGAGGCGCAGACCCCGTGGCCAACCCGCAGAGCAGCGACACCACCGTCGACTTCGGAGCCAACGAGTGGCTCGTCGAGGACATGCGGGAGCAGTTCGACGAGGATCCCGGGTCGGTCGACCCGGCCTGGCGTCGCTACTTCGAGAACGGCTCCTCCGGCAGCAACGGGTCGGGGGCCGGCGCCGGGTCGAAGGACTCGTCGTCCTCGGCGCAGCCGAGCCGCCGGTCCGCCGACAGCAACGGCGGGGCCTCGACCCGCACCGCGCCCGCCAGCGGACCCAAGGTCGCGCCGGCACCGCCGCGGGAGAAGGGGTCGTCCACCTCCGGCGGCAGGTCCACGAAGTCCGGCAAGGATGAGGACAGCAGCAAGGGCAAGGGCAGCACCGACGGCGAGGCGAGCTCCCAGGACATGAGCAAGCCCACGCCCAAGGACGACGACAAGGCGAGCACCCCGGACACCAAGACCGACGGGGGGAAGAGCGGCGGCAGCAGCAGCGGCAAGGACAAGAGCGGCGGTGGCGGCAATAATGAGGACAAGGGCGCCAAGGCGCCGATGTCCCGCGAGGCCCCTGCCCCGAAGAAGAGCGGCCCGCAGGAGGACGTCACGCTCGTCCCGCTGCGTGGGGCGGCGGCGCGGGTGGTGTCCAACATGGACAGCTCGCTGGAGGTCCCGACCGCGACCAGCGCACGCAACCTGCCCGCCAAGCTGCTCATCGACAACCGCACCGTCATCAACAACCATCTCGCGCGCAGCGTGGTGGCAAGGTCAGCTTCACCCACCTCATCGGCTACGCCATGGTCCGGGCGCTGAAGTCGATGCCGGCGATGAACAACGGCTTCTCCGTGGAGAACGGCAAGCCGACCCTCGTCGAGCCCGCGCACGTCAACCTCGGCCTGGCCATCGACGTGCCCAAGTCCGACGGCACCCGCCAGCTGCTCGTGCCGAGCATCAAGAGCGCGGAGGCGATGAGCTTCTACGACTTCTGGAGCGCCTACGAGAACGTCGTGCGCAAGGCGCGCGACGGCAAGCTCACCATCGAGGACTTCCAGGGCACGACGATCAGCCTCACCAACCCCGGCGGCATCGGCACGCTGCACTCCGTGCCCCGGCTCATGAAGGGGCAGGGCGCCATCATCGGCGTCGGGTCGCTGGACTACCCCGCGGAGTGGCAGGGTGCGGCGAGCGAGCGGATCGTCGCCAACGCCGTGAGCAAGATCCTCACCCTCACCTCGACCTACGACCACCGCATCATCCAGGGTGCGCAGTCCGGTGAGTTCCTCAAGATCATGCACCAGCTCCTGCTGGGGCAGGACGGCTTCTACGACGACATCTTCACCTCGTTGCGGATCCCCTACGAGCCGATCCGCTGGAACCTCGACATCGCGGCCACGCACGACGACGACATCTCCAAGCCGAGCCGCATCCAGGAACTCATCCACGCCTACCGGGTCCGCGGCCACCTCATGGCCGACACCGACCCGCTGGAGTACCGCCAGCGCCGTCACCCGGACCTGGCCATCGAGAACCACGGGCTCACGCTCTGGGACCTGGACCGCGAGGTGCCGACCGGCGGCTTCGGCGGCAAGCCGCGGCTCAGCCTGCGGCGCATCCTGGGCATCCTGCGCGACACCTACTGCCGCACCGTCGGCGTGGAGTACATGCACATCCAGGACCCCGACCGGCGCCGGTGGTTCCAGAAGAAGCTCGAGGTCCCGTTCGAGAAGCCGGCTCCGGCCGAGCAGCTGCGGATCCTGCGCCGACTCAACGCGGCGGAGGCCTTCGAGACCTTCCTGCAGACCAAGTTCGTCGGCCAGAAGCGGTTCAGCCTCGAGGGTGGCGAGTCGGTGATCGCGCTGCTCGACAAGGTGCTCAACCGCGCCGCGGACGACGGGCTGACCGAGGTGACGATCGGTATGCCCCACCGCGGCCGCCTCAATGTGCTCGCCAACCTCGCCGGCAAGTCCTACGGCCAGATCTTCCGCGAGTTCGAGGGCAAGCAGTCCCCCGGCTCGGTGCATGGATCCGGTGACGTGAAGTACCACCTCGGCACCGAGGGTGAGTTCACCACCGAGGACGGCAAGACCACCCGGGTCTACCTCGCGGCCAACCCCTCCCACCTGGAGGCGGTCAACCCCGTCCTGGAGGGCATCACCCGGGCCAAGCAGGACCGCCTCAGCCGGGAGACCGGCGCGGACCCCAGCACGGTGATGCCGGTGCTCATGCACGGGGACGCCGCCTTCGCCGGCCAGGGCGTGGTGCTGGAGACGATGCAGATGTCCCAGCTCCCGGCATACCGGACCGGCGGGACCCTGCACGTGGTCATCAACAACCAGGTCGGGTTCACCACGGCACCGCAGCACTCCCGCTCCTCGGTCTACTGCACCGACCTCGCGCGGACCGTGCAGGCCCCGATCTTCCACGTCAACGGGGACGACCCCGAGGCCGTCGTGCGGGTGGCGGAGCTGGCCTACGAGTTCCGCCAGGAGTTCGGCACCGACGTCGTCATCGACCTCGTCTGCTACCGCCGCCGGGGCCACAACGAGGGCGACGACCCCTCGATGACCCAGCCGTTGATGTACGACCTCATCGAGGCCAAGCGCTCGGTCCGCAAGCTCTACACCGAGTCGCTCATCGGTCGCGGCGACATCACGGTCGACGAGGCCGAGGCGGCGCTGCGCGACTACCAGAAGCAGCTCGAGAACGTCTTCACCGAGACCAAGAAAGCGCTCAAGGAGGACGAGGGCGGCGGGGGCCTGGAGCGTCCGCACGCGCAGGACGAGGGCGACCAGGCGGCACCGCAGCGCCCGACCGCGATCGAGAAGAGCACGGTCGAGGCCATCGGCGACGCCTTCGGCAGCCCACCGGAGGGCTTCACGGTCCACCCCAAGCTGGCCAAGCTGCTGACCTCGCGCCAGGAGATGACCCGCGAGGGTGGGATCGACTGGGGCATGGCCGAGCTGCTGGCCTTCGGCTCCCTGGTCCAGGACGGGACGCCGGTCCGGCTCGCCGGGCAGGACAGCCGCCGCGGCACCTTCGTGCAGCGGCACGCCGTCCTCACCGACAACGACACCGCCTCGACCTGGACACCGCTGCACTCCCTCGCGAAGGAACAGGCCACCTTCGAGGTCTACGACTCGCTGCTCTCGGAGTTCGCGGCCATGGGCTTCGAGTACGGCTACTCGGTGGAGAAGACCGACGCGCTGGTGCTGTGGGAGGCGCAGTTCGGCGACTTCGTCAACGGCGCCCAGGTCGTCGTCGACGAGTTCATCAGCGCCTCGGAGCAGAAGTGGGACCAGCGCAGCTCGGTGGTCCTGCTGCTGCCGCACGGCTACGAGGGTCAGGGGCCGGACCACTCCTCGGCCCGGATCGAGCGCTTCCTGCAGCAGTGCGCCGAGGACAACATGAAGGTGGCCTACCCCTCCACCCCGGCGTCCTACTTCCACCTGCTGCGCGCCCACTCGATGGCACGGCCGCGGCGCCCGCTCATCGTCTTCACCCCGAAGGCGATGCTGCGGCTCAAGGCCGCCGCCAGCTCGGTGCAGGACTTCACCGAGGGCACCTTCGAGCCGGTGCTGCCCGACCGCGTGGAGCTGGACAAGAGCAAGGTCGAGCGGGTGCTGCTCGCCTCGAGCAAGCTCGTCTACGACCTCGAGGACGAGCGCACCAAGCGCGAGGACGAGCGGACCGCGATCCTGCGGGTGGAGCAGCTCTACCCGGTGCCCGGCAAGCAGCTCGCCGATCTCACCTCGCAGTACCCCGAGGCAGAGCTGGTGTGGGTGCAGAACGAGCCGAAGAACCAGGGCGCCTGGCCGTTCATGGCGCTCAACCTGCCCGAGGCGCTGCAGCAGCACGGCGAGGACCGCCCGCTGCGCGTCGTCAGCCGCCCGGCCTCGGCCTCCCCGGCCACCGGGTCGGCCAAGGTGCACGCCGTCGAGCAGGCAGCCCTGCACGACGAGGCCTTCTCCGGTCGCGCATGAGCGGGACCGCCACCGGCCCCGTCGCTCTCCCGGACGGCCTGACGGCGTCGACCCCGGGCGAGGAGGATCTCGACGACCTGGTGCGGCTGCTCCGGCGGCACGAGCGCGAGGCCCGCGGCTGGCCGGGCGCGCAGAGCGACACCGTCCGGGCCGAGGTCAGCGGACGCGGGGCGAGCACGCACCGGCACGAGATGGTCCGGGACGCCCAAGGAGATGCCCGCGCGTGGCTGAGCCTGCACGACCGCGCCGCCGGTCGTGTGCTCGTCGGGGTCACCCTCGACCCTGACCTGCCGGACGAGGAGGCCGACCCGCTCGCCGAGTGGGCCTTCGCCCGGGTCGAGGAGCTCGGCCGGGAGCTGCTCGCGGAGCGCGCCATGGACCGCACCCAGCTGGACTCCGGGGCCTTCGCGGACGACGAGCGACAGCAGCGCTGGCTGCGTGCGGCGGGCTACGACCACGTCCGGGACTGGTGGCAGATGACCCGCCCCGTGGACCCGGACGAGGACGCCGGGTCACCGGAGCTGCGCGAGGGGGTCCAGATCCATCGCGTGCGCCAGGACGACGGGGGGGGTATGCCGGACGAGGAGGATCTGCGCGCGGTGCACCTCGTCCTGGAGCAGTCCTTCGCCGACCACTTCAACTCCTACCGCGAGACCTTCGAGGAGTTCGTCGCCCGGCTCCGCGAGGACCCCGGTCACCGGTGGGACCACTGGTGGCTGGCCACGGTGGACGGCGAGCCGGCCGGGGCCGTGGTGGCCTCGATCAGCCGCGGCGGCGTCGGCGAGGACGGCACGGCGAGCCCGGACAGCTCCTACATCGACTACATCGCGTCCACCGTCGCGCGCGAGGCCGTGGTGTGGCCAAGGGGCTGCTGCGCACGGTGATCGCCGACGCGGCCGCGCGCGGTCGTGCCTCGGTCGGCCTGGAGGTCGACGCCGACTCCCCCACGGGTGCCGACGGGCTCTACCGCTCACTGGGCTGGGAGACGAAGTACGTCACCCAGTCGTGGCACCGTGCCCTGACCCACGACGAGGAAGGTGAGCAGTGAGCAGCGCTGAGCGCGAGGGGCGGGTGGAGCTGGAATACACCCCCAGCGCCGACTTCCAGGTCGCGGACGGCCCGCGGGACGTCGGTCTGTGCTTCGTCGGCGACGGTTTCGTGGCCGGCTACGGCGACCCGCGCGCGCTCGGCTGGGTCAACCGTGTCGTGGGCCGCACCGACTTCAGCGGCACCGCGGAGGGGGGGTCGCTCACTAGCTACAACCTCGGGGTGCGCGGGTCGAGCTCGGCGGACGTCATGAACCGCTGGCGCGCGGAGTGCCCGCCCCGCTGGGCCGGACGCTCCGAGCGTCGCCTCGTCATCGGGGTCGGGGCCGAGGACGTCGACCAGGGGGTGACGACGGCTCGCTCCCGCCTCAACCTGGCGAACGTGCTGGACGAGGCCAGCTCGACGGGCATCGCCACCTTCGTCGTCGGCCCGACGCCCACGCTGGACGCCGAGGTCAACGCGAAGCTGCAGGTGCTCGCGGACGCGCTCGCCGACGTCTGCGCCCGCCGCGGCGTGCCCTACGTCGACTGCTTCGCCCCCCTGCTCAGCCACGACCAATGGCAGTCCGACCTCGCCGCCGGCGACACCGTGCACCCCGGCCAGGCGGGCTACGGCCTCATGGCCTGGCTCGTCCTCAACGGCGGCTGGACCCGCTGGCTCCAGCTGGACCGCTGAGCGGCGCCGGACCGGGTCACAGGCTCTCGAGCCACTCCCGCGCCTCGCGGTACGCCTGCTCGTCCGCGTGCAAGGGCACCGCGGGCAGCCGGCCGTCTGCGCGGGGGTAGGAGCCGAGGAAGCGCACGTCCCGGCACGTGCGCCGCAGCCCCAGCAGCGCCTCGCTCATCCGTGCCTCGGACAGGTGCGCGTCGGCGTCGATCCAGAAGCAGTACTCCCCCAGGCCCTCACCGGTCGGGCGGGACTCCAGCCGGGTCAGGTCGATCCCCCGGACGGCGAACTGCTCCAGCAGCTCGAGGAGCGCGCCCGGCCGGTTCTGCCAGATGAGGGCGACGAGGGTGGTGCGGTCCGCCCCGGTCGGCGGGGGCACCGGTGCGTCACGGCGCAGCAGGACGAACCGGGTCAGGGCGCCGTCCCGGTCGGCGATCCGCCGGGCGAGGGGGGTGAGCCCGTAGGCCGCCCCTGCCTCGGGCGAGGCGATCGCGGCGTCGTAGCGCCCCTCGGCCACCGCCTGCGCGGCGCGCGCGGTCGAGGACTCCTGGACGAGCTCGGCCCGCGGCAGGTGCTGCGCCAACCAGTCCCTGGTCTGGGCCGCCGCGTGCGGGTGCGTGGCCACGACGTCGACCTGGCCGAGGGTGGTGCTGCCGCGGGCCAGGAGGTCGAACTGCACCTCGACGAGGATCTCCTCGCAGATCCGCACCCGGGCGTCCTCGAGGAGGGCCTGGAGGGTGGCGGGCACGGACCCCTCCACCGAGTTCTCGAAGGGGACCACCGCCGCCTCGGCGTCGCCCTCGCGCAGCGCGGCGATCGCGGCCGGAACGGTGGGCGCCGGCCACGCCTCGTGAGCTCGACCGACGTCCCACTGGCGCACGGCCTGCTCGGTGAAGGTGCCGGCCGGGCCGAGATAGGCGACGCGGGATCTCACCCAGGCACCCTAGCCGAGGCGGGCTCGCTCAGTAGGCGCCGCTCTCGGAGCCGAGCACGACCCGCGCGGTGCGCCACATGATCATGCCGTCGAGGAGAGGGCTCCAGTTCTCCACGTAGTAGAGGTCGAGGCGCACCGCCTCCTCCCAGGAGAGGTCGCTGCGGCCGCTGATCTGCCACAGGCCGGTCATGCCGGGCCGCACCAGCAGACGGCGGTGCGTGTCACGGGCATACTCGGCGACCTCGCGCGGCAGCGGCGGACGGGGTCCGACCAGGCTCATCTCGCCGCGCAGCACGTTGAGCAGCTGGGGCAGCTCGTCCAGAGAGTAGCGCCGGATGAAGGCGCCCACGCGGGTGACCCGCGGGTCGCGCTGCATCTTGAACATCGGGCCGGCGCCCTCGTTGGAGTCTCTCAGCTCGGCGAGCCGGGCCTCGGCGTCCATGACCATGCTGCGGAACTTGAACATCGAGAAGCTGCGACCGTCCTGGCCGATGCGCTCCTGACGGAAGAGCACCGGGCCGCGGTCCTCGAGCTTGACCGCCAGCGCCACGGCGAGCATGACCGGCAGCAGGACCAGCGTGACCGCCAGGGCCATGAGCCGGTCCATGACGTTCTTGAGCACCCGCTCGGGACCGACGAAGCGCGGGGCCTCGACGTGGATGAGCGGCAGGCCCTGCACCGGGCGGGTGAGCACGCGGGGACCGGCGACGTCCATGATGCCGGGGGCGACGACGAGGTCGATGTCGGTGGACTCCAGCGCCCACCCGAGCTGGCGCAGCCCGGTGGTCCCGAGGCCGGCCGAGGAGGAGACCGCCACGACGTCGACGTGGTGGTCCAGGGCCTGGAGCAGCACGTCCGACTCCGGGCCGAGCACCGGCACGCCCTGCACCGTGCCCTCGGCGTCGTCGACACAGGCGCCCAGGACGTTGTAGCCGGCGTCCGGGCTGCGGCGCAGCGCGGTGACGAGCCCGGCGACGTGGTTCGCGTCACCGACGAGGATGACGCGGTCGGACAGCTGGCCGCTCTTGCGACGGGCCACCAGCCAGCGCCGGGCGCCCCAGCGGCCGGCGAGCAGCATCAACGTCCCCAGCGGGAAGGCCACGATCACGAAGCCACGGGCGATCTCGAGCCGGAAGGCGAAGCCGACGATGGCGACGGCGGCGAAGACCCAGGTGGAGGCGGCGAAGACCTGGCGGTACTCCTGCACCCCGTGGCCCACGGTGCGGCCGTCGTAGGCCCGCTGGACGTGGAGGGCGAGCACCCAGACGAGCACCAGGGTGAAGGCGATGTAGCCGTAGCCGATGCCGGAGACCCGCTGCATGGACTCGTCCAGCCCGAAGCGGGTCACGTAGCGGCCAGGACCGCCACGGTGATGAGCACGAGGTCGAGCACCTTGAGGGTGCTGAGGTAGGGCGCGAGGTAGCGCCGGGCACGGTGCGGCGTCTTGCGACCGCCGCTCGGTCGGTCCACCATCCCCTGGAGCGAGTCCGGGATGACGAAGGGGTAGCTGGCGTCGACTGTTCTCATCGACGTCCCCGACGCCTCACGTGCTGCGGTGCCTGCGATCACGGTCACGGCAATTCCCATCCTGTCCCTGCGGTATGCGGCCGATCCCCTATCAGCCTGACCTTACTAAATCTTTACCTACCTCACAGTAAAGCACCCACCCACGATGGCGTCTACCCCACACGCAGAAAATGTCCGCTCCTTGGACATCTCGTGCTCATCCCATCGTCGACCCGATGTCACCCCTGGGTCGCTCGCTACCCTACCGCGTGTGAGTGACACGTGGGGACACCCCGGCGCGGTGGGGGTGGCGCGCGTGACCGGATCCTCGATGCTGCCGATCCTGGCGCCCGGTGACCGGTTGCTGGTCCGCCACGGTGGCCGGCCGCGTCCTGGCTCCGTCGTCGTGGTCCGACTGCCGCCGGACCACGCCGGCAGGCCCCGGCCCCTGGCGGTCAAGCGGCTGGCGGGCATCCGTCACGACGGAGCGCTCTGGGTGCTCTCCGACGGGCACGGCACCGACTCCCGCGAGCTGGGGCACCTCGAACCGCAGGCCCTCGTCGCCGTCGCGCTGCTCCGGCTGCCCCGCCGACGCCCGCGCCGCTGGCCCCGGCTGCTGCGCCCGGAACCCTCCCGGCTCAGCGGGCGAGACCGCGGGCGAGGAGCGGCCTGAGCTCCACCACCTGGGCCCGGAGCCGGTCGTAGACCGCGTCCGGCTGCCGGTAGGGATCGACCAGACCTTCGCCGGCCGGGCGGGTCGCGGCGCCCCGGGCGGCCCGGGCCGCCGTGCACAGCTCGGCCAGAGCCGTGGCCGGCTCCTCCCACGTCGGGAGGTCCTCGTCCGGCACGGCCGCGACCAGCCCGGCGAACTCCTGCGCGGTGAAGGTCCGCCGCAGCGCACGGGGGTCCAGCTGGACGACCTGCGAGCGGTGCGTCGGCGTCGCGGCGAGGACGAGAGCGGCGTCGGACACCAGCTCGGCGGTGAGCCGCCGGGCCACGAACCCGGTCGGGTCGCCACCCAGCCCGACAAGGATCTCGGCCGACCGCTCGTCCATGGGCGCGCCGACGAGCGCCCCGGTCCCGGCGGAGCGGACGGCGACGCGTCCGGGTCCGTGCGCGCCGTCGACGTCGCGCTGGAGCATCCGCTCCAGCAGCGGGGAGCGGCACACGTTGCCGGTGCATACCGTGAGGATCGTCGGTGCGCTCATCGCTCCTGCCCCACCTCGGCGAGTCCGTCGGCCCAGCGCTCCCCCACCCCGCGCAGCACCGCGACGCGCTCCTGCTCCTCCTCGTCCTCGCTCCCGGAGCGCTGCAGCAGCACCTCGAGCCGCTGCGCGGCCAGGCTCTCGGCCAGCCCCTCCCCCCACTCGACCACCGTCACCGACTCCTCCAGCGAGGCGTCCAGGTCGAGGTCGTCCAGCTCGGCGCCGCCGGAGAGCCGGTAGGCGTCGACGTGCACGAGGTCCGGCCCCCCGGTCACCGACGGGTGCACCCGGGCGATGACGAAGGTCGGCGAGGTGATCGGGCCCCGGACGCCCAGACCCTCGGCCAGCCCCTGGGTGAAGGTCGTCTTCCCCGCCCCGAGGTCGCCGGTGAGCACCACCAGGTCGCCCTCGCGGAGCACCGCGCCCAGCTCGCGCCCGAGGTCCCGGGTGTCCTGCGCCGTCGGCAGCGTCCACCGCCGTTCGTGCTCCGGGGTCATCTGGCGATCGCCCCGACGTGCTCGCGCGGCACCCTGGACCCCAGACGGCTGACGATCTCGTAGCTGATGGTCCCCGCGGCGTCGGCCCACTCCTGCGCGGTGGGCTCCCCGTCGTCTCCCGGACCGAACAGCACCACCTCCTCGCCGTCGTCGACGTCCAGGTCGCCGACGTCCACGACGAACTGGTCCATGCACACGCGGCCGGAGACGGAGAACCGTTGCCCGCGCACCTGGACCGGACCGGCACCGGAGGCGTGACGGGGTATGCCGTCGGCATACCCGATCGGGACGTCGAGGACGGTGGTCTCGCGCGACGGGGCGTAGGCGTGCCCGTAGGAGATCCCCTGGCCGGCGGGCAGCCGCTTGGCGAGCACGGAGCGCGCGACGACCCGCATCGCCGGCCGGAGCCCGAAGTCCTGCGCCGAGCCCACCTCGGGCACCGGCGTCAGCCCGTAGACGGCGAGGCCGGGGCGCACCATGTCCCAGGCGGCCTCCGGGGTGGTCAGGGTCGCCGCGGAGTTGCTCAGGTGCCGGACCTCGAGGCGCAGCCCCGCCTCCTCCGCCACGGCGACGGCCCGGGCGAAGGTCTCCTGCTGCCCCCGGACCGTGGGGTGGGAGGGCGCGTCGGCGTGCGCGAAGTGGCTGAAGACACCGCGCACCCGCAGCACGCCCTCTGCCTGGAGCGCAGCGGCGTGCGCCACCAGGTCGGACCAGTCCGTGTCCGGGCCCGACCGGAGCGGCAGGGCATAGGCGCCGTTGCGCCCCAGGCCGGTGTCGGCCTTGAGCTGGACGACGGCCACCCGGTCCTGCTCCCGGGCCGCCGCTGCCACGGCGTCCAGCGTCCAGCGGGCCGAGGCGGCGACCTCCACACCCTCACGGACCAGCGGGCCCAGATCGGTCCCCGGTGCGGTGAGCCAGCACAGCACGGGCGCCTCCACCCCGGCGGCGCGCAGCGCCAGGGCCTCGTAGGGCTGGGCGACGCCCAGCGCCGCCGCGCCCCCGGCCAGCGCCGCCCGGCGCTCGGGACCAGCCCGTGGCCGTAGGCGTCGGCCTTGACGACGGCCATGACCTCCGCCGAGCCCGCGCGCTCCCGCAGGACCCCCACGTTGTGCGCGATGGCGTCCAGGTCGATGGTCGCCCGGGCGGGGTAGAGGTCGTTCACGCAGTCCTCACCCGGGCCAGCTGGCCCATGAGGCTGCCCGGGACCGGGCTCGTGCTCCCCTCGGCGACCGCTGCGGCGATCCGCGCACCGAGCTCTCCGGTGCTCGCGCCCATCGCCTCCCCGGCCAGCGCCGGCAGCTTCCCCAGCACGGCGGCGGTGGCGCCCTCCACCGTGGCGGCGGCCTCGCCCTCGCCGAGCTCGCCCAGCAGGAGCGCGAGCGAGAGGCAGGCGCCTGCCGGGTTGGCCCAGCCCCGACCGGCGATGTCCGGCGCCGACCCGTGGATGGGCTCGAACATGCTCGTGCCGGTCCCCTCCAGGTTGAGGTTGCCGCTGGCGGCGACCCCCAGGCCGCCCTGTACGACCGCGCCCAGGTCGGTGACGATGTCGCCGAAGAGGTTGTCGGTGACGACGACGTCGAAGCGCTCGGGGCTCACCGGCAGGTGCATGCACATCGCGTCGACGTGGACGTAGTCGGTCTCCACGTCGGGGAAGCGCTGCCCGACCTCCTCCATGACGTCGAGCCACAGCGACCCGGCCTCGACCAGCACGTTGGTCTTGTGGCACAGCGTGAGCCGCCCGCGCCGCACCGAGGCCAGCCGGTAGGCGAACTCGACGGCGCGCTCGACGGCATACCAGGTGTTGACCGACTCCTGCACCGCGGTGCGGGCCGGGGTGCCGCGGTGCACGGTGCTGCCCTGCGCGACGTAGGCGCCCTCGGTGTTCTCCCGCACGATGACCAGGTCGCAGCGCTGCGGCTCCAGACCGGCGATCGGGGTCGGGACGCCGGGGTAGAGCCGGACCGGGCGCAGGTTGACCGCCTGCCGCATGGCTCCGCGCAGCGCGAGGATGATCCCCCGCTCGAGGATTCCCGGACGCACCTTCGGGCTGCCGATCGCGCCGAAGAGGATGGCGTCGTGCTCGCGCAGCTGCGCGACCGTGTCCTCGGTGAGCAGCTCGCCGGTCTCGAGGTAGTGCTCGGCGCCCAGGGGGACGACGGTGCGCTCGGTCGTGAAACCGAAACGCTGCTGCGCGGCGTCGAGGACCTCCAGCGCGGCGGCGGTCACCTCCGGGCCGACACCGTCTCCCGGCAGGACGGCGAGGGAATGGGAGCGGGTGGGCACAGACGACCTCCGTGACGTCACGTCAACGACTGGGCTTACAGTTGAGCGCATTGTCTCTCACCCGCCACCACGGCGACATGGAAGGGGTCGGACCGTGTCCGAACGAGCTGGACGGACCCTGGCCGAGAAGCTCTGGGAGCAGCACGTGGTGCGCTCCGTCGAGGGCGAGCCGGACCTGCTCTACATCGACCTGCACCTCGTGCACGAGGTGACGAGCCCGCAGGCCTTCGACGGGCTGCGCGAGAAGGGCCGCCCGGTCCGGCGCCCGGACCTCACGCTGGCGACCGAGGACCACAACGTCCCCACCACGCTCGGCCCGGTGACGGACCTGACCTCCCGCACGCAGCTCGACGCGCTCCGCACCAACTGCGAGGAGTTCGGCATCGTGCACCACGAGCGGGGCCGGCTGGGGCAGGGCATCGTGCACGTCATCGGCCCCGAGCTGGGGCTGACGCAACCCGGGATGACCATCGTGTGCGGGGACAGCCACACCTCGACGCACGGCGCCTTCGGGGCGCTCGCCTTCGGCATCGGGACCTCGGAGGTGGAGCACGTGCTGGCCACCCAGACGCTGCCGCTGCGGCCGTTCCGCACGATGGCGATCACGGTCGAGGGCTCGCTGCCCGACGGCGTGGGCGCCAAAGACATCATCCTCGCGGTCATCAACCGGATCGGCACCGGTGGCGGGCAGGGCTACGTGCTGGAGTACCGCGGACCGGCGATCGAGGCCTTGTCGATGGAGGGCCGGATGACCATCTGCAACATGTCGATCGAGGCGGGGGCCCGGGCCGGCATGATCGCCCCGGACCAGACGACCTTCGACTACGTGCAGGGTCGCCCGCACGCACCGACCGGGGCCGACTGGGACGCCGCGGTGGAGGCCTGGCGCGCGCTGCGCACCGACGACGACGCGGTCTTCGACGCCGAGGTCGTCATCGACGGCAGCAGCCTGAGCCCCTACGTCACCTGGGGCACCAACCCGGCGCAGTCGGTGCAGCTCGGTCAGGCGGTGCCGGACCCGGCCGACGCCGGTGACGAGGACGCCCAGGACACCGCGCGCCGGGCCCTGGCCTACATGGGGCTGGAGGCCGGGACACCCATGCGGGAGATCGCCGTGGACGCGGTCTTCCTCGGCTCGTGCACCAACGGGCGGATCGAGGACCTCCGGCTGGCTGCCGACGTCCTGCGGGGCCGCACCGTCGCTCCCGGGGTGCGGGTGCTCGTCGTGCCGGGGTCGCACGCGGTGCGGCAGCAGGCCGAGGCCGAGGGGCTGGACCAGGTCTTCGTCGACGCGGGGGCCGAGTGGCGGCTCGCCGGGTGCTCCATGTGCCTCGGCATGAACCCCGACCAGCTCTCCCCGGAGGAACGCTGCGCCTCGACCTCCAACCGCAACTTCGAGGGTCGTCAGGGAGCACGCGGGCGGACCCATCTCGTGTCGCCCGCGGTCGCGGCGGCCACCGCCGTCCGCGGCACGCTCTCCGGCCCGGCCGACCTGAGCCCTGCCGGCACGACCCAGGGAGCACTGGTCTGATGGAGCCGTTCACCACGCATACGGGGATCGGCGTGCCGCTGCGGCGCTCCGACGTCGACACCGACCAGATCATCCCCGCGCACTGGCTCAAGCAGGTCTCGCGCACCGGCTTCGAGGAGGGCCTCTTCTCGCGCTGGCGCGAGGACCCCGACTTCGTCCTCAACCAGCCGACCTACGGCGCGGGCAGCGTCCTGGTCGCCGGTCCCAACTTCGGCACCGGGTCCAGCCGCGAGCACGCCGTGTGGGCGCTGCAGCAGTACGGCTTCCGCGCGGTGCTCTCCAGCCGGTTCGCCGACATCTTCCGCGGCAACTCGGGCAAGCAGGGCCTGCTCACGGCGCAGCTGGACCAGGGCGACATCGAGCTCATCTGGAAGCAGCTCGAGGCCGAGCCCGGCACCCAGATCACCGTCGACCTGCCGGGCCGCGGCGTCGTCTGCGGCGACATCACCGCGCCCTTCCAGGTGGACGACTACGTCGCGTGGCGGCTGGAGAACGGCCTGGACGACATCTCCCTGACCCTGGGCCACGAGGACGACATCGCGGCGTTCGAGCGCGGCCGTCCCTCCTGGAAGCCGACGGTCACCTACGCCGTGGACTGACCCCGAGCGGCGGGGGCACCTTCTCGGCAGGCGGCGCACGGCAGGGGCGCCGTCGCGGCGCGCGGCAGGGACAGGCGGCATACGGCAGGGGCGCCGTCGCGGCGCGCGGCAGGGACAGGCGGCATACGGCAGACGAGGCGCCACGTTGACACCCGGCCCCGGCCGTTCCTATCGTTGCCCCTTCGAGGGGAGTATTTCCCGAACGTCGCGTCGGCCACTACGCGGGGCCCGAGCCCCGCTCGGCGCGCGCCTGGTGCCAGGGTGAAAGAGACCTCGATCCGCGCGTCGTGATCGAGAGGACCCTTCGTGATGTTCTTGCCCCTGGCCCCGGCCGAGACCACCTCCACCAGCAGCATCGCCGACCCGGTGCTGTGGGCCATCACCTTCGGCGGGGTGGTCCTGCTGCTGGCCTTCGACATGGTCCTGACCCGGCGGCCGCACGCGGTGTCGATGAAGGAGGCGCTGGCCTGGTCGGTCTTCTACCTCGCGCTGCCGCTGCTCTTCGGGCTCTGGATCTGGCAGCGTTTCGGCAGCCAGACCGGGCTGGAGTACTACACCGGTTACCTCGTCGAGAAGTCGCTGTCGGTCGACAACCTCTTCGTCTTCATCCTCATCCTGAGCGCCTTCGCCGTGCCCCGCGAGCTGCAGCAGCGGGTGCTGCTCATCGGCATCATCGGCGCGCTGGTCCTGCGCGGCATCTTCATCGCCCTGGGCGCAGCCCTCATCGCCAACTTCGCCGTCACCTTCCTCGTCTTCGGTCTCATCCTGCTGGCGACCGCCTGGAAGGTGCTCAAGGACGCCCGGACGGACAGCCACGTGGAGGTGGCCAAGCTGCCTGCCGTCCGCCTCACCCGTCGCTTCTTCGCCGTCACCGACGACTACCGGGGCACCCGCTTCACCGTGCGGGAGGGCGGCCGCCGGGCGCTCACCCCCTTCGCGCTGGTCGCCCTGGCGATCCTCGGCACCGACGTCGTCTTCGCCGTCGACTCCGTGCCCGCGGTCTACGGCATCACCGGTGACCCCTACCTGGTCTTCGCCACCAACGCCTTCGCCCTGCTCGGCCTGCGCGCCCTCTACTTCGTGCTCGAGGGGGCGCTGGGGCAGCTGCGCCACCTGGGCTACGGCCTGTCGCTCATCCTGGCCTTCATCGGCGTCAAGCTCGTGCTGCACTGGGCGCACGGCGTCTGGGAGGGCGTGCCGACCGTCCCCACCCTGGCCTCGCTGCTGGTCATCGTCGGCATCCTCGCGGTCACCGTCCTCACCAGCGTGGTCGCGGAGCGGCGCGACGCGCGGTCCCGGGTTGACGCGACGTCATCGTCATGAGCTAGAGTCGCAGGCGATGACTCACCTGCTCCTCCTCGGCTGCCGCAGCGAGACCTCCTAGGTCCGGCCCTCGCTGCGGAGTCGCTGCTGCCACGGACACCAGCCCACCAGCCCCCAGCGAGGAGATCCTCTCGTGAGCGTCATCACCACCGACACCTCTGCGGTGCATCACCCCAACCCCCAGCAGCCCAGCGGCATGCCGATCGACCGGTATGCCCCCTTCCCGGCGGTCGACCTGCCGGACCGCACCTGGCCGAGCCGCACCATCACCGAGGCACCACGGTGGTGCGCGGTCGACCTGCGTGACGGCAACCAGGCGCTCATCGACCCGATGACCCCGGACCGGAAGCGCCGCATGTTCGAGCTGCTCGTGCGCATGGGCTACAAGGAGATCGAGGTCGGTTTCCCGGCCGCCAGCCAGACCGACTTCGACTTCGTCCGCATGCTCATCGAGGAGGACCTGATCCCCGACGACGTGGTGATCCAGGTCCTGACCCAGGCCCGGGAGCACCTCATCGAGCGCACCTACGAGGCCATCGCCGGCGCCCGGCAGGCCATCGTCCACCTCTACAACTCGACGTCCACGCTGCAGCGGCGGGTCGTCTTCGGCGCGAGCGAGGACGAGATCGTCGACATCGCCGTGCGCGGTGCGCGCGCCTGCAAGAAGTACGAGGAGCAGCTGCCTCCGGGCACGGACGTCTTCTACGAGTACTCCCCCGAGTCCTACACCGGCACCGAGCTGGAGTTCGCCGCCCGCGTCTGCAACGCGGTGATGGAGGTCTTCGTCCCGACGGCGCAGACCCCGGTCATCATCAACCTGCCGGCGACGGTGGAGATGGCCACGCCCAACGTGTACGCCGACTCCATCGAGTGGATGAGCCGCCACCTGGACCACCGGGAGCACGTGATCCTGTCGCTGCACCCCCACAACGACCGTGGGACCGGCGTGGCCGCTGCCGAGCTGGGATACCTGGCGGGCGCCGACCGGATCGAGGGCTGCCTGTTCGGCAACGGTGAGCGCACCGGCAACGTCTGCCTGGTGACCCTGGGTATGAACCTGTTCAGCCAGGGCGTCGACCCGATGATCGACTTCTCCGACATCGACGAGATCCGGCGCACCGTGGAGCACTGCAACCAGCTGCCCGTGCCCGAGCGGCACCCCTACGGCGGCGACCTCGTCTTCACCGCCTTCTCCGGCAGCCACCAGGACGCGATCAAGAAGGGCCTGGAGGCGATGGAGCGGGACGCCTCCGCCGCTGGTGCCGAGGTCGACGCGTTCCGGTGGGAGGTGCCCTACCTGCCCGTCGACCCCAAGGACATCGGGCGCACCTACGAGGCCGTGATCCGGGTCAACAGCCAGTCCGGCAAGGGTGGCGTGGCCTACGTCATGAAGACCGAGCGCAAGCTCGACCTGCCCCGGCGCCTGCAGATCGAGTTCAGCCAGGCGGTCCAGCGGCACACCGACACCGAGGGCGGGGAGATGACCCCCACGCAGATCTGGGAGTCCTTCCAGCACGAATACCTCGAGCAGGACGGGCCGATCGTCCTGCACGACTTCACCAGCTCGCACGTGGAGGGTGACGCCGACGACGTCCGGCTCGAGGCGAGCGTCACGGTCGACGGCCAGGACCGGCAGATCTCCGGGCACGGCAACGGCCCCATCTCGGCCTTCGTGGACGGCATGAACGCCCTGGGCCACGACATCCGGGTGCTCGACTACGCCGAGCACGCCCTCTCCGCCGGGGAGGACGCGCTCGCCGCCGCCTACGTCGAGTGCGCTGTCGGCGGCGAGGTGAGGTGGGGCGTGGGCATCAACTCCTCCACCGTGCGGGCCTCGCTGCACGCGGTCTGCAGCGCCCTCAACCGCCCGCAGCCCTGACCCGCCCGAATTCGACCTCTGGTTCGTGCGCCATGGCGCATAAACCAGAGGTCGAATTCCGGTGGTGGCGTCGGATCGCCCCGGCGCGTCCGCCTGGCCGCGTCGGTCGGGCCGCGTCGGTCGAGCCGCGTCAGCCCCGGCCGTCGCCGAGGATGGTCCGGCCGTCCCCGGTGACGGTCCAGAAGGGGTTGTGGGCGATCTCCCAGACGTGACCGTCCGGGTCGGTGAAGACGCCCGAGTAGCCGCCCCAGAAGCGGGTGCTGGGCGCGCGCAGCACCTCGGCGCCCGCCGCCTCGGCGTCCTTCATCTGGTCGTCGACGTCCGCGGTCGTGGGCAGGTTGACCCCGAGGACCTTGCCGCCCCAGGCGTCGCCGCTGCCGGGGGTGTCGTCGGTGTCGGAGTCGATGTCGATCCCCGAGTCGACGGCGAGCGCGGCCCGCTCCCAGAGGGCGACGACCATGCCGCCGGCCTGGAAGAAGGCGATGTGCTCGGGCGAGGGCCCGGGCGTCCAGCCCAGGGCCTGGTAGAACGATCGGGCACGCTCGAGGTCGCTCACACCCAGGGTCACGAGGGACAGACGCTGATCCATACGGTCAACCTAGCAAGCAGGTCAGCCCGACCCTCCTCCGGCAACCGCGCTCTCCAGGTCCACCGTGAGGCGACGGACGCACTGCTGGTAGTCCTCCCCTGTCAGGTGGCTGAGCAGCCCGACGGCGACGTCGGCCAGCAGCATCGCGCCGCCGGCGAGGGCCTTCGCGTCGGTCTCCCGGAGCAGCAGGGCGAGGTCCTCCTCGGCCTCCTGCCCGCGGCGGCGTGCCGCCAGCAGTCCCGCCACCTGCTGCGCGTCGTGGACCAGGGGAAGGAGGTCGCGCTCGGTCATGGCGTGATGAGGCCCGCCGTGCTCGTGCGCGCCGCGTCGAACCTGCGCTGCACGTCGGCCCAGTCCACGACGTTCCACCAGGCCTTCACGTAGTCCGCCTTGACGTTGCGGTACTGCAGGTAGAAGGCGTGCTCCCACATGTCGAGCATGAGCAGCGGGACCATGCCCATCGCCAGGTTGCCCTGCTGGTCGTAGAGCTGGACCAGGACCAACCGCTGGCCGAGGCTGTCCCACGCCAGGATGGACCACCCCGAGCCCTGGATGGACGTCGCCGTCGCGGTGAACTGCCCGCGGAAGGCGTCGAAGGAGCCGAAGGCGTCGTCGATGGCGGCGGCGATGTCGCCCTCCGGCTTGTCACCGCCGTCCGGGGAGAGGTTCTGCCAGAAGACCGAGTGGTTGACGTGCCCGCCGAGGTTGAAGGCGAGGTTCTTGGCGAGCAGGCCGATCGTCGCGAAGTCGTCCTTCTCGCGGGCCTCGGCCATCTTCTCCAGGGCCGTGTTGGCCCCGTCGACGTAGGCTGGTGGTGCTTGGAGTGGTGCAGCTCCATGATCTCCCCGGCGATGTGCGGGTCGAGCGCGCCGTAGTCGTAGTCGAGGTCGGGGAGGGTGTAGTCGGCCATGCCTGCTCCTTGGTGTCGTGTGGTTCCTCGACCTTAATGCGAACGACTCGCATCTGGCGACCGGAGGCGTCGGGCACACTGGGGGTATGCGCGAGGAGGAGCTGGTGGACCGGGCCCGCACCATGGTGCGCGGCGGCGGCGGCCGCCTCACCCGACCGCGCGAGCACATCCTGCGGACCCTGGCCCGGCTCGGCGGTCACCCGACGGCCGGTCAGATCCACGCGGCCCTGGGCGAGGAGGACGCACCGCACCTCTCGACGACGTACCGGACCCTGGAGAGCCTGTGCGCGGCCGGGGTGCTGAGCCACGTCCACGTCGACCACGGCGAACCCACCTTCCACTTCTCGGCCGCCGTGTCCGGCCGCCCGCACGTCCACGCGGCGTGCTCCGGATGCGGCAGCGTCGTCGACCTGCCGACCGAGGTCGTGGCGCCGGTCGCGGACTACCTGCGCGACAACGGTTACGAACCGCACCTCGGGCATACCGCGCTGTCGGTGACCTGCCCGGAGTGCGCGCGGGACTAGCCGGTCAGCAGCGCGGCGACGGCGGGCCCGACCGCACGGGCCACCGAGAGGGCGCGGACCGGGCCACCGGGGTTGGCCCGGTGCGCTGCGAACCCGTGGACGAGGGCGGCGAGCGCCCCGGCGTCCCGCGGCTCCACCCCGGCCGCCATGAGCGCTCCGCACAGCCCGGCGAGGACGTCGCCCGCGCCCGCGGTCGCCAGCCAGTGCGGCCCGTCCGCCTGGGTGCGCACCGGCACCCGGGGGTCGGGGTCGGCGATGACGGTCACGGCTCCCTTGAGCAGCACGACGGCACCGGTCGAGCGGGCGGCGCGCCGGGCGTGCCGGACCGGGTCGGCCTCGACGTCCTCGCGCGAGACCTCCTCCTCGCGCAGCTCGCTGAGCAGGCTCGCGAGCTCGCCGGCGTGCGGCGTCAGCAGCGTCGGCGCCTCGCAGCGCAGGTGACCGGTGCGCTGCCAGTGGCCGAGCAGCTGCAGCGCGCCGGCGTCGACCACGAGCGGGACCTCGCTGGCCAGCGCCTGGCGGAACCACTGGATCTGGCGCCGGTCGGAGGTCTCCCCGTCGGTCACCGGCACGCCCGAGCCCATGACCATCGCCTGGATCCGGCCCCGGCCGGGGACCACCTCGGGGCAGGCGGCCAGGACGAGGCCCTCCGGACGCTCCGGCCCGAGGTAGCGCACCATGCCCACCCCGGCCTCCAGCGCCGAGGTCGTGCAGAGCACTGCGGCCCCGGGGAACTCCTCGCTGCCGGCGATGACGCCGAGCACCCCGCGCCGGTACTTGTCGTCGCCGGCCGCCGGGACCGGCCACAGGCCCGCGACGTCGGCGTGCTCCACCCGCTCGACCACCGGCGCGGCCCCCACCTCGAGCCCGATGTCGACCAGCGTCACCTCGCCGACCACCGGCGCGGTCGCCGGCAGCAGGTGGACCGGCTTGCGCACCCCGAAGGTCACCGTCTCGTCGGCGACCACGCAGTGCTCCGGGGCGGCGACACCGTCGGGGTCGGCGCCGCTGGGCAGGTCGACGGCGATGACGTATGCCGTCCTCGGCACCGCCTCGGCGGTGGCCCGCATCATGCCGCTCAGCCCCGGGCGTCCCCCGATGCCGAGCAGGCCGTCGACGACGACCTCCGCAGAGTCGATCAGCTCGCGCACCGCCGCCGGCAGCTCCTCACCGTCGGGCTCCGTATCGTGGATGGTCACCCCGGCCGAGCGCACCGCCTCCTCGCCGCCGGCGTGCAGTTGCGGCGCGAGCGCCACGACCTCCACGTCGTGCTCGCCGGCGAGCATCGCGCCCGCGTGCAGGGCGTCGCCGCCGTTGCTGCCCGGCCCGGCCAGCACCACGACCCGGCGCGCCCCGCGCTCCTCGCAGCGGGCGCGCACGACATCGGCCAGACCCCGGGCGGCGCGGCGCATCAGCTCGCCGTCGGGCGTCTCCTCGAGCAGCCGGGCCTCGGCCTCCCGGACGTCGGACACGGCATACGCCTGGAGCATGTCAGCCTCCTGTGGGGGTGGGGCCGGGGTCGGCCTCGGCGATCACCACGGCCGAGGCGACTCCGGCGTCGTGCGAGAGCGAGACGTGCAGGCGGGTGACGCCGAGCTGGTCCGCCCGGGCGCGGACCGTGCCCTCGGTGCGCAGGTGGGGGCGGCCGGCCTCGTCGCGCTCCACCCACGCGTCGGTCCAGCGCAGCCCCACCGGGGCACCCAGCGCCTTGGCCAGCGCCTCCTTGGCGGCGAAGCGGGCCGCCATCGACTCGGGGCGCAGGCCCAGCTCCTGGGCTGTGAAGAGCCGTTCACCGAGCCGGGCGTTGGCGTCCAGCCGCGCGGTGAAGCGCGCGATGTCGACGACGTCGATCCCGACGCGACGATCACCGGGCACCACCGGTCCGCACGCCCACGACCCCGCCTACTCGACGGTGACCGACTTGGCCAGGTTGCGCGGCTGGTCGACGTCCAGGCCCTTGGCGGTCGACAGGTGCAGCGCGAAGACCTGCAGCGGGACGACGGTGAGCAGCGGCGCCAGCAGCGGCGAGGTCCGCGGCACCCGGATGACCTCGTCGGCGAAGGGCACGACGTCGTCGTCGCCCTCCTCGGCGATGACCAGGGTGCGCGCACCGCGGGCGCGGATCTCCTGGATGTTGGAGACGACCTTGCCGTGCAGCCCGTGCTCGCTGTCCGGGGAGGGCACGACCACGAAGACCGGCTGACCGGGCTCGATGAGGGCGATCGGCCCGTGCTTGAGCTCCCCGGCGGCGAAGCCCTCGGCGTGGATGTAGGCGAGCTCCTTGAGCTTGAGCGCCCCCTCCATCGCGATGGGGTAGCCGACGTGCCGGCCGAGGAAGAGCACCGACCGGGAGTCGGCCATGAAGTAGGCGATCTCCTCGACCCGGTCCATGGTGCCCAGCAGCTGCTCGATCTTGTCCGGGATGCCCTGCAGCTCGGCCATGATCTCCGCGGCGCTGCGGCCGTAGGACTCGCCGCGCAGCGAGGTGAGGAAGAGCCCGAGCACGTAGGAGGCGGTGATCTGGGCCAGGAAGGCCTTGGTCGAGGCGACCGCGATCTCCGGACCGGCGTGGGTGTAGAGGACGGCGTCGGACTCCCGCGGGATCGTCGAGCCGTGGGTGTTGCAGATCGAGACCGTCTTGGCGCCCAGCTCCTTGGCGTGCCGGACCGCCATGAGGGTGTCCATCGTCTCACCCGACTGGGAGATCGACACGACCAGCGTGCGCGCGTCGATGACCGGGTCGCGGTAGCGGAACTCGTGGGCGAGCTCGACCTCGACGGGGATGCGGGTCCACCGCTCGATGGCGTACTTCGCGACCATGCCGGCGTAGGACGCGGTGCCGCAGGCCACGATGACGATCTTGTCGACGGCGCGGAGCTCCTCCACCGGGATGTGCAGCTCGTCGAGCATGAGGTTGCCCTCGGCATCGGTGCGCCCGAGCAGGGTGTCACCCACCGCGTGCGGCTGCTCGTGGATCTCCTTCTCCATGAAGGTCTCGTAGCCGCCCTTCTCCGCGGCGGCGGCGTCCCAGGTGACCTCGTAGGCCTTGCCCTCGCTGGGCGAGCCGTCGAAGTTGACGACCGAGCAGGAGTCCGGGGTGATCGTGACGATCTGGTCCTGTCCCAGCTCCAGCGCCTGCCGGGTGTGCCCGATGAAGGCGGCCACGTCGGACCCCAGGTAGTTCTCGCCCTCCCCGAGCCCGACGACGAGCGGGCTGTTGCGGCGGGCCCCGACGACGACGTCCGGCTGGTCGGCATGGACCGCCAGCAGGGTGAAGGCGCCCTCGAGCGTGCCGACGACCTCGCGCATGGCCTCGGTGAGGTCGACGGACCCCGCGAAGGCGCGGTCGAGCAGGTGCGCGACGACCTCGGTGTCCGTCTCGGAGGAGAAGTCGACCCCGTCGGCGAGCAGCGACTGCTTCAGCGCGTGGAAGTTCTCGATGATCCCGTTGTGGACGAGCGCCAGCTTGCTGCCGGACCCCCCTCGGTGCGGGTGGGCGTTGGCGTCGGTCGGGCCCCCGTGGGTGGCCCACCGGGTATGCCCGATCGCGGTCGCGGTCTCCGGGAGCGGCGCCTCGACCAGGGCCTGGCTCAGGTTGGTCAGCTTGCCGGCCCGCTTGCGCGTGCCCACACCGCCCTGCTCGACCACGGCGACACCGGCCGAGTCGTAGCCGCGGTACTCCAGCCGCCCGAGTCCCTCCATGACGACGTCGAGGGCCTTCTCGCTGGTCCGAGGACCCACATATCCGACGATTCCGCACATGGGGGCAAGCCTACGTGTCCGCCCCCGCCCCCACGGCATCTGCCGCGGCACGGCACGCCCGTCCGCCTCGCGCCGCCGCGCTTGGCACAATGCCCGTCATGGGTGCGCAGGGAAGCTCGGGCATACCGTCCCCGTATGTCGAGCTGGACCGGGGTGACTGGGCCCGGCTGCGCGAGGAGCACCCGATGCGGCTGGACGCCGCCGACGTCGAGCGCTTGCGGGGTCTCGGGGAGCGCCTCGACCTCGCCGAGGTGGAGCAGGTCTACCTGCCCATCAGCCGGCTGCTGTCATTCTACGAACGGGCGACCGGGCGGCTGCACCAGGTCACGAGCGACTTCCTCGACGAGGGGCACGAGCGGACGCCCTTCGTCATCGGCGTCGCCGGCTCGGTGGCGGTGGGCAAGTCGACGACCGCCCGTATCCTCAAGGAGCTCATCTCGCGCTGGGAGTCCGCGCCGCAGGTGGACCTGGTCACCACCGACGGTTTCCTCTTCCCCAACGAGGTGCTGGCCCGCCGCAACCTCATGCCGCGCAAGGGCTTCCCCGAGTCCTACGACCGGCGGGCGCTGCTGCGCTTCGTGAGCGAGGTCAAGGCAGGCAGGGCCGAGGTGCGGGCCCCGGTCTACAGCCACCTCGTCTACGACATCGTGCCCGACGAGCAGATCGTGGTGCGCCGGCCGGACGTCCTCATCGTCGAAGGACTGAACGTCCTGCAGCCGCCGCGCCCGCACGACGACGGCCGCCCCGGTCTGGCGGTGAGCGACTTCTTCGACTTCTCCGTCTACGTCGACGCCCACGTCGGGGACATCAAGCGGTGGTACGTCGACCGCTTCCTCGAGCTGCGGCGTACCGCCTTCGCCGACCCGGACTCGCACTTCCACCGGTATGCCTCGCTCACCGACGACGCCGCCGTGGACATCGCGGAGAACATCTGGGACACGATCAACGCCCCCAACCTCGTCGACAACATCCTCCCCACCCGCAGCCGCGCCACCCTCGTGCTGCTCAAGGGCGCCGACCACAGCGTCGACCGCGTCCGGCTCCGTCGCCTCTGAGCGAGCCGTGGCCCTCCCCACGACCTTCCGCCCCTTCTGGGTGGCCAGCACGCTGAGCTATGTCGCGCTCTCGATGACCACCCTGGGCGTCGGCGATCTCGCCCCCGGCCCTCACGCCGGCCCGGACTCCATCTCGACCTGAGCAAAGATGTCTTCGCAACACAGGCGATATTGCTTTGTCCGGAGCAGGCTTCCTTGCTCAGGGTGGTGGAGGGGTCAGTCCATCCGGGCATACCGGGCGCGGGCGAAGCTGTAGACGCCGTAGAGCGCCAGGCCCACCGCGACGAGGAGGAGCAGGACGGTGCCGAAGGGCTGCTCGGCGAGCGTCTTGAGGGCGCCGTCCATCCCCTGCGCCTCGTCCGGGTCGGCCTGCCACGCCGCGAGGCCGAAGAGGCCGCCGACGACCAGCAGGGCCACTCCCTTGGCGACGTAGCCGATCATGCCGGCCACCGTCACGCCGGTGCCGAGGCTGCCGCCACCGGTGGCGGACAGGTCCTCGAGGAACTTCTTCGTGAAGCCCTTGTAGACGTGGTAGCCGCCGACGGCGATGACACCGAGCGCCACCGCGCCGACGAGGAGGCGACCCGCGGGCATCTCCATCAACCGCTGGGTGATGTCGGTGCTGGACTCCTGACCGCCCGAGCTGCCCCCACCGACCGCGAACCGGACCGAGATCACGCCGAGAGCGGCATACAGGACGCCCTTGCCCGCGGCCTTGACACGGGCCCCCGTCTCGCCACCACCGAGGATCCCGTCGAGCAGCTGGAAGAGCGCGAGCGCGACGAAGCCGAGGACGCAGATCCAGAGCAGGAGCGGACCGGCCGGGGCCTCACGCACCGTCGCGATGGCGCCGCTGGTGTCCGCCTCCCCGCCGCTGCCGAGGGCGACCCGGCCGGCGATCCATCCGAGCACCAGGTGGATGAGCCCGCTGGCCGCGAAGCCGACCCTGGCCACCTTCTCCAGCCACGGGTGGTCCGCCACCTGACGTGCCCGGCGCGATCCTTCGTCCAGGATGTCGTTGCTCACGCGGCAGAGCATGACAAACCCCCGGCCGCGGCGCGACCGGGGGTGCTGTCAGGTATGCCGGGACCGGCTCAGTACCAGTTCACGGCCTGGGAGTGGGCCCAGGCGGCGCAGGGCGAGCCGTAGCGGCCGGAGATGTAGCCCAGGCCCCACTCGATCTGGGTGGCCGGGTTGGTCTGCCAGTCGGCACCGGCCGAGGCCATCTTGTTGCCCGGGAGGGACTGCGGGATGCCGTAGGCGCCCGAGCTGGGGTTCATCGCGGTGTGGTTCCAGCCGGACTCCTTCTGCACAGCGAGTCCAGGCAGCTCCACTGGTCCATGCCCCAGCCGTAGCTGCCGAGCATGGACTGCGCGATGCCGCGGGCGTCACCGCTGTAGACGGGGGCGGGCTCCGGCTCGGGCTCGGGCTCCGGCTCGGGCTCGGGCTCCGGCTCGGGCTGGGGCTGCGCCACGGGCTCCGGCTCCGGCTCCGCGGCCGCGCGCTCCTGGTCACGGGAGGCGGCCTGCTCCTGCTCGGCCGCGCGCTCCGCGGCAGCGGCCTCGGCGGCCTCGGCCTCGCGCGCCGCCTTCTCCGCGGCCTCACGGGCGGCCTTCTCGGCCTCGGCACGGCGCTCCTCGGCGCGCGCCTTCACCACGGCGTCGGAGGCGTCCTGCACGGTGGACAGGCTCTCGTCCCGGATGCCGGTCGACACGCTCAGGGCGGCGTCCTGGTCGGCGCGCACCTCGCGCAGCTGCGCGAACATCCCGGTCGACTCCTCGCCGGCGACCTCGCTCAGCGCGGCGACGGCGTCGGCAGCGACGGTCGGAGAGAACTGGCCGACCGAGGCCCGCAGCGCCTCGTTGTGGCCCTCGGCGGCGGGGGCGCCGGAGCCCGCGGTGGCCGCGTAGGTCGCCAGGCCGAGCGATCCGGCGGCGATCGAGGCCGTCACGGCGATCGCCGCGGGGCTCATCCGGCGGCCTCGCGTGTGGCGGGCCTTCTGGTCATCGGTCATGGGGGCATGGCTCATGGGGCAGGTCTTCCTCACTCGGACGGCTCGCCGCTCTCGCTCATGGCTGCCGGGCCCTCAGGGGGGTGGATCACAGGGACGATCGGGGCCCGCGCGGCGTTACCAAAACGTGATGTAACCCCACTACCGTGCCGGGCAGCACGGCCTCACGTCAAACCCTCAGCACAAGACGTGGTGAAGGTCACACCGACATGAGGCCGGTGTGACGTCTGTGACTTCACCCTACGGCACGCCCGTCACAGCAGCGCCTCCGGGCCCTCCAGCATCTCCGTCACCAAGGCGGCGATCGGGCTGCGCTCGCTGCGGTGCAGCGTGACGTGAGCGAAGAGCGGATGCCCCTTGAGCGCCTCGATCACGGCGGCCACCCCGTCGTGGCGCCCGACGCGCAGGTTGTCCCGCTGGGCCACGTCGTGCGTGAGGACGACCCGGGAGCTCTGGCCGATCCGGGACAGCACGGTGAGCAGCACGTTGCGCTCCAGGCTCTGCGCCTCGTCCACGATGACGAAGGCGTCGTGCAGGGAGCGACCGCGGATGTGGGTGAGGGGAAGCACCTCGAGCATGTCGCGGTCGAGGATCTCCTCGACGACCTCCGTGGAGACCACCGCGCCGAGGGTGTCGAAGACCGCCTGCGCCCAGGGCCCCATCTTGTCGTTCTCGCTGCCCGGCAGGTAGCCCAGCTCCTGGCCGCCGACGGCGTAGAGCGGACGGAAGACGATGACCTTGCGGTGCTGGCGACGCTCCATGACCGCCTCGAGCCCGGCGCACAGCGCCAGCGCGCTCTTGCCGGTGCCCGCGCGTCCACCGAGGCTCACGATGCCGACGTCGGGGTCGAGCAGCAGGTCCAGCGCGATGCGCTGCTCGGCCGAGCGGCCGTGCAGACCGAAGGCGTCCCGGTCACCGCGCACCAGACGCACGGTGTGGTCGGGCGCCACCCGGCCCAGGGCGCTGCCCGAGGCGCCGAGGATGGTCAGCCCGGTGTGGGTGCGCATCTGCGCCGCCCCGGGATGCTCCAGCCGGCCGGTGTCGTAGAGCTGGCGCATCTGCTCGTCGTCGACCTCGATCTCGGCCATGCCGGTCCAGCCGCTGTCGACCGCGAGCTCGGCGCGGTACTCCTGCGCATCCAGACCGACCGACGACGCCTTGACCCGCATCGGAAGGTCCTTGCTGACGACGGTGACGTCCTGGCCCTCGCCGGCCAGGTTGGCCGCCACGGCGAGGATCCGGGTGTCGTTGTCCCCGAGCCGGAAGCCGGCGGGCAGGGCGGTCGGGTCGGTGTGGTTGAGCTCGACCCGAAGGCTGCCCCCGGCCTGCCCCACCGGCACCGGCTCGCTCAGGGTGCCGTGGGCGACCCGCAGGTCGTCGAGCATCCGCAGCGCCTGGCGCGCGAAGTAGCCGAGCTCCGGGTGGTGCCGCTTGCCCTCCAGCTCGGAGATGACCACCACCGGCAGGACGACCTCGTGCTCGGCGAAGCGCAGCAGCGCCCGCGGGTCGGACAGCAGCACGGAGGTGTCCAGGACGTAGGTCTTGCGGCCGGTCTCCGGCAGTGCGTCGAAGGGGGTGACGGCCTCGTCCAGCAGGTCGGCGGTCGAGACGGGACGGCTGATGCTCATGCTGACTCCCAGGGGGACGCGCGCCGGTGGGCTGCGCGTCGCAGGCGGTGGGCGGTCCGGGACCGGGCCACGCCACGACGTGGGCCGGTACCGGCCCTCCGCCAGAGCCAGAGCTCCATGTGGTGGGCCTCCCGAGAGGCGGGGCGGGGGTGCCCCGCGTCTGCCTCGACGGTATGCCGGGAGCCAGGTCCTGCCTGCGCGCTGCGGCGGCGTGTCGCTCAGCTGCCGAAGCGCCGCTCGCGCTCGGCGTAGGCCCGCAGCGCGCGCAAGAAGTCGACCTTGCGGAAGTCGGGCCAGAAGGCCTCGCAGAAGTAGAACTCGCTGTGCGCGCTCTGCCACAGCAGGAAGCCGCCGAGCCGCTGCTCGCCCGAGGTGCGGATCACCAGGTCGGGGTCCGGCAGGCCGCGGGTGTAGAGATGCCCGGCGATGTCCTCCACGGTCACCGTGCTGGCGACCTCCTCGAGCGAGGCTCCGGACGCGGCGGCGTCCCGGAGGAGCGAGCGCACGGCGTCGGCGATCTCCCGGCGCCCGCCGTAGCCGATCGCCACGTTGACGACCATGGCGTCGATGTCGTCGGTCAGCGCAGCGGCCTCGGTGAGCCGGTCGGCGGTCTCCTGAGGCAGCAGGTCCAGGGCACCGACGACCCGCACGCGCCAGCGCCCGGTCGAGGCGAGCTGCTGCACCACCCCCTCGATGATGGTCAGCAGCGGCTCGAGCTCCCCCGCGGCACGGTTGAGGTTGTCCGTCGAGAGCAGCCAGAGGGTCACGACCTCGACCCGGGCCTCCTCGCACCACCCCAGGAAGGGCGCGATGTTCTCCGCCCCCGCACGGTGCCCGTCCGCGGTCTGCGCCCCTCGCCGCCGGGCCCAACGGCGGTTGCCGTCGAGCATGACCCCGATGTGACGTGGGAGCCGTTCGGCGGGCAGGTGCCGGCGCAGCGATGAGTTGTAGGCCCGGTAGACCAGGTCCCTCGGCGTCGGCATGGCCTCAACCTACCGGCCACCCCTGGAGATCCGCTGCGCCCGCGTCCGGGGCGGTGGAAGCGTCGCCCAGAGTCGTGGAACCCTCGGCGGGACCGAACCTACGGTTTCGTAACCTACGGTTGCGTAGGTTAGCCTGAAGGCATGTCGACCCCCCGTGACACGACCGAGGCGACCGGCACCCTGGGCTCCTTCGTCGGCCAGGTGACGGACCAGGTGAAGGATCGCGTCAAGCCCCACCTCCGTGGCTGGCTGCACCTCGTGATGGTCCCGGTGGCCGTGGTCTCCGGAGCTGTGCTCGTCGCGCTCGCCCCCAGCGCCCCGGCGGGCGCCGCCGCACTCGTCTTCGCGATCACCGCCGTCCTGCTCTTCGGCACCTCGGCGGTCTACCACCGCGGTCGGTGGAGTCCTCGGGTCGCGCACGTGCTCAAGCGCTGGGACCACGCCAACATCTTCCTCATCATCGCCGGCACCTACACCCCCTTCGCGGTGCTGCTCCTCCCGTCGCCGCAGACCAGGCTGCTGCTCTGGGTCGTCTGGTCCGGGGCGCTCGCCGGGGTCCTCTTCCGCGTCTTCTGGGTCGGGGCGCCGCGGTGGCTCTACACCGGGGTCTACATCGCCCTGGGCTGGGTCGCGATCTTCTTCCTGGTCCCGATGTGGCGCAGCGGCGGCCCGGTCGTCGTGGGGCTCATCGGGCTCGGGGGCCTGTTCTACACCCTGGGCGCCGTCGTCTACGGCCTGCGGCGCCCGGACCCCTCACCTCGGTGGTTCGGCTTCCACGAGGTCTTCCACGCCTTCACGGTGGCGGCCTTCGCCGCGCACTGGCTGGCGGCCTATCTCAGCCTGTCGATGGACTCGGTGCCCGCGGCCTGAGCACCTAGAGCACGGCGGCGCTCAGGCGAGCGGGTCGTCCTCGGGCCGGTCCGGTGCGTCGCCCTGCTCGGCTGGGCTCTCCTGCCGCAGCCGGGCCTCCTCCGCCCGCCGCATCCGCCGCAGCCGGCGGGTGAGGTCGCGGCCGAGGAACCACACGGCCAGGGCCAGCCCGAAGAGGACGAGGAAGCCCCCGAGCCCGGCCGTGATCTCGACGCCGGTCGAGTTCACCGGTCGTGCCCCTCGTCGCGGCGCACGTCGTCGGCACCGTCTCCGTCAGCGTCCCCCATGTCGGCAACGGCGTCCTGTTTCCGCTCACCGACCGCATCCTGCTCCAGCGGCGGCAGCGGCGGCTCGCCCCGGTGCGCCAGCACGAGCGCCCCGGTCTCGTCGCGCTGCGGCACCTGACGGCACCGGGCGTCCAGCCCACCGTCGAGGTCGCGCAGGCCGGCGAAGAGGTCGTCCTCGGGCAGTGTCACGGGGACCAGCGAGCGCGCCAGCTCGTAGTCCTCGGTGGGCCAGACCCGCTGCTGGATCTCCAGCGGGACGCGGAACCAGGGCCCCTCCGGGTCGACCTGGGTCGCGTGCGCGCGCAGCGCGTCGTCGCGCACCGAGAAGTGCTCCCCGCACGGCACGCGGGTGGTGAGCACGCGGCGCGGCCGGCTCCCGAGGTGCTTGCGCCAGTCGGCGAACGGAGGCTCGTGACCGGCCTCGACCATGGCCTCGTCCAGCCGGATCATCCGCTGCGGGTCCCAGCCGCTGTAGTAGACCTTGAGCGGCTGCCAGGGCTCGCCGGCGTGCGGGTATGCCTCGGGGTCGCCGGCCGCCTCGAAGGCCGCCATCGTCACCGTGTGCGTCATGATGTGGTCGGGGTGCGGGTAGCCGCCGTTCTCGTCGTAGGTCGTGAGCACGTGCGGCCGGAACTCCCGGATCACCCGGACCAGCGCCTCGGTGGTCACCTCCGGCGGCTCCAGCGCGAAGCACCCCTCCGGCAGCGGCGGCAGCGGGTTACCCTCGGGCAGGCCGCTGTCGACGAAGCCCAGCCAGGTGTGGCTGACACCGAGGATCTGCGCCGCCCGGGCCATCTCGTCCCGCCGGACCTGGGCGATGTCGCGGATGATGTGCGGGTCGTCCTTGAGCTTCTCGTTGAGCACGTCCCCCCGCTCCCCACCGGTGCAGGACACGACGCGCACGTCGACCCCCTGGGCGACGTAGTGCGCCGTCGTGGCAGCGCCCTTGCTCGACTCGTCGTCAGGGTGTGCGTGCACCGCGAGCAGGCGCAGCCCGGGACCCGAGGTGGCCATCGGCATTCCTTCCGCGTCGGAGCCGGCACGGGTCGGCGTCATGGCCGACCGGACCGTGCCGGACAATGGTGGTGGTGCCGCTCCGGGCACCCCGCCATCCTCTCACCCCCTCGGAGGGCAGCCGCACATGACCGCCAGCAACACCGGTCCCGCCGAGCCGCCGCGCCCGGACGGCGTCCGGGACTGGGACGCGGAGGAGGAGCGTGCCGAGGCGCAGGAGCGCGGCCGGCGCGGCGACCGCCGGTGGTGGGTCGTCGGCGTGCTGGCCGTGGTCGTCATGAGCCTCATGGCCGTGATCTGGGGACTGTCCGCCACCGTGGGGCGGGTGCACTGGGTCGACACCGGCTTCGAGGTCGTCTCCGACAGCCGGGTGGACGTGCGCTTCGACCTGCGGCGCGACCCCTCGCGCGAGGCGGTGTGCCGGCTCGAGGCGCAGGCCACCTCGCACGTGGTCGTCGGGCGGACCGAGGTGCGCGTCCCCGCGGCCCAGAGCTCCCCGAGCCGGCACGTGGAGAGCGTGACCACCGCCTCGCCGGCCGTCACCGGCTACGTCGAGGAGTGCTGGTACGCCGACGGGGCGCCCCGCCGCTGACGGCAGGACGCCCCGAGGCGGTCGCGCGGGAGGTCAGGGCTGGTAGGGCGTGGCCTCCAGGATCTTGACCTCCACGGTCTTGCCGTTGGGCGCCTCGTAGCTGACCGTCTCGCCCGTCCGGCCGCCCAGGAGCGCGGCCCCGAGCGGGGACTGCTCGCTGTAGACGTCGAGGTCGCTTCCCTCGTCGATGATCTCCCGGGACCCGAGCAGGAAGGTCTCGCTGTCGCCGAACATCTCCACGGTCACGACGGTCCCCGGCTGCACGACGCCCTTCTCGGTCGGGGCCGACCCCACCACGGCGTTCTGCAGCAGGTGCTCGAGCTGGCGGATGCGGGCCTCCATCTTGCCCTGCTCCTCCTTGGCGGCGTGGTAGCCACCGTTCTCCTTGAGGTCGCCCTCCTCCCGGGCCGCCTCGATGCGCTTGCTGATCTCCGAGCGCCCTTCGTCCTTGAGCTGGGTCAGCTCGGCCTGCAGGCGGTCGTAGGCCTCCTGGGTCAGGTAGCTGGCTGCTGTGGTCTCGGTCACTGCGTCTCCTCGGTATGCCTTCGCGTGGCCGGCGGCGTCCAGCCGCGGCCGGCGATCGTGCGCCGGGTGCCGCGCCAGGCGGTGCGGCTCTCCCCAAACACACGGTCCGGGCCAACAAGGCCCGGACCGTGGATCGAGCGACAAGTCTAGCCCGCCTGCACCCCTGAGTCGACCTCACGCGTGGACCTCACACGGCGACCGCGCCTCGATCCCGGGCCCACCGCGAGCCACCTCGGCGGCATGGGGCGGCACGGTCGGCCCTCGGTCGCCGCGGGTGGGACACTGGGGTGATGCGACACGACGCCACCCTTCCCGGCCGCGCGACCCCCCTGCCCGACATCCCCGAGCGCCACGTGGTCCTCGGCACCTCGATGCACGAGCCGTGGCCCGAGGGCTCGGAGGTGATGACCGTGGCGATGGGCTGCTTCTGGGGAGCCGAGCGGATCTTCTGGCAGCTGCCCGGCGTGGTCACCACCGCGGCCGGCTACCAGGGCGGCACCACCCCGAACCCCACGTACCGCGAGGTGTGCACCGGGCGCACCGGGCATACCGAGTCGGTGCTGGTCGTCTACGACCGTCGCGCGACCGATCCCGAGACCCTGCTCAAGGCCTTCTGGGAGAACCACGACCCGACGACGGCGAACCGGCAGGGCAACGACATCGGCACGCAGTACCGCTCGGCGATCTACTGGACGACCCCCGAGCAGGAGCGCGCGGCCCGGGCGACCGCCGACGCCTTCGGCGAGGTCCTGCGTGACGCCGGGCACGGACCGATCACGACCGAGCTGCTGCCCGCCTCCGAGGCCGGACCCTTCTACTACGCCGAGGACGTGCACCAGCAGTACCTCCACAAGAACCCCGGCGGCTACTGCAACCACGGCCCGAACGGCTACACCTGCCCGGTCGGCCTGGTCCCGCAGGACGAGCTCCCGGCCCAGACGAGCATCGCGCCGCCCGACTGAGGGCGGCGTCGGCCTCGCCCGAGGGTGACCCGGTCGTCCACCCCCTAGACTCCTGCGGGTCAGATCCCGTGACCGGCGACGAGAGGTGGTCCATGGCTGACCCGTCGGCCGCCAGCCCGCTCGACTCCCGGCCCCGGCGGCCCACGCTGGCGCAGGTACGCGCCGTGGCTCAGCCGCCCGAGGTCCTGGGGCGCGGCAGCGCCGAGCACTGGACCGGGGATCTCTACCTCCGTCGGGTGTCGCCGCACCTGACCCGCGCGCTCATCCCGACGCCGGTGACGGCCAACGGGGTGACCTGGCTGATGATGGTGGCCGGCTGGGCCGCCGCCGGCGCGCTGCTGATCCCCGGCCTCTGGGGAGCGCTCCTCGGCGCGCTCCTCGCGCAGCTGCAGATGCTGCTGGACTGCTCGGACGGGGAGGTCGCCCGGTGGAAGGGGCTGTCCGGGCCGGTCGGCGTCTTCCTGGACAAGGTCGGCCACTACACCGTCGAGGGGGCGATCGCGCTGGCCCTCGGCTGGCGGGCGGCCGGGGTCGTCGGTGGGCAGGAGACGGATCCGGCCACGACGTGGCGGTATGCCTTCCTCGGCGCGCTGCTGGCCGCCGGGCTCCTGCTCAACAAGGCGCTCAACGAGATGGTGCACGCCTCGCGGGCGGCGGCCGGTCTGGACCGGCTGCCGGACACCACCCAGGCCCGGGCCGTGCCGGCAGGCAGCGTGCTGGGGGTGCTACGCCGAGCGGCGCGGCTGGTGCCCTTCCACCGGATGTTCCACTCGATCGAGATGACTCTGGTCACGCTGGCGGTCGCGGTGGTCGGCGCCCTCGCCGGTGCCGAGCTGGAGGCCGCGCGCTGGCAGGTGCTCGTCATGGCCGCAGTCATCCTCCCGGTCACCGCGGGCCACCTCGCCGCGATCCTCGCCTCGCCCCGGCTGCGCCGAGAGGACGCCCGATGACCGGGGGCACCTCCAGCGGCCGTCCCAGCTTCGGCGTCGTCGTCCTGACCCAGGGCCGCCGCCCCGAGGAGCTGGCGCGCGGGCTGAAGTCGTTGCAGCGCCAGCAGGGGGTGGAGCTCGACGTGGTGGTCGTCGGCAACGCCTGGAACCCCACCGGCCTCCCCGACGAGGTCAAGACGCTGGCGCTGCCGACCAACATCGGCATCCCCGCGGGGCGCAACGCCGGCGTGCCGCACGTGGACGGCGAGTTCCTCTTCTTCCTCGACGACGACGCCTGGCTCATCGACGACGACGTGCTGCTGCGGACGGCGGGCTACCTGCGCGAGCACCCCGACGTCGGCCTGGTGCAGCCGCTCATCGAGGACCCCGAGGTGAGCGACGGGGCGCACCCGGGCCGGTGGATCCCTCGCCTCGGGGCGCGCCAGCGGCATACCGAGCCGACGTCTTCAGCGTGGTCGAGATGACCGTGGCGATGCGCCGGGAGGCCTTCGAGGCGACCGGCGGGTGGCCGGGCATCTTCTTCTACGCCCACGAGGGCATCGAGCTGGCGTGGCGGGTGTGGGCGGCCGGCTACCGGGTCCGTTACGTCCCCTCGCTGCGCACCGGTCACCCCGTGGTCGACCCGCGCCGGCACTCGGACTACTTCTTCAAGAACGCCCGCAACCGGGTATGGCTGGCCCGGCGCAACCTGCCCCGGCCGCTGGCCGTGGCCTACGTCGGCAGCTGGACCGGGATCCAGCTGGTGCGCTGGGCCGCGCAGCGTGACGGGCTCGCCTCGTGGTGGTCCGGCTGGGTGCACGGCTGGCGCAGCGACCCCTTCGAGCCGGGCGAGGACCGCACCCGCCTCACCTGGCGTGCGGTCGCGCGGATGGCCCGGCACGGCCGCTTCCTCATCGTCTGACCGAGTCAGGCATGTCGGCGTCCAGGGCACGGAAGAGCTCGAACCACCGTGCCGCGAACGCCTCCTGCCCGAAACGCCCGTCGACGCCCGCGCAGCCGGCCCGCAGCGAGGCAGCCAGCTCTGGGTCGCCGAGGACCTGGGCCGTGCGCTGCGCCAGGCCCGGGATGTCGCCGTCCGGGACGAGGAATCCGTTGACCCCGTGGTCGACGATGTCCGCGGGCCCGTAGCGGATGTCGTAGCTGACGATCGGACACTCCTGCCGCAGTGCTTCCACGAAGACCATGGGAGCGCCCTCGAACCTGCTGGACTGCAGGCACAGCGTCGCCCGGCGGTACTCCCGCCCCGGCTGGTTCGTGAAGCCCTCGAGGCTGACCGCGTGCCGGACCCCGAGCTCCTCGATGAGCTGCTGCAGCTCGGCGCGCCGGGCCCCCTCGCCATAGATCTCCAACCGGGCGTCCGGGTGCTGCTCCAGCACCTCGACGAAGGCCCGGATGCCGTGGTCCGTGCGCTTCTGGCTGGCCAGCCGGCCCATCATGATGACGAGCCGCGGGTCCCGCTCGACCTCGGTATGGGTGGCGGCACCGGGTGCGGCGTGCGGCATGACCCAGACGTTGTCACGCCGGCCCACCAGGGCCTCCGCCTCCGCCCGCTGACTGTCGGTGAGAAACACCATGGCCCCCATCGTGTCCAGGTGCCGGAAGAGCTTGCGGAAGGTGGAGCGCAGGTCGTCCAGCGAGCTCGAGGTGGACCTCAGATGGGAGTTGTGGGCGACGAAGACCGTCCGGACGTGGTCGCGCCGGTAGCCGAGGACGTCGTCGTCGGCCTGCCGCGCCTCGACCGCCACGATGGTGGGATGCCCCCCGCTGAGCGCGTCGAGCGCGCGATGCACCACGGGGGTCAGGGTGCCGTCCTGCCTCGACTCGACGTTCCCGTCCTCGTCGAAGAAGGTGACCGACTCCTCCTGTGGCTTCCCGCCGGGGCGCTTGGGCGGGCGGAAGGTCTGCGCATACATCGGGCCGCCGTTGCGCCGATGGAACACGTGCTCTCTCGCCGTCGCCTCGCCCGGGTCCCAGAGCATGGTCCGGCGGAGCCTGCCCTCCCGGTCGTACTCCTCCCGCCGGATCCGCTCCCCGTCGGCATCGAAGTGGTCCTCGTGCTCCAGCGCCCCCTCGACGAACCTGCGCAGCACCAGCGGCGTCCCGTCCTCGGCGTAGCGCACGAGGTTGCGGCCCCGACGGACCCACCCCGATGCCTCCAGGTCGCCCTCGGCTCCCGCGTCACCGCTGCGGGCGGCACCGCTTCGGTGCGTCCGGGTAGGCGTCCATCAGCCAGCGCACCTCCACGCCCTCGCCCAGCTGCCCGCGGCGACGCATCCCCTCGATCGCCCGGGGCAGGGTGTGGGCGTGGTTGCGCACCAGCACGACGGAGCGGAGCCCACCCTGCTCGTAGAGGGTGCGGCACTTGGCCAGGATGGAGGCGGTGCGCCCTCCGAACTCCATGGGGATGCCCTCGACGAGCACGACATGCTGGACGTCCGGCGGTGGCGCGAGCTCGGGGACCGGGTCGCGGCGGACGACGGGCCGGGGGGCCTGCGACGGGTCCTCACCCCCGACCCGGTCCGGGCGCCCGGACCGCCGCAGCCGGTCGAGCACCCGGCGCGGCGTGGATCTCAGTCTTCTCGCCATCAGCAGGCATACTCGCATGAGTCCACCACGAGGAGGCAACCCAGAGTGCGTGTCATCACCTACGGCACCTACGACCTGTTCCACGAGGGCCACCGTCGCCTGCTGGAGCGCGCCAAGGCGCTCGGGGACTACCTCATCGTCGGCGTGACGACGGAGAACTACGACGACGCCCGGGGCAAGCTCAACGTGCAGCAGAGCCTGATGACGCGGATCAAGAACGTCGAGGACAGCGGCCTCGCCGACAAGATCATCATCGAGGAGTACGAGGGCCAGAAGGTCCAGGACATCCAGAAGCACCAGGTCGACGTCTTCGCGATCGGCTCGGACTGGCTGGGGCGCTTCGACTACCTGCGGGACTACTGCGACGTCGTCTACCTCGAGCGGACCAAGGGGGTCTCCAGCACCCAGCTGCGCAACGAGGCGGGGGTCATCAAGGTCGGGGTCGTCGGGGCGGGCCGGATCGCGCACCGCTTCGTGCAGGAGGCTCGCTTCGTCAGCGGCGTCAGCGTCGAGGCGGTGCACAACCGGACGCACAGCACGGCGCAGGACTTCGCCGCCGAGCACGAGCTCAACCGTGCCGTGGAGGACTACGACACGCTGCTCGAGGCGGTCGACGCGGTCTACGTCGCCACCCCGCACGACACCCACGCCGACTTCACCCGCCGCGCGCTGGACGCCGGCGTGCACGTGCTGTGCGAGAAGCCGATGACGCTCACCCGCGCCGAGACCGAGGAGCTCTTCGCCCGGGCGAAGGAGCGCGGCGTCGTGCTCATGGAGGCGATCAAGACCGCCTTCGCCCCCGGCTTCCAGCGCATGGTGGCGTTGGCCCGCAGCGGCGCGATCGGCCAGGTGCGCTCGGTCGACGCGACCTTCACCAAGCTCGTCGACGAGGGCCGGGAGCTCCAGGCCCCGGCGGGCGGCAGCATCTCCGAGCTCGCCAGCTATCCGCTCGTCGCCGTCGTCAAGCTGCTCGGGACCGAGATCGCCGACGTGCGCACCACCTCGCTGCAGCCGGAGGCATCCCCTGTCGAGGTCTACTCCAAGATCGACGTGACCTTCCGGCACGGGGAGGCCACCGCCCGGACCGGGCTGGGGGTCAAGGCCGAGGGTGACCTCGTCGTCGCGGGGAGCGCCGGCTACCTCTACGTGCCGGCGCCGTGGTGGAAGACGGAGTACTTCGAGGCCCGCTTCGAGGACAGCCGGGACAACAAGAAGTACTACTACAAGTTCGACGGCGACGGGCTGCGCTACGAGCTCGCCGAGTTCGCCTGGCTGATCCGCAACGAGACCTCCGAGTCCTACAAGCTGCGGGCCGCCGAGTCGGTCGCCATCGCCGACGTCATCGAGCGTGCGCGCACCGACGCCCGGGTCCTCACCTGATGGCGCTGCCCCCGGTCGGTCCCGACCAGGAGCCGCCGCGCCCCTCGCCGCTTGAGCGCGCCCGCGCGACCGCGCTGCGGGCCAGGACGCAGACCGAGCGTCGCGCCCGGCGTCTCCTGCGGCGGCAGCTGACCCGCGCCCGCTCCTCGGACAGTGAGCTGCTGCAGCGGGCCTACGTGCTGGGGCGGCAGGGGGCCCGGGCAGCCGTCAACACCGTCACCACCGTCAGGTGGGGTGGGTCGCGACCCTGTGGGGCGCGCGCTGGCTGGACGGCACCACCTACGAGATCCGCGGCTGGGCCTACGAGCGCGGCTACGGGCATACCTCCCCGCCCCAGGTCGAGGTCGTCGTCGCGCGGCGCGGAGGGACGCGCCTGCGGGTGCGCGCCGACGTCACGTCCGTGCACGAGATGGAGGTCAACGCCTTCGCCACCCAGGGGGAGTTCGACTACGCCAACACCGCCTTCGTGGCGCGCATGGATCTCGCCGCCGTCCTCGCCGACGAGGACCCGCGCCCGTGGCAGGTCCACGTCCGGGTCACCGGTGCGGACGGCCGAACCGCATCAGGCACGCTGAAGTACCGCCACCGCGCCAGCTCGGCCCTGATGCTCGGCGCGCGCACCTTCCCCGGTGGCGTCCAGGTGGTGCCGAGGTGGGTCCGGCGGCGCGGGCTGTTCTTCGCCCGGGTGGTGCCGCCGGCACTCGCCCGAGAGGTCGGCATCGACGGGCGCGAGGTCCGGGCCGAGGTGGAGCTGCGCGGCATCAGGGCGGAGCGGGTCGAGCTCGTCTCCCGGTATGCCCGGCGCCCGGTCGACGTGGACCGGCGGGACGACGGTGTGCTCCGGCTGCGCGCGGAGGTGCCCGAGACCTGGGTGGTCCTCCCCACGGAGACAGACCTGCTCGCCCCGGAGACGGAGGAGGCCGCGCTGGACTCCCCGGCCCCCGGCCCGAGGGCGGCAGCCGGGGAGGACGGCTCCGAGGCCGCCGCGGAGGAGGCCGGCTCGGAGCAGTCCGACACGACGACCGCGGCGGGGCCGGACGACGCCCGGGAAGGGCAGCGTCGCGTCGCCCAGACCTACCGGGTGGTCGTCGTCGACACGCACGACACCGAGCACGTCGTCGCCACCGCGCTGGACCAGGAGATGCCGGTGCAGGCACGTGGGTCCGGCCTGCTCGCCTACGCGGGCTCGGGCGGCGCGCTCTACCTCGCCGACCCGCGGTCCCACCTCGTCGTCACCGGGACCGAGATCGAGCACGGCGAGGCACCGCGAGTGCGCCTGCGGGGCACCTGGGGCGGGGAGCTGGAGCACCTGGACCTGACCTTCGCCGGCCGGCGCCAGGTGCTGCCCGCGGCCGTGGAGCTGCGCCCGGACGGGACCTGGGAGGCCGAGGTCGACCTGCTGCAGCCACGATGGGGCGGCCCTGCCCGGCTGCCGCGCACCGGCAGCTACACCCTGCGGGGACGAGACTCCTCGGGCGGCTCCGTGCGGGTCATGGCCGCCCCCGACGTGGTCGCGCGCACCCCGCAGAAGCTGCCGGTCGAGCAGGCGCGGCTGCGGTGGGAGATCGGCAAGGGGCGATCGCTGCGGCTGCGCGTCGGCCTGACCCGCGCCGCCGACGAGCTGGGGTCGTTCCACCAGCGCCGGATGGACGCGGCCTACCTCGCCGGTCCGCACGAGCCGCAGCGATCGGTCTACCTCGAGTCCTTCTACGGCCGCCTGGCCACCTGCAACCCGCACGCCCTGGACGCGGTCATCGCGCGCGAGCACCCGGACTGGGTGCGTTACTGGGGCGTGACGGACCTGTCGGTGCCCGTCCCCGAGGGCGCGGTCGCCGTGGTCGAGGGCACCCAGGCCTGGTTCGACGCGCGGGCCCGCTCGCGGTTCCTCATCGCCAACGACTGGCTGCGCCGCCGGTTCACCCCGCAGCCCTTCCAGACGGTGCTGCAGACGTGGCACGGGTCGATGTTCAAGCGCATCGGCCTGGACCGCCCGAACGCCGACGCATCGACCCGGGAGGCCCTGGTCCGCGAGCGGGACAAGTGGGACGTCCTGCTCAGCCAGAACCACCACAGCACTGAGATCTTCCGCAGCGCCTACGCCTGGGAGGGCGTCTTCTACGAGGAGGGCTACCCCCGCAACGACGCCCTCACCGGGGGGTCCGGGGAGCAGATCCGCGAGCGCCTCGGCATCCGACCCGACCAGAAGGCCGTGCTCTACGCCCCCACCTGGCGGGACAACGCCGCGGGCATGGTGGTCTTCCTCGACCTGGAGCGGCTCACCGCCGATCTCGGCGACGACTACGTCGTCCTGCTGCGCGGCCACTCCCGCACCGTCGGCCACGGCCGCAGCGTGGACCTGCCCGGCGTCGTCGACGTGACGACCTACCCACACATCACCGAGCTGTTCCTCGCGGCCGACGCGCTCATCACCGACTACTCCTCGGTGATGTTCGACTACTCCGTCACCCGGCGCCCGATGATCTTCTACGTCCCCGACCTGGACGAGTACCGCGACGACGTCCGCGGGGTCTACTTCGACCTCGGCGAGGAGGCACCGGGCCCGGTCGTGGCCACCCAGGAGGAGGTGGTGACGGCGCTGCGGGAGATGGACGACACGCAGCGGTATGCCGAGCGCTACGCCCGGTGGGTCGAGCGCTTCAACCACCTCGACGACGGGCACAGCGCCGAGCGGGTCGTCGCCCGCCTCTTCGAGGGCGCCTAGGACAGCTCGTCGACGGCTCCCGCGATGCAGTGCTCGTCGGCGGTCTGCGGCAGCACCGACTCCGTCGGCCCGGGCTCGGGGGCCGCTGCCCCGTCGTCGACGAGCAGCAGGCAGGGGATCGCCCGCTGGGCGCACCACGCACGGTCCTGCTGCTGCGCGGGCCAGCGGACGACCCGCACGGGGGTCCAGCCTGACGCCATGTCGTTCTCCTCACCTCGGCTCGACGACACCGTCAGTCTGCCGTGCCGCGCAGCCGCTGACGGCCCAGATCGGGGGTTCCCGGCGAGGGTTCACGAGGCGTTCACGCGGCGGTCGCACCAGGGTCGGCCGGAGGTCGCAGAAGGGCCACGACCGGTCTTCCGGTCGTGGCCCTCCTGCTGCTCGGGGGGTCAGCCCTCGCTGCCCGGCTGCCCGCCGAGCTCGCTCATCTCCATGATCTGGTCCTCGGCGGGGGCCTCGATCTCCTGCGGCTCGCCCCAGTTGTCCATCATCATCTCGGCCGACACGCCCTCCATGTCGAAGGCGAGCTGACGCATGAGGTTGTCGTCGTCCAGCCAGACGTCGTAGACGACGGTCTCCGGCATACCCGGCGCGGTCGTCGTGGCGGCCTCCCCGGACGCGGCCGCGGCCGCCTCGGGATCGAGGGTCACCTGATAGCGCCGCATCTCGGTGCCGTCGACGTCCTCCTCGCCGACGAGGACCACGCTCTGCGCGCCCTGCTCCCACGCCTCCCACTGCGAGGAGACGTCGAGATCCTCCATGGCGGCGGCCTGACCGAGCAGGTCCTCGCCACCGCGGACGTACATCCCGTCGGGGGTGACGCCGGGCATCGCGAAGTAGACCTCGCCGCCGGTGGTGATCATGTCCATGTCGCCGAGCTCGGGCACGGCCATGGTGAACTGCATGACCGGCTGGTCGCCGGAGAGGTCGACCGCCCCCTCCGCGTCCATCGACTGACCGGAGGCGTCCATGGTCATGGTGAGGGTGTAGCTGGACAGCGTCTCCTCGCCCGGCTCCTGCATCATCGCGAGGAACTCCTCCACGGGGATCTCCTCGCCGTCCGCGGCGGCGTCCGCGTCGTCCTCACCACCGGCGTCGCCGTCGGACGCGGCTGCGTCCTCGCTCTCGTCCTCCTGCCCGGCGCTGCTCTCCCGCGAGGTCTCGGTGCCGGAGGACTCGCCGGCCGCGCCCGAGGAGTCACTGCTCTCGTCCCCGCCGCAGGCGCTCAGCCCCAGCCCCAGGACTCCGGCGCTGAGGATCGCGCCCAGCCTCGTCCGCGTGCTGCTCATGTCGGTCTCGCTTTCCGGCGGCTCCCGCCGGGCGGCGGGAGGTGGATGGTGCTCCCCATCGTGGCACAGCGGCGCCTTCGGTTCTTCCCCGGCGCCGGTGCTGTGGTCGAATGGGGACTCTGTCCGTCTTCCCTTCGCCAGAACGCAGGAACCACCACGTGACCGGCAACGCCACCTTCCGGCACAGCGACACCGCTGTGCTCTCCGTCACCGCCGTCGACGCCCCGATCGTCAAGACCTCCGCCGAGTTCGACGAGGTCATCGGTGACTCCTACCCCCGCAACGGGCTGCGCCCGGGAATGCTGGCCAAGCTGGCAGGGATCTCCGAGCGTCGATGGTGGCCAGAGGACCAGAGCTTCGTCGACGGCGCGGTCCAGGCCGCGCAGGAGGCGCTGGCGGAGGCCGGGGTCGACGCGAGCCGGGTGGGACTGCTCGTCAACACCTCGGTGAGCCGGGAGCACCTCGAGCCGTCGATCGCCGTGTCGGTGCACCACGACCTGGGGCTGCCCTCGGCGTGCCTCAACTTCGACCTCACCAACGCCTGCCTCGGGTTCGTCAACGGTATGCAGCTGGCCGCGACGATGATCGACGCCGGCCAGATCGACTACGCCCTGGTCGTCTGCGGCGAGGGCTCGCGCATCCCGCAGGAGCGGACGTTGGAGCGGCTCTCCGGCCCGGACGCGACGGCGGAGGACATCGTCAGCCAGTTCGCCACCCTCACCCTGGGCTCCGGCGCGGCGGCGATGCTGCTCGGCCGGGCCAGCGAGCACCCGGAAGGACACCGCGTGGTCGGTGGCGTCACGCGCGCGGCCACCGAGCACCACGAGCTCTGCGTCGGCGACTTCACCGAGATGCGCACCGACGCCCAGGGGCTCCTCGTGGCGGGGATGGGGCTGGCCGGCGAGTTGTGGCGCGACGCGGCCCAGGAGTTCGACTGGCAGGAGATGGACCGCTACATCGTCCACCAGGTCTCGCAGGTGCATACCAGCAAGACCGCCGAGGCGCTGGGCATCGACCTCGCGCGCATCCCCCTGACCTTCCCCACCTACGGCAACGTCGGTCCCGCCGCGGTCGCGATCACCCTCGCGAAGGAGGCGGACGCGCTCGAGCGCGGGGACCGGGTGCTCATGATGGGCATCGGCTCCGGGCTCAACATGACCTGCCTCGAGATCGACTGGTGACCCGGGCCGAGCCCAGCTGAGCGTGGCCGTGCCGCACCCCTCCCCCACCCACCGGATCGAGGATCCGGCGCGCCGCGCCGCGCACGACCGGGTCGGTCTCCCGTCCGCGCCGCTGCCCGGGCTCGAGCGCGACTGGTCACGGGTCGTGCTGGCCCGGGACGCCGAGGGGCGGACCCGGCGGTGGCACGTGCTCGACAACGGCCCCGCGCTCGAGGCGGAGGGGGTCGAGCCCGTCGGGACGGTCCTCGCGGTCCACGGCAACCCGACGTGGTCCTACCTGTGGCGCCGGGTGCTGGCGCAGGCACCTCCCGGCTGGCGCGTGGTCGCGGTCGACCAGCTCGGGATGGGCTGGTCCGAGCGCCCCGGCACCCCCCGCACGCTGGGCCAGCGCGTCGCCGACCTCGGGGGTCTCACCGACGCCCTCGGGCTCACCGGACCCGTGGTCACGCTGGCCCACGACTGGGGCGGACCGGTCAGCCTGGGCTGGGCCCTGGCGCACCGGGAGCAGCTCGCGGCCGTGGTGCTGACCAACACCGCCGTCCACCAGCCGGTCGAGCACGCGGCGCCGGCCGTCATCCGGCTCGCGCGTGCCCCGATGCTGCTCGCGCAGGCGTGCCGCACCACCCCCGCCTTCGTCCGGGCGACGACCGCCCTGTCCCGGCCCGCGCTGGCCCGCGACGTGCGCGACGCCTTCGCGGCGCCCTACGCGAGCGCCGCGCGCCGCGACGCCGTCGCCGACTTCGTCCGGGACATCCCCTTCGAGCCCGACCACCCCAGCCGGAGGACGCTCGACGACATCGCCGCCGGCACGGCGACGCTGGACGTGCCGGCGCTGCTGGTCTGGGGCACCCGCGACCCGGTCTTCTCGCAGCGCTACCTGGAGGACCTGCTGCGGCGGCTGCCGCACGCCGACGTGCAGGTCTACCCCACCGCGTCGCACCTCGTCCTGGAGGACTCCCCCGGGGGTGTCGGGGTCGTCTGGGACTGGGTGCGGCGACGGGCCGGCGGGGACGGGGCACGGGCCTCGCACGACGTCGGGGCCGAGGGGACGGCTCCGGGTGGGAGTGCGGCCGTGGTGCCGGTCCGGGTCGACCTGAGCAGACCGGACGAGGTCGCGATCGTCGAGCTCGGTGAGGGCGAGCGGCGGGTGACCTTCGGCAAGCTGGACGAGCGGGTGGACGCCGTGGCCCAGGGTCTGGCGGCCCGAGGCGTGCAGCCGGGTGACCGCGTGGCCGTGCTCGTGCCACCCGGGGTGGACCTGACGACGGTCGTGTATGCCGTGTGGCGCCTCGGCGCCGTCGTGGTCGTCGCGGACGCCGGGCTGGGGCTGCGGCGGCTCGCCTCGGCGCTGTCCGGCGCGGGGCCGGCGCACGTCGTCGGCATCGGCCGTGCGCTGGCTCTCGCGGCGGCGACCCGGGTCCCGGGGTCACGGATCCGCACCGACGGGGGAGGCCTGGACGCGCTGGCGGACGAGGGCCGCGGCGGGACCGACCCGCTCCCGGACCGGCTCGACGACGAGGCCGACGGGGCGATCCTGTTCACCTCGGGTGCGACCGGCCCGCCGAAGGGGGTCGTCTACACCCGGCGCGGCCTGGGCGCCCAGGTCGCGCTGCTGTGGGAGACCTTCGGCTTCGGCCCGGGCGAGCGCTTCGTCGCGGCGTTCGCGCCGTTCGCGCTCTACGGCCCGGCGCTGGGGCTGTCGAGCGCCGTTCCGGACATGGACGTCACGGCTCCCCACACGTTGACGGCGACCGGGCTGGCCGAGGCGGTCGCCGCGGTCGACGCGACGATGGTCTTCGCCGCACCGGCCGCCCTGCGCAACGTCGTCGCGACCGCCGGGTCGCTCACCGCTGACCAGCGGGGGGTCCTCGGCGGCGTGCGGCTGGTGCTCTCCGCCGGCGCGCCGGTGCCGCCGGACCTGCTGCGCGAGGTCCAGGAGGTGCTGCCCGGTGCGCAGACGCAGACGCCCTACGGGATGACCGAGGCGCTTCCCGTCGCCACGCACGACCCCACCGCGACCGCGACCGACGAGCTCACCGCGCAGGACGGGGTCTGCGTGGGACGACCCGTGCCGGGCGTCGAGGTGGGTGTGGCCGCACTGGGGACGGACGGCATACCCACGGAGGAGCTCGGGACAGGAACCGGTGTGGTCGGCGAGATCGTCGTGCGCGGCCCGCACGTCAAGGACCGCTACGACCGCCGCTGGGCCGCGCAGGAGCACAGCGACCGGCCGACCGGCTGGCACCGCACCGGCGACGTGGGACACCTGGACGAGGACGGTCGGCTCTGGGTGGAGGGGCGGCTGGCCCACGTGCTCACGACGGCTGACGGACCGGTGACCCCCTACCCCGTCGAGGACCGGGTGCGGGAGGTTCCCGGGCTGGTCGACGTCGCCGTCGTCGGGGTCGGCCCGACCGGCGCGCAGCTCGTCGTGCTCGTGCTCGTGCCGGGTCACCGGGGCGGGGCTCTCGCGCGCGTCACCGGGGCCGCTGCTGGCGCCGGGGCGCTGGCCGGCCCGGACCTCGCCGCACGGGCGCGGGCCGCGGCAGGCGTCCCGGTGGCTGCCGTGCTCGTGCGCGACTGGCTCCCGGTGGACGTCCGGCACGCGAGCAAGGTCGACCGCGGCGCCCTCGCGGACTGGGCCGAGGGGATCCTCCACGGTCGCCGGACGACCGACCGGCTGCGCGACGTGCTCGCCGGCCGGGGTCGCGCCCGGGCACCCCGGCGCAGGAGCCGCTGATGGGCGGGCGGGTGCTCGTCACCGGTGCGAGCGGGATGCTCGGGGGCGCGACCGCCGACCTGCTCGCCGACCACGGCTGGGACGTGACCGTCATGCAGCGCCGGACCGCCGGGGGCCGGCACCGCGAGTCGCTCGGCGACATCCGCGACCCTGACGCCGTGGAGCGCGCGGTGCGGGGGCAGGACGCGGTGGTGCACCTGGCGGCCAAGGTGGACGTGGTCGGCCCGTGGCGCGACTTCGTCGACGTCAACGTGCGCGGCACCCGCCGGGTCATCGAGGCGCTGCGCGGCCACGGCGGTGGCCGGCTCGTGCAGGTCAGCTCTCCCTCGGTCGCGCACAGCGGCCACTCGCTGGCCGGGGCGGGCGCGACCCCCGCCAGCCCGATGCGCGCCCGCGGGCACTACGCCCGGACCAAGGCCGCGGCCGAGCTCTTCGCCCTCGAGGCCGACTCCCCCGACCTCGCGGTCACCGCCGTGCGGCCGCACCTGGTCTGGGGGCCGGGCGACACCCAGCTCGTCGGCCGCATCGCGCAGCGCGCCCACCAGGGCCGGCTCGCGCTGGTCGGCCCGGGCACCGCGCTCGTGGACACGACCTATGTCGACAACGCCGCCGAGGCCCTGGTCGCTGCACTGGACAGCATCGACGTCGCGCGCAGCCAGGCCCTGGTCGTGACCAACGGCGAGCCGCGGCCGATCGGCGAGCTCGTCGGTGACATCTGCCGCGCGGTCGGGGCACCGGCGCCGCGGCTGCGCCTGCCCACCCCCCTGGCCTGGGGCCTCGGGGCGGCGGTCGAGGGAGTGACCGCGCTGTCCGAGCGGGTCCCCGGCCTGCCGACCATCACCCAGCCGCCGATGACCCGCTTCCTGGCCGAGCAGCTCTCAACCGCGCACTGGTTCGACCAACGGCACACCCGCGAGGTGCTCGACTGGCGCCCGCGGGTGAGCGTCGACGAGGGCCTCACTCGCCTCTGAGCTCTGCGCGACTGCAGCGGTCATGTCGCCACATCAGCGGTTCTGAGCACACAACCGGTGCAGTCGCGCACGTCGGGAGCGGCACCGCCGGGACCTCTCCCCCGGCGGCGCCGCGGCGCTCACCTAGACTCACGGCATACCGCTCGCGTCAAGGAGGACCCATGCCCGAGGCCGTCATCGTCGCCGCCGCCCGCACCCCCATCGGTCGCGCCTTCAAGGGGTCGCTGACGACCGCGCGGCCGGATGACCTGGCCGCCGGCGTCATCCACGACGCGCTGGAGCAGGTGCCCGAGCTCGACCCGACCACCGTGGAGGACCTCTACCTCGGCTGCGCCGAGCCGTGGGGCGAGCACGGCTTCAACATGGCGCGCGTCGTCAGCGTGCTGCTGGGCCTGGACGGGGTGCCCGGCTCGACCGTCAACCGCTTCTGCGCCAGCTCGGTCCAGACGACCCGGCAGGCGCTGCACGCGATCAAGGCCGGGGAGGGCGACGTCTTCATCAGCGCCGGGGTCGAGTGCGTGTCGCGGTATGCCGACTTCTCCGGCGCCGGCGGTGGCAAGGAGTCGTGGCGCAACCCGCTCTTCGCCGACGCCGTCGCCCGGACCGAGGCGATGGCCGCGAGCAACGAGACCTGGACCGACCCGCGCGAGCAGGGCGGCCTGCCCGACGTCTACATCGCCATGGGCCAGACCGCCGAGAACGTCGCCACCTCCCTCGGCATCTCCCGGCAGCGCCAGGACGAGTGGGGCGTCCGCAGCCAGAACCGCGCCGAGAAGGCCATCGCCGACGGTGTCTTCGCCCGCGAGATCGCGCCGGTCACGCTCGCCGACGGGACGGTGGTCAGCACCGACGACGGCCCGCGTGCCGGGGTCACCCTGGAGAAGGTCAGCCAGCTGCAGCCGGTCTTCCGCGAGGACGGCACGGTCACCGCCGGCAACTGCTGCCCGCTCAACGACGGCGCTGCGGCCCTGGTCGTCATGAGCGACACCCGGGCCAAGGAGCTCGGCCTGACCCCGCTGGCGCGCGTGGTCTCCACCGGCGTCTCGGCGCTCTCCCCGGAGATCATGGGCCTGGGGCCGATCGAGGCGAGCACGCAGGCGCTGGAGCGTGCGGGCATGAGCATCGGCGACATGGACCTCTACGAGATCAACGAGGCCTTCGCCGTGCAGGTCCTCGGCTCGGCCGACGCGCTGGGCATGGACGAGGACAAGCTCAACGTCCACGGCGGCGCCATCGCGCTGGGGCACCCCTTCGGCTCCACCGGCGCCCGCATCTCGACCACGCTCATCAACGCGCTGCAGACCCACGACGGGCAGTTCGGGCTGGAGACCATGTGCGTCGGCGGCGGCCAGGGCATGGCGATGGTGATCGAGCGCCTCTCCTGACCGACCGGCCGCACGGTATGCGCCCACCGGCCGCGCAGTCTGCGGCGGACCGGCCGCGCGGTATGCGGCAGACGCGCGCCCCGGCAGGTAGCCTGACGCGGACCGATCCGCTGCTTCCTGTGAGGTGACCCGATGGCCGCTGGCCTCGCTGCACTGCTCGACGACATCGCGGCCATCGCCCGCGTCGCCGCCGCGTCCGTGGACGACATCAGCGCTGCGGCCGGCCGGGCCGGCTCCAAGGCGGCCGGCGTCATCATCGACGACGCGGCGGTGACGCCGCGCTACGTCAGCGGCGTCGACCCCAGCCGCGAGCTGCCGATGATCAAGACGATCGCGATCGGCTCGATCCGCAACAAGCTGCTCTTCATCGTGCCGGCGGCGCTGCTGCTCAGCGTCTTCCTCCCCTGGTTGCTCACGCCGATCCTCATGGTCGGCGGCTGCTACCTCTCCTACGAGGGCGCGCACAAGGTGCTGGAGTGGCTGGGCGTGGGGCACGACGCGTCGCACGACGAGCCGGCCGTCGAGAAGGGTCCGGAGGCGGAGCAGAAGGTCACCTCGGGGGCGATCCGCACCGACTTCATCCTCTCCGCCGAGATCATGGTCATCGCGCTCAACGAGGTGTCCGAGGAGCCGCTGCTCAACCGTGCGATCGCCCTCGTCGTCGTGGCCCTCGCCATCACGGCCCTGATCTACGGCGCCGTCGCGCTCATCGTCAAGATGGACGACATCGGGCTGAACCTGTCGCAGCGCGAGTCCGAGGGGATCCAGAAGTTCGGGCGCGGCCTGGTCAAAGCGATGCCGATCGTCCTTCGGACCCTGTCCATCGTGGGTGTCGTCGCGATGCTCTGGGTCGGCGGGCACATCCTGCTCGTCGGCATCGACGAGCTCGGCTTCCACCCGATCTACGAGTTCGTGCACCACGCCGAGGAGGTCGTCGCCGGGCTCATCCCCGCGATCGCCGGATTCCTCACCTGGCTGACCAACACCTTCTTCTCGGCGATCCTCGGCCTGCTCGTCGGATTGCTCATCGTCGGCATCGTCTCGGTCCTGCCGTTCGGCGGCAAGGACGAGGACCACGGGAGCGACAGCGGCGCCGCGCACGCCGGCGCCGACAGCCCTTGACAGCGTCGAACGATCAGGGAAGCGAGCGCCGCACGGCGCGAAGGCGCTCACGCACAGCCTCGTCGGGAAGGCCCGCCTCGCGGCGGTCGTAGATCATCACCCGCAGCTGGTCGATGACCACGGCCGGACCGAGGTCGGGGACGCCCTCCTGCGGCTGACCGGTCACGCGGGCGGTCTCGTCCGCGAGCTCCTGCACCAGTCGCCGCAGTGCCGGGTATGCCCGGAGCGCGCGGTCCACCGGGAGCTGCGCCCAGCGCAGCGCGACCCGCTCCAGCTCGGTGTCGGCAGCACGGGACGCAGACGGCCCGCCGGCAGAGGAACTGCCGGCGGGCCGCATACCTGTCACGGGGTGACCAGGGTCGATCAGTCGCTGCTCTGCAGGATCGCGAAGAGCCGCAGGAACTCGATGTAGAGCCACACCAGGCTGGCGACCAGGCCGTGGCCCAGGAGCCAGGAGTACTTCTCCGGGGCGCCACCGCTCACCGCGCGGTCCACCGAGTCGAAGTCGACGGCGAGGGAGTAGGAGGCCAGCCCCACGCCGAACAGCGAGACGAGGACGCCGAGCGGACCGCTGTAGATGCCCCAGCCCTCACCGAAGCCCATGAACGATGCGGCGAGGTTGACGAGCAGGAAGACGAGGTAGCCCATGGCGAACATCCCGAAGATGCGTCGGCTCTTGCTCGTCACCTTGATGAAGCCGGCCTTCCAGCCGATGAACATGCCGGCGAAGGTCGCGACCGTCGCGATGACGGCGGTCGTCACCACGCCCTCGTACATGTCGTTGAAGGTCACGCTGACCGCGCCGATGAACAGCCCCTGGAGCACGGCGTGAGCGAGGATGAGCCCGACGTTGACTGATCTGCTGAAGCCGATGGCGAAGCTCAGCGCCAGCGAGCCGAACATGCCGACCAGCCAGATCGGCATGGCGACCTCAGGTCGCGGGCCGACGAACATCCAGGTCGCGGCGGCGACCGCCACGACGACGCCGAAGAGCATGAGGCTCTTGACGACGACGTCGTCGAGGGTGAGGCGACCGGTCTGCGCGGGGCCGGCAGGGGCCTGGTCGTACATGTCCTGCAACTGCTGCTCGGACATGGTCTCGCTCGGGCCGGGCTGGTAGCCGGTCGGCATGGGCGGTGCGCCCTGCGCCTGGCCGTACCCCTGCTGCGCGTAGCCGCCGGACTGCTGGCCGAAGCCGGCATACCCGCCCTGGGCGGCCTCCTTGTCGATGCGGTTGAAGACCGGGTTGACGGCCATGGAACCTCCAAGTCGTTCGGCACCGCGGTCGAGCGACCGCGATGTCAGGTGTCACCAGCATAAACGCGCGGGCCGACAGAAGGATTCCGCGCGCTCATCACGCTCGCGGCATCGATCTGGTCCGTGTCACCGGGTGCGGCTATCCTGGCGGCTCCCGTCCGAAGGAGTGGTATGCCGCGCCGCACCGGCACCCGCGCTCTCACCGGCGCCCTGGCCCTGGCGATGTCCGCCGGGCTGCTCGGTGTCCCCGCGACGGCTGGAGCCGCATCCTCGGGCGCCGTCGTCACGGCCCCGGTCACCACCCACCCGGGCGACGGCACCCCCTACCCGCGCCAGGAGCCGCTGCCCGAGCCGCCGGTCGACGACACCGACGCGGCGCTGAAACCCGGGCTGACGGCATACCACGACGTCTCGCGGCGGCTGAACGCCGCGATGGCCGGCTCCGACCGTGTCTCCGCCGAGGTCATCACGCAGACCGGGGGCGGCCGCGACGTCGTCCTCGTCACCCTGACCGCGCCCGAGACCCGGGGCCAGGCCCGGCAGCAGGAGCGGCTGCGCGACCTCATCACGGACGACCCCGCCCGGGCGGCCCGCGACCGGCAGCTCAGCAAGCGCTACAAGCTCCCCGTCTTCGTCAACGCCAACATCCACGGCAACGAGTTCGAGGGCACCGACGCAGCCCTGCGGCTCGTGGAGGACTACGCGACCAGCGAGGACCCCCAGGTCGTGGATCTTCTCGAGCGCTCGCGCATCCACCTCGTCGTGACGATGAACCCGGACGGCCGGCACGGCAACACCCGCCGCAACAGCGCCGGCTTCGACCTCAACCGCGACTTCGTCACCGCCACCCAGCCGGAGACGATCGCGGTGCGGGACGCGCTCATCGCGACGCAGCCCGCGCTCATGCTCGACCTGCACGGCTACGTCAACGGGACCCTGGTGGAGCCGACGACCCCGCCGCACGGGGAGAACTACGAGTACGACCTCTTCATCGAGCACGCCTATCCCAACGGCCTCGGCATGGAGGAGGCGATCAACGGGCTCGGCTACGACGCCGACGACGGGGTCGAGCCGGTCCAGGTGCCGCTGCGCGACTGGGACGAGGGCTGGGATGACTGGCCGCCGATCTTCACCCCGCAGTACGCCGCGCTGCACGGGGCCGTCGCGCACACGATCGAGGTGCCGCTGCGGGTCAACAACTCCTCCTACGACCTGCCCGTGGAGGAGCTCGAGCGCCGCTCGCGGATCAACACCGACATCGCGCACGCGGCGGTCACCGCGACGCTGGAGTATGCCGCCACGCACCGTGACGAGCTGCTCGCCGACCACATCGAGATCTTCCGGCGGGGCGAGGCCGGCGAGCCGCAGACGCCGGTCGAGGAGGGTCTCTTCGACGGGGTCATCGGGCCCGAGGACGTCTACACCACGACCTACCCGCGCGCCTACGTCATCCCCGTCGGCGACCAGCAGCGGTCGGCCCCGGCCACCGCCCGGCTGGTCGAGCACCTGCTCGCCAACGACGTCGAGGTGACGCGGCTGACGCGCTCCGTCACGCTGTCGGGCCGCAGCTACCCGGCGGGGAGCTATGTCGTCGACATGCACCAGGCCAAGCGCGGGATGGCGAACACGCTGCTCGGCCGGGGCACCGACATCTCCGACCGGGTAGACGCGATGTACGACATCTCCGGGTGGAGCCACGGGCTGCTCTGGGGTGCCGATGTCCTGACCGTGCCCGAGGGCGACCCGCTGCGGATCCGGGGTCGTGTCGTCGACGAGGTGGATCTCGAGGGCTCGCTGCCCCGCAGCCGCAGCGGTTGGACGCTGCCGATGACCGACCCCGCCGACGTGCAGGCCGTGAGCCTGCTGCTGGAGCAGGGCGTCCCGCTGGAGCTGCTCGAGGACGGCCGGGTGCTCGTGCCGCGCGGCTATCCCTGGGCCGCGGGCAACGTGGTCCGCCGGTTCGGGGTGGAGCTCGACGCGGCGCCCCGGCGGGCCTCCGGCGAGCCGCTGGACCCCTCGGCCCGGACGGTCGGCGTGGCCGGCAGCGCCGAGGAGCGGTGGGCCTTCGGCGAGATGGGTCTGACCGCGCGCGAGGTGAGCACCGAGTCGCTCAACGACGGGATGGACCTGACCGAGCTCGACGCGCTGTATGTCTCCAGCGGCCTCGCCTGGGACGACCTCGACGAGGAGGCCCGTGCCGAGCTGCGGGACTTCGTCGCGGACGGGGGCGGTCTCGTGGGGCGCGGTGTGGCGGGCACCAGCCTGGCCAACTCCCTCGGCGTGATCGAGGCGACGCCGGTGCGCGGACGCGGTGACGCCAACGGTGTCGTCCGGGTGGACAACGACCAGGAGAGTCCGGTCGCCTCCGGCGCAACACCTCACACCTTCGTCTACTCCCCCGTCTGGTTCTCCGACCTGGGCGACGACGTGCGGGTGGACCAGCGACTCGGTGCGGACCCCGTGGTGAGCGGGCACTGGAGGCCGACGCCCAGCGGTGAGGGCGGCCCGGAGGCCGGCGCGGGTCAGCCGCTCGCGATCAGCCACGACGGCGAGGACTCCCGCGCGGTGCTCCTCGGCAGCGAGCCGCTCTTCCGGGCCCACCCCAAGGGCCAGTTCGCCCTCGTCGCCCGCGCCGTATTCTGGACCGGCGCCGGTCGGTAGGCCGGGCGGCCCTCCATCAGGCGTCCGGCGTCCGGATCCTGCCCCCGTAGCCCAATCGGCAGAGGCAGCCCACTTAAAATGGGCGCAGTGCGGGTTCGAGTCCCGCCGGGGGCACCTGTCGCAGATCGGTGGCGACGACTCCTGCGCTCCGCGCCGTGGGCGTGGGGCGGCAGGATGGGGGTATGCCCGCGCGCACCGACCCGCACCCGGTCACCGGCCACGAGTTCCCCTCGCCCGTCCCGCCCGGCACGGGCTGGCCGCAGGACCCGGCCGACCCCGGCACCCGCGTCGCGCGTTCCGAGGGCGGGGTGCGCCGGCTGGCCGCCAGGGCCCGCGACCTGGCCACCCTCGACGCCCGGGTCAGCGTGTGCGCCGCCTGCCCGCGCCTGGTCACGTGGCGTGAGGAGGTCGCGAGCACGCGGCGGGCCGCCTACGCCGACCAGCCCTACTGGGGGCGTCCTGCGCCGGGCCTCGGCGACCCTCACCCGCAGGTCCTCGTCGTCGGCCTGGCGCCCGCGGCGCACGGGGCCAACCGGACCGGGCGCATCTTCACCGGGGACCGCTCCGGAGACTGGATCTATGCCGCGCTGCACCGTGCCGGCTACGCCAGCCAGGCCTCGTCCACGCACGCGGGGGACGGCCTCACCCTGGGCACCGTCCGCATCACCGCCGCGGTCCACTGCGCCCCACCGGACAACGCGCCGACGCCGGCCGAGCGGCATACCTGCGGGATCTGGCTGCAGCGCGAGCTCGCCCTGGCCGAGCCGAGCCTGCGCTCGGTCCTCGCCCTGGGCGGGATCGGGTGGGACGCGTTCCTCGTCGCCGCGCGCACCCTCGGGTGGGAGGTGCCACGTCCCAAGCCGCGCTTCGGCCACGGCGCGCAGGCGCGGCTCACCACCGGCTCGGGTCGGGAGATCCGGCTGGTCGGCAGCTATCACGTCAGCCAGCAGAACACCTTCACCGGCCGCCTCACCGAGACCATGCTGGACGACGTCGTCGCCCGCCTGTGAGGGCACGGCTCACGCAGCGGTGGCGGCCGCGGCGCCCGGCATGACGACCGGTGGGCAGTCGCATCCCTCGCCGCACGGCAGGTAGGTATGCACCGGGTGGGTGCAGCTCAGGCAGCTCAGGTCGTGGGGCAGGTGCTCGACCTGCCAGGTCTGGTGGGTGTCCGGCATGATTCGTCCTCCGGGGGTGCCGAGGACCGGGGGGCCGTGCCAGAGACGGCTGCACATGGATGAGGGGCCCTCGGCAGTATGAGTGCCGAGGACCCCTCGGACACGCCGTCACGAGGACGGTCGGTCCTGGGTCAGGACCGGGTCCGGCGCGCGAGGTGTGGACGACTCAGGCCAGGGAGAGGGCGATGCCGTCGAGGATGTCGGTCTCCGAGGCACGCACGGTCGCCAGCCCGGAGTCGTGCGCCACCCGCTGCACCACGGTCCGCCACACCAGGCTCCGGCCCCGATGACGTCGACCCTGCCTCGTGCATGAACGGCAGCTCGCGCCGTCGCGACCGCGGGCTCAGCAACAGGTCGGTGCAGGCGTCGACCACGCGGTCGACCTCGAGCTCGGCACCGTGGATGGCCTCGCGCCGGTATGCCGGCAGGTCCAGCGCGTGCGCGGTCACGGTCGTCACCGACCCCGCCAGCCCCACCAGCGTGCCCACCCCGGTGAGGTCGACCGTCGAGGCCACCTCGTCGACCGCGCGCACGATGTCGGAGAGGGCCGCCCAGACCTGGTCCTCGCTCGGCGGGTCGTCGCGCAGGTGACGCTCGGTCAGCCGGACGCAGCCGATGTCCACCGAGCGAGCGGCGGCAACCCCCGTGCCCGCCTCGTCCCCGAGGACGAACTCGGTCGAGCCCCCGCCGATGTCGACGACGAGGTAGGGGCCCGGGGCACCGTGCCCCCGCAGCGGCCCGGTGGCCCCGGCGAAGGACAGCGCCGCCTCCTCCTCGCCGCTCACGACCTCGGGCGTCACGTCGAAGCCGGCGAAGGCCTCCTGGACGCCGGCCACGAAGTCGGCCGCGTTCGAGGCGTCGCGCGAGGCCGAGGTGGCCACGAAGCGGACGCGCTCGCAGCCCGCCTCACGGCACTGGTCGGCATACCCCTGCGCGGCCGCGAGCGTCCGCTGCATCGCGGCCTCGCTGATCGCGCCGGTCGCGTCGATGCCCTCACCCAGCCGCACGATCTGCATCTCGCGGTGCACCTCGCGCAGCGCGGGCCCGTCGGGGCCGGCCTCGAGGTCGGCGACGAGCAGCCGGATCGAGTTGGTGCCGCAGTCGACGGCACCCACGCGCGTCATGCGGCGGACCCGCCCTGGCGCCCGCGGGGCGCGTCGTCGGCGACCTCCTGCGCCGCGGGGTGGGCCTGCTCGGCCTCGGGCAGCGGGTGGTGCTTGGGGCAGGAGTCGCAGCGCTCGTCCTCGACCGCCGAGACGCCGGAGCAGCAGCCGCCCTCCCACCAGGTCGGCAGGGCCGCGATCGCCTCGTCGCCGAGCGGGTTGACCCCGGGACCGGCCCCGAGGCTGTGCGCCACGAGCACGTGCAGGCACTTGACCCGGTTGGGCATGCCGCCGGCGCTGATGCCCGCGATCTCGGGGACGTGGAGGAGCTCCTCGCGGCGGCGCAGGTAGTCGTCGTGCGCCTGGGCATACTCCCAGCGCAGGCTCTGGTCCTCGGCCAGCCGCCGCGACATCTGCTTCATCAGCCCCTCGCTCTCGAGGGTGGAGATGGCGCCGGTCAGCTTGGGGCAGGTGGCGTAGAAGCTGGTGGGGAAGGGGGTGCCGTCCGGCAGCCGGGGCTCGGTGCGGATGACGGTGGGGCAGCCGCAGGGGCACCGGTGCACGATGGCCACGACGCCGCGCGGTTCCCGTCCGAGCTGGCGCCGGATGACCTCGAGATCCTCCTCGGTGGGGGTCTCGTCCAGCGTGGTGCGGTCGAGTTCGCTCATGTCCTTCTCTGCGGGGCCGTTGCTCACGGCTCCGTGGTCTCGGGGAGCCCTTCGTTCGCGATCTTCACGGATTCCCACACCTGGCCGTACCACGGGCTGTCGGCAATCACGTCATCGCTCACCGGGGCCATTCCTGGCAACGTCTCAGTGTAGTCGCTCCCGGTGTCGTCGATGACCGTGAAGGCGGTCTCGCCCTCCTTGACGAAACGCAGCCGCTCACGGGCCTGCTGCTCGACGTAGTCGTCGTCCTCCCAGCGCTCCAGCTCGGTCTCCAGCGCGGCGATCTCCTCGCGTTCGGTCTCGATCTCCTGGTGCAGGGCGTTGATGTCGGCGCGCTGCCGCAGGAAGCCGGACAGCGCGGGGGCGACGACGAGCGCCATGACGACGAGGAGCACGCCGAGGGTGATGAGCCGGCGCACGTGCACCGGCGCCTGCCGCGCGCTGGGCAGCGTCGCGGCACGGGACCGGCCACCCGGTCGCGAGGAGGTGCGGCGCGCGGGACCCGTCGGCCTGCTGCCGGCGCGCGAGGTGCGCCGGTCGCGGGGGCCGCGGGCCGTGCTCATAGATGCTCCTCGGGCGTGCGGGCGGGAGGGGTGTGACAGGTGTGGCCAGGGTATGCCCGTGGTCACCGGGTGCGGGGACGCCGCGCCGGGCGGCGAGCGGAACGCCGGCCCGGGCGGCGACGGACCGGGCTCAGCCGCGGAAGCGGGGGAAGGCGCCGGCGCCGGCATACACCGCGGCGTCGTCGAGCTCCTCCTCGATGCGCAGCAGCTGGTTGTACTTCGCGACCCGCTCCGAGCGCGCCGGGGCCCCGGTCTTGATCTGCCCGCAGTTGGTGGCGACCGCGAGGTCGGCGATGGTGACGTCCTCGGTCTCGCCGGAGCGGTGGCTCATCATGCAGCGGAAGCCGTTGCTCTGGGCGAGGGCGACCGCGTCCAGGGTCTCGGTGAGCGAGCCGATCTGGTTGACCTTGACCAGCAGCGCGTTGGCGGCGCGGTCGGTGATGCCGCGCTGCAGCCGTTCGGGGTTGGTGACGAAGAGGTCGTCGCCCACGAGCTGGACCTGGTCGCCGAGCTGCGCGGTCATCTGCGCCCAGCCCTCCCAGTCGTCCTCGTCCAGCGGGTCCTCGATGGAGACGAGCGGGTAGGCGTCGACGAGCTCGGCGTAGTACTTGACCATGTCGGCGGCCTTGCGCTTCTTGCCCTCGAAGGTGTACTTCCCCTTCTCGCAGAACTCGGTGGCCGCGACGTCGAGCGCGAGCGCGATGTCCGAGCCGGGGGTGTAGCCGGCCTTCTTGATGGCCTCCATGATGAGGTCGAGCGCGGCCCGGTTGGACTCCAGGTCGGGGGCGAAGCCGCCCTCGTCGCCCAGCCCGGTGTTGAGCTTGCGGGACTTCAGCACGCCCTTGAGCGCGTGGTAGACCTCGGTGCCCCAGCGCAGCGCCTCGCGGAAGCTCGGCGCGCCGATCGGGGCGATCATGAACTCCTGGATGTCGACGTTGGAGTCGGCGTGCGAGCCACCGTTGAGGATGTTCATCATCGGCACCGGCAGGACGTGGGCGTTGGGGCCGCCGACGTAGCGGAAGAGCGGGAGCCCGGCGGAGTCCGCCGCGGCCTTGGCGACGGCCAGCGAGACGCCGAGGATGGCGTTGGCGCCGATCTCGCCCTTGTTGCCGGTGCCGTCGGCGGCCAGCATCTCGGTGTCGACGAGGCGCTGCTCGGAGGCGTCGAAGCCGAGCAGCCGCGGCTCGAGGTCGTCCATCACCGCGGCGACGGCGTTCTCCACACCCTTGCCGAGGTAGCGGCTCTTGTCACCGTCACGGCGCTCCACCGCCTCGAAGGCACCGGTCGAGGCACCGGAGGGGACGGCGGCGCGGGCGACGGTGCCGTCGTCCAGGCCGACCTCCACCTCGACGGTGGGGTTGCCTCGGGAGTCGAGGATCTCGCGGGCGATGATGGCATCGATGGCAGCCATGTGCGCTCCTTTCGCGGGGGCGTCTGGGGATCGACCGGCAGCACCGGCGGTATGTCGTCGGCCAGCCTAGCGCCGCGCGGAGCTCTCGGGAGGCGGGCCGGGGCCATCGGCGCCCCGGCGTGCCGCGGCCTCCACCTGGCGGAGGGTGTGCCGCAGCGCCTGGTCGGGATCCACGCCGCGGGCGCGCAGGTCGAGGACTGTCCGCAGGAGCGGCGCGCCGGGGTCGCCCTCTGCCTCGAGCGATGCGACCCGCTCGTCGAGCCTTGCCCCCTCGCCCGCCTTCGCCAGTCGCGAGGCGACCTTGGCCGCGCGGGCGAGGGAGGGCATACCGGTGGGTATGCCGTCGAGCGGGTGCTCGCGGGCGGGCGCCCCGGAGGACTCCTGCGCCTTGATCTGCTCCCAGTTGTGCGCGACGTCGGCAGCCCCCGAGACCTGCGTGTCGGCGAAGACGTGCGGGTGGCGGCGGACGAGCTTGGCGACCAGCCCTGCGGCGACGTCGTCGACGTCGAAGGGCTCCTCCTCGTGCTCGGCGCCGACCCGGGCGTGGAAGAGGACCTGGAGCAGCACGTCGCCGAGCTCGTCGATCGCGTGCTCCCGGGCGTCCCCCACGGCGGCGTCGAGGTCGTCCAGGACCTCGGCGGCCTCGTGCGCCTCCTCGACGAGGTAGGGGACGAGGCTGGCGTGCGTCTGCTCGGCGTCCCACGGGCAGCCACCCGGCGAGCGCAGCCGGTCCATCACCGCGACGGCGTCCAGCAGCCGGGCGCCCGGGGTGTCCCACGACCCGACGAGCAGCTCCAGGGCGGGCGGGTCGTCCTCCGGCAGCTGGACGGCGAGCGCCTCGGCCAGGCCGGGGTCGCCGTCGGGCGAGCCGACCCAGACCACCGCGCCGTCGAGCGCGAGCAGCTCGGCGGCCCGCTGCTGCGGCGTGGCGTCGGGACCGGCGGGCCTCACCTCGATCCCGGCCGCGGCGAGCGCCCGCGGGGTGGGGGCATCGGGATCGGCCGCGAGCACGTGGTCGGCGCAGCGCACCGCCTGCCAGGCGGCAGCCGACAGCAGCCCCGGCGCACCCGGGGGGAGGTGAGCAGCAGGCTCAGTCCGACGGGGAGCTGATCCACCCGGGCACCTGCGGGAGCACGCCGTCGCCCGAGGCGCTCCACGACCCGAAGCGCGGGTTGACCTCGACCTCGAGGGCGCCGATGTCCTCCGCGCTGAGGGTCTGCAGCTCGGCGATGACCGGCGCGAGCTCCTCGTCGGCGAGCGCCTCCTGGTCGCCCAGGAGCGCGCCGTACTCCTGGAAGGTCACCGCCTGGACCGTGAGGTCGCTGGCCTCGCCCTCCAGCCCCGCCTCGGAGAGCACCCGCCGGGCGTCGCTCTCGGTCACCTCGTAGCTGGTGTCGTTGAAGGAGCGGTGGAGCAGCGGCGCGACGCCCGCCTGGTAGATCACGGTCGCCACGGCCACCGGCTCGGGCGAGACCTCGCTGAGCTGCTCGGCGGCCTCCTGGACCTCGGCCACCGAGTAGCCGGTGCCCTCGATGACGACGCCCTCGGTCATCCCGAGGCCGCTGCTGCACCCGGTGAGGGCCAGCGCGGCGACCGCGGCGACGGAGGGGAGGGTGTATGCGCGCTTCACGCGGCTCATCATCGCACGGCCCGCGCCTCGGGCGGCCCCTGGCATGCTCGGCCCATGAGCACCAGCACCCTGAGCACCGCCCTCCTCGATCCGGGGACACGACCCCGCGTGGTCGACGCGCTCCTCGTCCTGGCCGACGCGGAGATCTCCACCAAGAAGGGCATCTCCGGCACGATGCTCAAGACCGCCTTCGCCGGGGCGAAGAAGGCCAGCGAGAGCAACGTGCGCAAGGGCGTGGACCGGCTGCTCCCGGGCATGGCCCGCTCGCTCGACCCGCACTACGAGGCGAAGGGCGAGGTCGCCTTCGGCCGCTATCTCTCGGACCCGGCACGGTCGGGCCAGGTGGCCGATGAGCTGCTCGCGGTCGCCGACTCCGCCGCCGCGCGCGTCGAGGGCAACCCGCTCGGCAAGGTGTATGCCTCCTTCCGCGGCAAGGCGAAGGAGCACGTCGTCGCGGCGCTCCCCCGGCTCGGCGCCACGCTCGAGACCTTCGTCCCCTGAGCGAATACCCGGCTTGGGTGCCTTCGACCGGCGCCCCCTGACTCAACGCCCCCGCCGGACCTGAACACGCTTATGCAGGCGGAGCGAAGGTTATTTCCTACGCTCCGGCTGCGTCAGCGTGCTCAGGTACGGGTGTGACTGGTGTGGCGTGTTCAGATTCCGCGAGTTGCGGGCTCAGCGGGCGCCGACCGCCGCGAAGTCGTCGAGCAGCACCGCGTGGATGAGCTGGGAGGCCCAGTCGAGGATCTCCTGGTCGCGCAGCGGCTTGCCGCCGACCGCGGCCGTCTTCGGTGCGGGCACGAGGATCTGCCGCAGCGCGGGCTTGATGATCGTGCCGCGGTAGACCCGGGTCAGGCGCAGCTGCTGGCTCTCCCGCAGGTTCTCCACCGGCGCGAAGCGCACCATCTGCCCCTGCATCGCGACGTCGCTGATGCCGGCCTCGCGCGCCACCGTCCGCAGCCGCGCGACCTCGAGCAGCGTCTGCACCGGGGTCGGCGGCTGGCCGTAGCGGTCCACCAGCTCCTCGCGGATCTGCTCCAGCTCGGCCTCGTCGGCGACCTGTGCCAGCTTGCGGTATGCCTCGAGCCGCAGCCGCTCCCCCGGCACGTAGTCGTGCGGCAGGTGGGCGTCGACCGGCAGCTCGATCTTGACCTCGGGCGGCGCCTCCTTCCCCTCGCCCTTGAAGGCGGCGACGGCCTCGCCGACGAGTCGGACGTAGAGGTCGAAGCCGACGCCCTCGATGTGACCGGACTGCTCACCGCCGAGGAGGTTGCCGGCACCGCGGATCTCCAGGTCCTTCATCGCGACCGCCATGCCGGCACCGAGGTCGGTGTTGGCGGCGATCGTCTGGAGGCGGTCGACGGCCGTCTCGGTGAGCGGCTTCTCCGGCGGGTAGAGGAAGTAGGCGTAGGCCCGCTCCCGGCCGCGACCGACGCGGCCCCGGAGCTGGTGCAGCTGGGAGAGCCCGAAGGCGTCGGCCCGGTCCACGATGAGGGTGTTGGCGTTGGAGATGTCCAGGCCCGTCTCGACGATCGTCGTGCACACGAGCACGTCGAAGCGCCGCTCCCAGAAGTCGACGACGACCTGCTCCAGCCGGTGCTCGCCCATCTGGCCGTGCGCGGTCTCGATGCGCGCCTCCGGCACGAGATCGCGCAGCCGGGAGGCCACCTTCTCGATCGAGCTCACCTTGTTGTGCACGAAGAAGACCTGCCCCTCGCGCAGCAGCTCGCGCCGGATCGCGGCGGCGATCTGCTTCTCGTCGTAGCCGCCGACGAAGGTCAGCACCGGGTGCCGCTCCTCCGGCGGGGTGGCCAGGGTCGACATCTCCCGGATGCCGGTGATCGCCATCTCCAGCGTCCGCGGGATCGGCGTGGCCGACATGGCGAGCACGTCGACGTTGGTCCGCAGCGCCTTGAGCTGCTCCTTGTGCTCGACGCCGAAGCGCTGCTCCTCGTCGATGATGACCAGCCCCAGGTCCTTGAAGCGCACCGTCGAGCCGAGCAGCCGGTGGGTGCCGATGACCAGGTCCACCGAGCCGTCGGCGATGCCCGCGACGACCTCGCGCGCCTCCTTGTCGGACTGGAAGCGGGACAGGGCCCGGACGACGACGGGGAACTGGGCATACCGCTCGGCGAAGGTCTGCAGGTGCTGCTGCACGAGCAGCGTGGTCGGCACGAGCACCGCGACCTGCTTGCCGTCCTGGATCGCCTTGAAGGCGGCGCGGACCGCGATCTCGGTCTTGCCGTAGCCCACGTCGCCGCTGATGAGGCGGTCCATGGGCACGGTCTTCTCCATGTCCTCCTTGACCTCGTCGATCGAGACCAGCTGATCCGGGGTCTCGGCGTAGGCGAAGGCGTCCTCGAGCTCGCGCTGCCACGGGCTGTCCGGGCCGAAGGCGTGGCCCTGCGTGGCCTGCCGCGCGGAGTAGAGCCGGATGAGCTCGGCCGCGATCTGCTTGACGTGCCGGCGCGCCCGCGACTTGGTCTTCTGCCAGTCCGCGCCACCGAGCCGGTGGAGGGTGGGCGCCTCGCCGCCGACGTACTTCGTCAGCTGGTCCAGCTGGTCGGTCGGCAGGTAGAGCCGGTCTCCCGGTTGGCCCCGCTTGGACGGGGCGTACTCCAGCACGACGTACTCCCGCGTCGCGCCCTGCACCTGCCGCTGCGCCATCTCGACGAACCGGCCGACGCCGTGCTGCTCGTGCACGACGAAGTCGCCCGGGCGCAGCTGGAGCGGGTCCACCTGCTGCCGCCGGCGCGAGGGCATCCGCCGCATGTCCTTGGTGCTGCCGCCGGTGCCCTGGTTGCCGGTGAGGTCGGTCTCGCCGAGCAGAACGAGACCGTCGTCGCCGAGCACGTAGCCCCGCCCGACCCGACCGGTGGTCACCGTCACCCGCTGCGGGTCGAGGGTCTCGGGCAGCCCGTCGGCCCCCTCGTGCAGCCGGTGCGGCACCTCACGCTCGGTCAGCACCTCACCGACGCGGCGGGCGAGCCCGGCACCGTCGAGCGCGAGCACGACCGGACGCCCCTGCGCCAGCCAGCCGCGCAGGTCCGTGGTCAGTGCGTCGACGTCGCTGCGGTATGCCGTCACCGGGCTGGAGGGGATCGTCACCGCGGGCGACCGGTCGGCTCCCTCGTCCGGCTCGTCGGCGACCGCGCCCTCGTCGACGAACTCCTCCAGCGACTCGTCCGCGGCGAAGGCGGTGAGCGTCCACCACGGCACCCCGGCGTCCAGGGCGTGCCGGCGCATGTCGGCGAGCGACCAGGACGAGGCCGTCCCGAGCAGCTGCTGCAGGTCGATGGGGACGGCGGCACCGCCCCCGGCCGCGGCCGCCCACCCGGCTTGCATGAACTCCTCGCTGGTCCGCACCAGGTCGTGCGCCCGGGTGCGCACCCGCTCCGGGTCGAGCACGACGACCCGCGAGTCCTGCGGCAGCACGTCGACGAGCGTCTCCATGCCGTCCACGAGCGCCGGAGCCAGTGACTCCATCCCCTCGACGGCGATACCCTCGGCGATCTTCTCGAGCAGGTCACCCGCGCCGGGCAGGGTGTCGACGAGCTCGGCGGCCCGCGCCCGCACGGCGTCGGTGAGCAGCACCTCCCGGCACGGGGGCGCATACAGGCCGTGGCTCGCGATCTCCAGGCTGCGCTGGTCGGCGACCTTGAACCACCGCACCTCCTCCACCGTGTCACCCCAGAACTCGACCCGGACCGGGTGCTCCTCGGTCGGCGGGAAGACGTCGAGGATGCCGCCGCGCACCGCGAACTCGCCGCGCCGCTCGACCATGTCGACCCGGGTGTAGGCCGCCGCCGCGAGCGCCTCGCGACCTCGGTGAGCGGGCGCTCCTCCCCTGCCGCGAGCCGGACCGGGACGAGGTCGCCGAGACCACGGACGATCGGCTGGAGCAGGGCGCGCACGCTCGCGACGACCACCTGGACCGGCCCGGCGAGCGGGTCCTCCCCCGTGCGGTCCGGGTGGGCCAGCCGGCGCAGCGTCGCGAGGCGGTGACCCACGGTGTCCGAGCGGGGGCTGAGGCGCTCGTGCGGGAGCGTCTCCCAGCTGGGGAAGCCGGCGACGACGTCGGGCCCCTCCGGCAGCAGCTCGCCGAGCACCCCGACGAGGTCGTCCGCCTCGCGGCCGGTCGCCGTCACCGCCAGGACCGGGCCCGAGGCCTCGGCCGTCGCGAGCAGGGCGACCAGGCTCGGGTGCAGCCCGGGGGCGGCCGACACCTCCAGCGCGGGGACACCGGTCCCCGCCCCGGCGGACTCCAGCACGCCCGACACGGTCTCCTCGGCACGAGCGGCGGCGAGGAGGGGCGCGAGCGACATGAACAGCTCCTTGGCGAGCGCGTCAGACAGGGTGAGGGTGCAGCGGGCGAGACCGGTCGCGGCTGCCGGATCAGTGTACGGCGCGCCGACCGGGGGGCCGCGACGCTCTGGCGGGCGGCGACCGCGCCGGGACGGCCCCGCCGCGCGTCGGAGGTGGCGCGGGTGGGTGCGGTCGGGCAGGATCGCCACGTGAGTCGTTCGACACATCGCGCAGGAGCGGGGCGCCACCGGCGTCCCCGCCACGTCCTCGTCGCAGCCCTGGCGCTCGCCGCCTCCGGTGTCGCCGTGCCGGCGGCGGCGGAGGAGCCGACCTACCTCGAGGACGCTGTCTTCGACCCCGTCGACGCGCTGACTGACGCCGAGGAGCAGAGCGCGGCCGAGCAGATCGAGACGCTGCGCGAGGAGACGGGGCTGCAGCTCTTCGTGGCCTATGTCGACACCTTCACCGACACCTCGGGGTCCACGATCGACGGCCGGGAGTGGGCCGAGCTCACCTCGCAGGAGTCCGGTATGGGTGCCGGTGACCTGGTGCTCGCCGTCGCCGTCGACCAGCGCGCCTACGGGCTCGGCGACATCGGGGAGACGCTGAGCGACGCACAGCTGCAGACCATCCGGCTCGAGGACGTCGAGCCGCGGCTGGCCCAGGACGACTGGGCGGGAGCGATCGAGGGCGCGGTCGACGGCTTCGCCCGGGAGTACGAGCAGGGTCCGTCCTCGGGCGGGGTGAGCGTGCCGGACGGCGAGGACGTCTATCCGCAGTCCTCCGGGAGCGGGCTGGGCGGCGCCTTCCCGCTGCTGTTCTTCGCCCCGCTGGCCATCGGCGGGGTCGCCATGGTCGTCCAGCGGGTGCGGCGCCGTCCGGACCCGGGCGCGAAGGCGCCGGACCGGGCGCAGGGCCCGAGCCTGCCCGAGCTGCACCGGCAGGCCTCGGAGGCCCTGGTCGGCATGGACGACGCCGTGCGCTCGGCGGGCGAGGAGCTGGACTTCGCGCGGGCGCAGTTCGGCGAGCAGCAGACCCAGGCCTTCAGCGCGGCGCTGGAGCGCGCGCGGGCCGCGGCCCGGGAGGCCTTCGCGCTGCGGCAGCAGCTCGACGACGACTCGGAGGAGGCGGAGAGCGTCCAGCGCGGCATGCTCGGCCGCATCCTGGAGCTGACCGGGCAGTCCCGGCAGGAGCTGGACGCGCAGACCGAGGAGTTCGCGCGGCTCCGCTCGCTGCAGGACCGTGCCCCGCAGTTCCTCGCCGAGCTCGAGACCCGGGCCCGTGAGACCCGTGACCGGCTGCCCGTCGCCGAGCAGGAGCTGAGCGGCCTGCGCGCGCGTCACCCCGAGCAGGCGCTGGCCACGGTGCGGGCCAACCTGGAGCGCTCGACCAACCTGCTGGACTCGGCCGACGGCTTCGTCACCGCCGGACGGCAGTCGCTGGAGCGGGACGACCGGGCCTCCGCCGTCGCGGCCGCCCGGGCCGCGGAGGAGTCGATCGGACAGGCCGCGGCGCTGCTGGACCAGGTCGCCGAGGCGGACGCCCAGCTGCGTGGCGCCGACGAGGCGATCGCCGAGGGCATCGCCTCGTTGTCCGCCGACCTGCAGGACGCCCGCCCGCACGGGGGCGAGCCGACCATCGCCCAGGCCGTCCAGCGGGCCCGCGCCGCGATCGAGCAGGCCCAGGGCAGCGGGCGCGGCGGGGATCCGCTGCGCGCGCTGGCCGAGCTGGACGCCGCCGAGCACGCCCTCGACGCCCTGCTGGAGCCGTTGCGCGAGGCCGACCGCCACCAGGCCAAGCTGCGCGGCGACTTCGAGGCCCGCGTCAGCCGGGTCGGGGCACGGTTGCGCAGCATCGACCAGACGGTGTCCACCGCGCGGGGTGCGGTGAACAGCTCGGCGCGCACCCGCATCTCCGAGGCCCTGCGGCTCTACGACGACGCCGTCACCCGGGCGTCGGAGTCGCCGACCGCCGCGATGGACCTGCTCACCCGCGCCGAGCAGCTCGGCGAGCGGGCGCTGACCGAGGCGCAGCGCGACACCGACCACTGGGGCAGCGGGTCCGGCGGGTTCGGCTCGCCCTACTCCCGGGGCCGGTCCCGGGGCATCGACCCCTGGTCGGTGATCCTCGGTGGCATCCTCTCCGGTGCCGGCAGCTCGCACCGGCACCGTGGCGGCTGGGGCGGGGGTGGCTTCTCCGGCGGCGGTTTCGGCGGCGGCGGGGGATTCGGTGGCGGCAGCTTCGGCGGTGGTGGTTTCGGTGGCGGCGGAGGGGGGAACTTCTCTGGCGGCCGCTTCTGAGCAGTCCTGGTGCAGCGCAACCGGAGGTGGCGCCCGCACGTCATACCCTCGACATCAGACCAGCAGGACCCGCGACCTCGCGGGCGGAGAAAGGATGAGACCAGATGACGCAGAAGCAGACGATCCTCGGCCGGGTGGGCCAGCTGGCACGGGCAACATCAACGCGCTGCTGGACCGCGCCGAGGACCCGGAGAAGATGCTGGATCAGCTGGTCCGGGACTACTCCAACTCGATCGCCGAGGCGGAGGAGGCGGTGGCGCAGACCATCGCGAACGTGCGCATGGCCGAGGCCGACCTGCAGACCGACCGCGATGCCGCGGCCGAGTGGGGGCGCAAGGCGGCGGCCGCGTCGCGAAGGCCGAGGAGATGCGCGGCGCCGGCGACCCGGACGGCGCCTACAAGTTCGACAACCTCGCGCGGGTCGCCCTGGGCCGCCAGATCCAGCACGAGAACGACGTCAAGAACGCCGAGCCGACCATCGCCCAGCAGAACGAGACGGTCGAGCAGCTCAAGGGCGGTCTGGTCACCATGAAGACCAAGCTGGAGGACCTCAAGTCGCGCCGCAGCACGCTCGTCGCCCGGGCCCGCTCGGTCGAGGCGCAGGAGAAGGTCCAGGACGCCATGTCCTCGATCGACGTCATGGACCCGAGCAGCGACCTGTCCCGGTGGGAGGACTCCATCCGCAAGCAGGAGGCGATGGTCGCCGGGCGGGCCGAGGCGCAGTCGGCCAGCCTGGAGGACCAGTTCGCCGAGCTGGAGAGCAGCAGCGGGGACGCCGAGATCGAGGCCCGGCTGCAGCAGCTCAAGAGCCCGGGCTGAGCCCAGCCCCCGCCCGGACCGGTGGGTCTGGGCTCAGCGCACGTGAAAGCGCTGCTGGGTGGCCTCCAGGCCACGCTGGGCCAGGTCGATGACGGCGTCCTCACCGTCGCCGACGAGCAGCTCCACCTCGATGCGGTCGCGCGCCGGGAAGTCGGAGAGCACGTAGTCGGCCGGGTCCTGGCGGCCGGGCGGGCGGCCGATGCCCAGGCGGACCCGCAGGTAGTCCCGGCTGCCGAGGGACTGGCTGATCGAGCGCAGTCCGTTGTGCCCGCCCTCGCCGCCACCCCGCTTGAGCCGGACCTGCCCAGGCTCGATGTCGAGCTCGTCGTGCACGACGACCACCTGCTCGACCGGCACCTTGTAGAACTTCGTGAGCCCGGAGACGGGGCCGCCGGAGACGTTCATGTAGGTCATGGGCCGGGCGAGCACGGCACGCGGGCCGGGCAGTCCTTCCGGCAGCGTCCCGAGCCGCACCTCGGCGGCCCAGGCCCGGCCCGCCTTGTGCTCGCGCAGGCTCGCCCCCGCCGAGGCCGCCATCGCCTCGACCACCATCGCACCGATGTTGTGCCGGTGACCGGCATACCTCGGACCGGGGTTGCCCAGGCCGACCACGAGCCAGGGTGCCTCGCTCATCGTTCCTCCTCCACCGATCGAGGGCCGTGACGCGACAGTGGCCGCACCCGGGAGCACCCGGACGCGGCCACGTCGCGATCACGCCGCAGGCGCCGGAGCGCCCGCCACGGGGTCAGTCGTCCTTGGCCTCGGTGTCTTCGCCGCCCTCGGCCTCGCCACCCTCGGCGTCGCCCTCGGCAGCTCGGCGTCGTCGTCGGACTCCTCCTGCTCGATGCCGACCTCGGCCTCGGCCTCGGCGAGCTCGGCCTCCAGGGCCTCCTCGGACACCTGCTGCGAGACATTGACGACCAGCGCCTCCGGGTCGGTGACCAGGGTGACACCGTCGGGCAGCTCGACCTCGCCGGCCAGGATCTGGGTGCCGGCCTCGAGTCCCTCGACCGAGACGACCAGCCACTCGGGGATGCTCGTGATGGGAGCCTCGACCTCGAGCGTGTTGTAGTCGGTGGTGACGACCGTCTCCGGGGCGGCCTCGCCCTCGATGTGGACGCCGACCTCGACAGTGACCTTCTCACCCGCACGCACGACGACGAGGTCGACGTGCTCGATGAAGCGCTTGATCGGGTCGCGCTGCACGTCCTTGGCCAGGGCCATGTGCGACTCGCCCTCGACGTCCAGCGTCAGGACGGCGTTGCTGTGGCGCAGCGCCAGCATGGTGTCGTGGCCGGGCAGCGACAGGTGCAGCGGTGGGGTGCCGTGGCCGTAGAGGACGGCGGGCACCTTGTCGGCGCGCCGGATGCGGCGGGCAGCACCCTTGCCGAACTCGGTGCGCTTCTCGGCGGGAATCTTCAGCTCGTCAGCCATGCGGTCAGACCTTCTTCGTGCGGGTATGCGGTGTGCAGGGTCAGGCCTCGACGCGGGACACCGCGCGGGGCAGCGTCAGCCGTGAGCTCTTCGTCGATGACGGACACCGTGCAGCGTCCCTCGCCGAGGCAACGCCGAGGAGTCTATCGCCCACGCACGGGGCGCACGAAATCCCGCGTCCTCACGGTGCTGGACATCGGTTCGCGGGACGGGCCCCGCAAACCGATGTCCAGAACGGCAGGTCAGGCGCGGCCCTCGAACATGGAGGTCACCGAGCCGTCCTCGAAGACCTCACGGATGGCGCGGCTGACGAGGGGGGCGATCGAGAGCTGGGTGAGCTTGTCCATCGCCAGCGCCTCGTCCGAGAGCGGCAGCGTGTTGGTGACGATGACCTCGGTCGCCACGGACTTCGCGAGCCGCTCGACCGCAGGCTCGGAGAAGATCGGGTGCGTGGCGGCGATGACCACCTCGTTGGCACCGTCTTTCATGAGCGCCTCCGCCGCCTGGCAGATCGTGCCACCGGAGTCGATCATGTCGTCGACGAGGATGCAGGTGCGGCCCTCGACCTCGCCGACGACCCGGTTGGCGACGGACTCGTTCGGGCGGGTGACGTCGCGGGTCTTGTGGATGAAGGCCAGCGGCACGCCGCCCAGCTTGTTGCTCCACCACTCCGCGACCTTGATCCGGCCGGCGTCCGGGGAGACGACGGCCAGCTGGCGGTCGCCGTACTTCTCCTTGACGTGCTTGGACAGGATCGGCGTGGCCATGAGGTGGTCGACGGGGCCGTCGAAGAAGCCCTGGATCTGGGCGGTGTGCAGGTCCACGGTCAGCAGCCGGTCGGCGCCAGCGGTCTTGAACATGTCGGCGATGAGCCGGGCCGAGATCGGCTCCCGGCCGCGGTGCTTCTTGTCCTGGCGGGCATACCCGTAGAACGGCAGCACCACGGTGATCCGCTTGGCCGAGCCGCGCTTGAGCGCGTCGACCATGATGAGCTGCTCCATGATCCACTCGTTGACCGGCGCGACGTGGCTCTGGATGACGAAGCGTCGCAGCCACGGACCGACTCGTCGAAGCGGACGTAGATCTCGCTGTTGGCGAAGCTGTGCGCCTGCATCGGCACGAGATTGGTGCCCAGCTCGGCGGCGACCTCGTCGGCGAGCGCCGGGTGCGCCCGGCCGGAGAAGACCATGAGGTTCTTCTCGGTCGTCTTGTGGATCCCCATCAGCTCTCCTCCGTGCTCGGCTCGTCCTGCGGTATGCCCTCGCCACCGGTCCCGGTCGCCTCCTCGGCGGCCGCCGCGGTGGCGGTCCCGGCGCGGCGCCGCGCCACCCAGCCGTCGACGTTGCGCTGGCGGGCGCGGGCGACCGCGATCTGACCCGGCCCGACCCGGCCCTCGATGGTGGAGCCGGCCGCGACATACGCCCCGTCGGCGATGTCGACCGGCGCGACGAGCACCGAGTCGGACCCGACGAAGCTGTGCCGGCCGACCGTGGTGCGGTGCTTGGCGACGCCGTCGTAGTTGGCGAAGATCGTGCCGGCGCCGATGTTGGCGCCCTCCCCGATCGTCGCGTCGCCGCAGTAGGTGAGGTGCGGGACCTTGGCGCCCGGGCCGATGTCGGCGTTCTTGGTCTCGACGAAGGCGCCGATCTTGCCGCCCTCGCCGAGCACGGTGCCGGGGCGCAGGTAGGAGAACGGGCCGACCGTGGCGTCGCCGCCCACCACCGCATGCTCGGCCTGGGTGCGCACGACGCTCGCGCCGTCGCCGATCTCGCAGTCGGTGAGCGTCGTGTCCGGGCCGATCGTGGCCTCGGCGCCGACGGTCGTCGCGCCGAGGATCTGGGTGCCGGGCCGCACGACGGTGTCCTGGCCGATCGTGACGTCGGCGTCGATCCACGCGGTGGCGGGGTCGACGACGATGACGCCGTCGCGCATGTGCCGCTCGACGACCCGGCGGTTGAGCTCCTTGCCGAGGGCCGCGAGCTGCACCTTGTCGTTGACCCCCTCGGTCTGCATGAGGTCGGTGACCGGGTGGGCCACGACGGTGCGACCCTCCTCGCGGGCGATCTTGATGACGTCGGTGAGGTACTTCTCGCCCTGCTCGTTGGCCTGCCCCACCTGGTCCAGCGCGCGGCGCAGCACCTCGACGTCGAAGGCGTAGATGCCGGAGTTGAACTCGCGGATGTCGACGACGTGGCCGTAGTCCGGGTCGCCGGCGTCGCGGCGCTGCACCGCGTCCTTGAACTCCATGATCTCGGCGAGCTCGCCGTCGCGTCGCGCACGACGCGGCCGTAGCTGCCGGCGTCGTCCACGACGGCGGAGAGGAGGGTCACGGCCGAGCCTCGCTCCTCGTGCACCCGGGTCAGCTCGCGCAGGGTCTCGCCGGAGAGCAGCGGCACGTCACCCATGGTGACGAGCACCGTGCCGGTGAGACCGTCGGGGAGGGCGCCGAGCCCGCACTCGCAGGCGCGACCGGTCCCCGGGACCTCGTCCTGGTCGGCGACGATCGCGCCCGGGTCGACCTCGGCGACGTGCGCGGCGACCCGCTCCCGCTCGTGCCGGACGACGACGGCGAGGTGCTCCGGCGAGGCCTGGCGGGCGGCATGCATCGCGTGCCCGACGAGGGATCGACCACCGATGCGGTGCAGCACCTTGGGGATGGAGCTCTTCATCCGGGTGCCCTGCCCGGCGGCGAGGATGATGACGGCGGCGGGGTGGTGGGGCGTCACGGGACCGACTGTACCTGTGCAGGATCGCGCCGCGACCCGCCCTTGGCATGATGGGGTGGTGAGCTCCAGCACGAAGACCTCCCGACACCGGATGACCGGCCCGCAGCGGCGGCAGCAGCTGATCGAGGTGGGTCGCTCGCTCTTCGCCGAGCGGGGCTTCGAGGGCACGAGCGTGGAGCAGATCTCCGAGGCGGCCGGGGTGTCCAAGCCGGTGATCTACGAGCACTTCGGCGGCAAGGAGGGGTTGTACGCCGTCGTCGTCGACCGCGAGATCCAGGCGCTGCTCGGACAGATCACCGACGCGCTCACCGCGCACGAGGGCAATGCCCGGGCGCTGCTCGAGGCGGCGGCGATGGCGCTGCTGGACTACATCGAGCACTCGACCGACGGCTTCCGGATCCTCGTGCGGGACAGCCCGCCCGGGCAGTCGACCGGGTCCTTCGCCTCGCTCATCAGCGACATCGCGACCCAGGTCGAGCACATCCTCGCCGCGGAGTTCAGGCGGCGGCGGCTGGACCCCAAGACCGCCCCGCTGTATGCCCAGATGCTCGTCGGCATGGTCGCCATCCCGGGCGGCTGGTGGCTCGACTCGCGCAAGATGAAGAAGGACGACGTCGCGGCGCACCTGGTCAACCTCGCGTGGAACGGCCTCGCCGGCATGGAGGCCCGCCCGACGCTGCGGACCAGGGCCAAGAGCTGAGCCCGGCCGTTAGGCTGGCGGGGTGCTGCGGCACGTTCCCCGGTTGCTCTGCTGGTAGGGGCCGCCTGACTTTGAATCAGGATTAGCGACGCAGGTTCGATTCCTGCCCGGGGAGCCCAGGCGCCGTCACATAAGTGGCGAGTCAGGGTTCACATAAGTTCCCCGTGACCCTCCCAGTGGGGGCGGTGCGAGCAGCTCCGGGGCTACGTGAGGCGGTCAGAGACGCCAAAGCCGCCGAAAACGTGCGGCCAAGACTCAGCAACTGGGACGATCCGACCTCTGGGAGGCCGCACGGCGCGATTTTGGCAGCACAAGTTGGGCACGCATAGCGCGCGCCTCTGGAGCGGGCTGGTCAGCCGGGCGGCGACTTGGCTACGGGCTTGGGGGCTCGACGCTTGATGAACAGCGGGGGGAGATCCTCGTCCGCCTCGCTGTATGTCTGCGGCTCAGCGGATGCGCGAGCTCGCAGGGACCGGATGGCCAACAAGTTATGGACGAGTGCAGCGATACCGACAGCCATGGCCGTCTTCACCGTTCCGAAGACCTGGATGGACCCGTGTCGCAAGAGGGACTGGTGCCCCTTCATCGCCGAGTTCCAGGACTCGACGTGCTCCCGCCGGGCGTAGTCCCTTATCCATGCCTTGGTCCCGTAGGGGAAGCGTTGTCGCTCCCGGGCCTCGACCGTCGGCCCTATGGTCACGGTGTTGCCGCAACCGCACACTCCCCCTCGTTCACACCGGGTCAGCGGTCCAACCCCCCGCATCGAGGCTGGCGTGTTCGGGCACCGCACCTTGCCGGAGAGAGCGGGCCCCTTGAACCGTTGCGACCCGTCGGGCGTCGGGCTGTTGAGCGGAATGAAGCGATAGGCCCGGCGTGGCTCATGTTGGTCGGCCCACGCTCCCAGGACCTCGAAGTCGTGGACCAGCGGGCGAGCCGGCAGGTCGATGAGTGCGTCCGGGATCGCGCTCGTGTACAGCGCCCCGTCGATCCACACCGTCCCGGCGATCGGTCCGGGCCGTCGCCCCCGCTGCAACTTGTGCAGGTCCAGGGTCTGAGTGATCCCCCGGTCCCGTAGGGGGGTGGCCCAGGTGTCGTGAGTGCAGTACGTGTAGCCCCGGTCGGCGACAACTTTACTCACTGTCAGCCCGGCTCAACGTAGTGCGTCGATCGCGTCTATCCCGCTGCGACCCTTGTGAGTGCCACCTGGGCGGACGGACAGGCACAGGATGAGAGGCAGGACGTAGCCCTGCGTGGCGCACAGGCGGGTGCTGGCTCCGAGGGTGACGTCGTACCCGGTGAACACCTCCCCCTTTCGACCCTTCTTGCTCGTGCGGAACGCCTTGTCGGGCGTCCGGGTCGAGGGTGTGCTGCTTACGACCGTCCGCGCCGATGCGGGGCCATCCCTCCTTGCTCCGCAACTTGCGCTTCTTCACTTCCTGCGGGGCGGGGAGCTGCCCGGGCTCGACGTCGGGGTCGTCGTCCCAGCTCTGGGGGTGAGCCCACGACTCCTGGTCTGTCGCGTCGATGGCGATGGCCCCGGTCACCATGGACGGCACGACTCCTGCGATCGCGAGGCGCGTGCCCCAGTCGTCGTGGGTGAACACCTGCGGACAGTCCGAGGGGCAGGGTGAGACCACGCCGGTATCGGGATCGGCGCCCAAAGGATGGGGGTGGTTCAAGCCCCCCTCTGCCAAAAGGTTGGCTATCCGCTTATGTGCCCAGTAGTGACGAGGCTCGTCGAAGTTCCTCAGTGATGCTCACTGATTTTCCCCACCTTGGGCGGGGTTCAGTGTAGCGGTCGGCGGGTGCCGGTGGTGGCGGCGC